>JAQWLN010000240.1 GCA_029247265.1 Fuerstiella sp.
GATCAGCAAGAAGAAGCAGTCGATCATCGACAGCTTTCATGACGAATATATCGCCGGTGCAGAAGCGAATGGCATTCCGACACAACTCGCGGATGAACTATGGAATCTAATTGTCGCGTTCGCCGGTTATGGCTTCAACAAATCACATTCAACAGCATACGGACTAATCGCCTACGAAACAGCGTATCTGAAGGCTCATTACCCAGTCGACTTCATGGCCGCGTTGCTGAGCTGCGGAATGGAAAGCAGCGAGCGGATCAGTGAGCACGTGGACGATTCCCGCCGACAGAACATCGCCGTACTGCCGCCCGATGTGAATACATCGGAGGTGGAATTTGTGGTTGTGGGCGACAGTATCTCTTTCGGCATGGCGGCCATCAAAGGCGTCGGCGAAGCCGCTTTGGAAGCACTGGTCGAAGCACGAAATGCAGACGGTCCGTTCAAGGACATCTTTGACCTGACAGAACGCGTCGATGCCAAAGCGCTGAACAAAAGTGCTCTGGAAACTCTGGTGAAGGTCGGGGCCCTGGACAGCCTGCCTGGAAATCGCGCACAACAGCTGGAAGTGGTTGATCGAGCTGTACAGTCCGCCGTGGCGATGGCCCGGGACAAGGCCAGCGGCCAGATGAACCTGTTTGGCGGAGATGACGATGATGTGTCTACTGGCAGCAGCAGCGATGAACCTCAGATCAATCTACCGGACGTTCCCGACTGGCCCAAATCTCAGAAACTGGCCATCGAAAAAGAGTGCTTGGGATTCTATCTGACGTCACATCCACTGGCACAACATTCGAAACGCATTCAACGGTATGCCCAGACGAAGAACAAAGACGTCGCCGACATGGAAGACGGTGCTCCGGTAACCATCGCGGGCATGGTTGGTTCCATCAAGATCGCCACCGCCAAAAAGACCAATGCCAACGGCCTGAACAAATACGCCAATTTCGACCTTGAAGACCCAACGGCCATCCTGCGCTGCATCGCGTGGCCGTCCGATTACGATCGCTTCAAAGAACTGATCAAGACAGAAAACATCGTCCTTATTCAGGGGAAAGTGGACCGTCGTGGACGCGAGCCCAATATCGTGATCAATCGCATCATGACACTGGACCAGGCCGACAAAGAGTTTACGTCTCAGGTGGCCATAAAATTCGATCGCGGTCTGCACACTTTGGAAGACGTGGAAAACGTACGCAAGATCCTGAGCCACTATCCGGGTTCGACAGATGTCGTGCTGGTGGTCGACAGCCTTGAGCAGCCCGGAATCCCCTCTGCATACGTTCAGACGGACGGCGCACCGGCAACGAACGGCGACGGTTCCACAACCGCTGTTGCCGAACCCGATACGACAACTGACACCGCGACAGGCCCCCAGCGCATACGCTACATTCTGACGACCGGTAAAGACTGCCAGGTGACTGTGGGTAAAGAGTTCCAGCAGGCCTTGCGAGATACCATCGGCGAAGAATTTTACGAATTGAAGTCCACAACGTCGTCCAACGGAAGCGGTGGTGGAAGATGATCAGACTGTGCTGATGGACGTCTGCGGGGAAATCAAGCTGAGTACGGAAGCTCCGGCCTTGCGCTCTCTATCATGTGAACTGAGCAGACGCGGGATGGATTCCTGTCGGACATGAATTTCGACACGCCCGACGCAGACCGTCGTCACGAATCGTGTTATCAAACAACGCCCACAACAACCCACCACAAAACAAACATGGTGATCGGAGAAAGTAATAATGCACCAATTCCATCTGGCGTTTCTGATAACACTGTTTTCCGCAACCGGGTCTGTAGCTCAGGTCATCCCCGACTACGATCTGGGCGGGGCGAGCAGACCGAAGCCGGACATGTCGTTTCGAAAAAAGAACCAGTACAAACGAGTCCATCAGTCTTCACTGCGGTTTATTCTGAGAGGCGAACTGGACAAGACAGAGACATTCCTTGATCAGTATCTGGCGAAGCACCCGGACGATGCAGAGACGCTGTACATGCTGGGAATTCTGCATGGCCAGCGCGGCAACATCGAAACCGCTGAGAACTTTATGGGGCGGGCACTGACAGCGGGACTGCCGGACGGACGACTGATCGCAGGACCTCGCGAAATGTTGAAGCCGCTGCTCGGCACCGGAATACTGCAGGACGTCACTGCCAAATATTCAGCCCAGCCAGTTCACGGACCACTCGTGGGCAGCGTAACGGCTTCGACAGCTTCGTTCTGGGTACGAACTCAGGCAGAAGCGGCCGTCCAGGTTCTCTTGAGCGAATCGCCGAATTTCAGCGAAGGCACCAGGACAAAGATCGCGAGGAGTCGAGCGGCGGAAGACTTCACTGCGGTGACGAAAGCGTCGGGGCTTAAACCAAACACCGAATATTACTACGCGGTCAGAATTGGACGCGGACCATTCAACTACGACCCCAACCAGCGCTTCCGTACGCTCACGCCGAAGGGCCAGGCTTCAAAGTTCACAATCGCATTCGGTGGTGGCGCCGGCTATGTGCCCGAGAACGAAAAAATGTGGACCACGATCGCCAGCTTTGATCCTCATGCAATTTTGCTGCTGGGGGACAACGTGTACATCGACGATCCCGAATCCGTGGTGATGCAGCAGTACACTTATCAGCGACGTCAATCCCGTCCCGAATGGCGAAAGCTGACCGCTCGTTCGCCCGTATTCACAATCTGGGACGACCACGACTTCAGCACCAACGACAGCTGGGGTGGCGCCGACATTGGCATTCCATTCTGGAAGAAGGACTGGGCATTTCCGATCTTCCGACAAAACTGGGCCAACCCCGGTTACGGCGGAGGCGATGCTCAGCCTGGCTGCTGGTACACGTTCAATATCGGTGATGTCGACTTCATCATGCTCGACTGCCGCTACTACCGCACCAGCCCCAGAATCGAACCGAAATCCATGCTGGGCGACATACAGAAACAATGGCTGAAAGAACAGCTGATGGCCGCCAGCGGCACATTCAAGGTCATCTGCTCGTCAGTGCCATGGGACTTCCGCACCAAGGGCGACAGCCTGGACACATGGAACGGCTATAAGCAGGAACACGAAGAGATCCTGGGATTCATTGAGCAGAAAAGAATCGAAGGTGTCGTGCTGATGTCCGCAGACAGGCATCGGTCTGACGCCTGGAAGATCGAACGAGAAAACGGATACGGCTTCTACGAATTCAATTCCTCACGTCTGACCAATCAGCACATCCACCCGACGATGGAAAAAGCCGGGGCGATCTTCAGCTACAACAAGCCTCAGTCATTCGGATTGGTCACCTTTGACACGACACAGGACGATCCACAGGTAACGTACGACGTAGTGAACATCGAGGGCGACAAACCGCATACGCTTACGGTGCATCGCAGCGACCTGTCATACCCCTAGCCGAGCTGCGCAGCGACGGCAGCGTTCGCTTGACACGATCCAGCCATGTTCCTTCCTGGGTGGAAGGAACATCTGCCGCTCGTTTATCGCTTCAGGCCGGTGGCTGATTCTTCGCCGATCAAAGGCTCACTGACGGATTCACTTGCAACCCGAACTCGCATTTTGTGAATTCCAGGTCGAACGCATCGCGTCCTCACAGCAAATACTGCGGTCTTACCAGGCTCCAGCGTAGGCATGGACCGAAACACCATCACTCCGTTATCAGCAATGTATTCCGACGGGCCGGATACCTGAAGACTCTCAAGTCCCGCCGCCAACTCGCAGGAAAGGCCAACGTTCACTGCCGGACTGGCCCCGGTGTTTTCGATTCTCACTTCGAACACCGTTTCGTCGCCTGGATAAACCTGACGATTACTGGCGGCAACCCTGAGAGCCAACTGAGCATTCCCCAGCACTTCGGTGACGTGCTGAGCCATCGTCATCTTACCATGCTCAGAAATCACTCCAACCTGATGATTGGCTGTACCGGCCGCGGTCGGTCGCAGTGTAATGCGGAAGTGACTCACCTGATTCGGCTCCAGCGATCCGACAAACCAGTCGATGGTTCTGTCTTCTTCCCGAAACTTACCGCCCCGGTTCGCATTGACGAATTCGCACCCTTCCGGAACTCGGTATTTTGCACGGACATTGTTGGACTGCATCCGACCTTCATTCACCACCACGACTTCATATTCGCAATTCTGTCCAGTCATTCGTTCCGCCGGTCCTCGCAGACCGATATTCAAACGCGGCTCCGCGACAGATACTGTTTCCATCGTCTGATCACCGAGCCCACCGTCTCCAATGACACGAACGGCCAGAGAATGCTCTCCACCCTTTGCTCCGGTCAGACTCAAACGAGCCAGACGGAATTCGCCCGGACTCAATGTTCCGATTTCAATTGTCAGCAGCTTTCCTTCACGGTGATTCATCCCTTCCGGAATCGCCGCCTGGATCACAACATTCCTTGCCGTCCCGGACCCCGGATTGGCAACATGAACGGTATAGTTGGCCTGTTGTCCGACCTCGACAGCCGCAGGACCTTCAATCCGGACTGCAACTTTGGGCTCCTTCACAGAAAATGTCGATGAACTGGCTCCAGTCATCCGTACAAATGCATTCAACTCAACGTCACCCTGTTGCCGTGGAATTATGACCAGTTCAATCAGATGCTTCTCTCCCGGCTGAAGTTCACCAATCGTCCATTTTGCGGTCCCGCCCTCCGTTGACGGAGCAGGCTGCGAGCTGACAACTTCGAGCCCTGCGGGCAGAACAGCTTCAGCCACCACATTTCGAACAATCGAACGCCCTGTGTTTTCGACAACAAGATCGCAGCGACATTCCTGACCGACGTTGAAATCGGAATGATGCTTCCACTGCACAGACACACTCGGCGTCTGCGGACCACGAGGAGCATTCAGTGAATCGACGTCAGCAATTTCTGATTCGATTTCCTCTGAGCTGGCGGGCAATTCAGCCACATCCAGCGAAGGTTCAGCCGCGGCGTATGAAGTCACACCACTGGAACCATCCGGCGTTGTCAAAACTTCAGAGAACGGATTTCCGGACAACTCCGGCTGATTCGTCTCGCCAAATTCGCCGCTGACCTGTTGGATCTTTCCCTTCACTGGTGGGCCGTTGGAGAGAGCTGCGGAATCAAATGCCGTCATCGAAGAAGACAAACTGTTCCGCGATGATGTTTCTCCGGGCTGAAGCACAAACGATGTTGACCAGGAATCAGCAGACGGCTGTGTGCCAACTGCCCGCTTTGCAGAGCTGGCGGATCGACTGACAATCCCAGACGTCTTGAATCGTTCCTGCTTGATGGCGGTGCCTGTCGTTTCGCGTCTATTGGCCGCCGACTTTTCAGGTTCCTGCTGTTCACCCTGCACATCCGCTGCGGCTGAAAAGTACTCGACAGCGCCCTGTGCCGTACCACCGTGTCCCTTGCCCTTTGGCTGGACCAGATCCGACGACGGTGTGGGAGTTGGCGATGTCGCCTTTTTCAGTTGATCCCAGCGGGCAAACGGATTTGCGTCTTCAACGGCGATCGCAACTGGCAACAATAACAACAGGCCACATACGAACAGGGTAATGCGTCTGATAAGCATCACAGGGTCTCCGGAGCCATTATTTCTGCAGGCTCAGTTCCACGGACAAACGAGGGCGAATGGGTCGCCTTATCGATCGTATCGGTCTTGCAATCAGCAACGCTTAACGCGAACTTGACGAAAGATCCGGTCAGGCAAGACAGGCGGAATAACACCTGTGAAGACCGAGTTTCGACTGGCGTAAACTGCCGAAATGCAAGTAATCGTAGAATCCATTGGGGATCTGCATGAACACCGCCATAGACAGATTCGGCAGTGGCGGGCCAGCTTTGACCAGCGGTTACCAGGAAGCAATGACCGGTCCCACTCGAATACTGAATCGCCACGTTCCGAACGTTTTTCGCTCAGACACTGGCGGGGCGTCTGCACGATGTGACCCGCGGTGCGTCAGACCGAAATCGTCGTAAAACCACGATCGTCTTCAACTGCCCATGCCTGGTGGCTATCATATTCATGCTGCTTGAGAACGACTGCACAATCGCCACTGCGAGTCACAATGACGCGACTTTTTCCAGGCCGTCTGAACCTGCAACACCTGATGTCCCGACGTCAGGTGGTTCGGTCCGGTTCACTCGCAATTCCCGGAATGTCGCTGTCCGGGCTATTGCAGGCCGGTCAGTCGCCCGATGTGCTCAGCGCCGGCACATCGTTCGGCAAGGCAAAGAACATCATTTTTCTGTACCTTGCAGGTGGTCCGCCCCAGCACGAAACGTTTGACCCC
Source organism: Fuerstiella sp. (assembly GCA_029247265.1). Lineage (GTDB taxonomy): Bacteria > Planctomycetota > Planctomycetia > Planctomycetales > Planctomycetaceae > Fuerstiella. The sequence goes on from JAQWLN010000240.1 coordinate 6,267, forward strand.
AAGCCGAATGCTGCCGACGGCATCCGAGGGCCATTTCGGCCGATCAGCACAAACGTTCCAGGGATTCAGTTCTGTGAACTGCTGCCTCGCACGGCCACAATCTCTGACCGCCTGGCAGTCGTTCGTTCCATGGCGACAGATGATAACATACATTCGTCCAGTGGGGCGTGGGTACTGACCGGCTACAAGTACCGAGGTGGCAACGCCCGCACCATCTCAGAGACAGACTGGCCCTATTTCGGATCGGTCGTGAAGATGCAGCGGCCTGCTGACCGCCTGCCGGCTCTCAGCAGCGTATGGCTTCCGGACGTCAATCGGCTGAATGAAAACGTGACGCCGGCGGGCCAGACGGCGGGATTTATGGGATCGCAGTGGAATCCCGAATTATTTGTCGGTGATCCGTCCAGCCGTCGATACGAAATTGAAAGCCTGAAGGCGACTGACATTACAGCCTCTCGAATGCATCTTCGACACGACCTGCTGCGGCAGCTGGAATCGTCGTTCAGAAGTTCGAACAGGCCGCTGCAGGTTTACGAGACCTATCAACAGCAGGCTTTCGACCTGCTGACATCGGGAACGGCGCGCAGAGCATTCAACATCGCTGAAGAGCCGCAGGAAGTGCGAGACCGATACGGCCGGAATCGCTGGGGGCAATGTGTCCTGCTGGCCAGACGTCTGGTCGAGGCCGGGGTGCGACTGGTGCATGTGCAGTGGCCGCGAGAACCGGGGGACAACGCTGTCGACAATCCGCTGTGGGACACCCACGCGCAGAACGCAGACCGACTTGAAGATGTGCTGTGCCCGATGTTTGACGTGGGATACTCGGCCTTGATCGAGGATCTGGAGCAGCGAGGATTACTGGACGAAACGCTGGTGGTTGCCATCGGCGAATTTGGTCGAACACCGAAGATTAATGCCAAGGGCGGAAGGGACCACTGGGGAGCTGTCTTCAGTTGCGTGTTGGCCGGGGCTGGAATCAGCGGAGGACAGGTGTACGGTGCCAGCGATCACGACGGAGCTTATCCGGCGGACAAACGAGTGGAACCCGGTGACCTGACAGCGACCATGTTCCACCTTCTCGGAATGGAACATCAGACCATATTCCCGGACAGACTTGGCCGCCTTCATCGACTCACCACAGGAGAACCCATTTGGGGACTGTTGGGCGATTCTCCGGCAACATCCCGACGCTCAATGTCTGACGGAAATGTACTGCGCGTTCCTCCGTACGATCCGGATCGACATTTGCTGCAGACAGGTTTCCGGCTCGATCAGGGCCTGCTCCCGGTGACGGCAGCCTCACGCCCGAAAGGCTGGCGAGCGGATCCGTTGCCGACTTCCAACACAGGCATGAACGTACGACTCGTACCTGTCGACCCCGAGTCGAGCGTAGCCGGCGAGTCACATGCTGTCCTAGGAATCGTCGGTGCCGGCGCAGACGAAACGCTCACCACGATCACTGACAAAACAATGGCGATTCTCGCTCAGGAAGTACGCAGTCCATTTGCCGGAAAGTATCGTCTGCGAGTTCGCCTGCGTGCTGAGGCGTCCTCTCAGGAATTCTTCGACAACATGCTGCTCAGCCATTTCCGATGCGAGCTGGCGTTCTTTCAGTTCAACAATCAGGCAAAACAAATCACGAATCGAAAGATCCTGGCCTCGGCGGAAATCAATCCGAAACGCGACAATGCCGGAACAGATCATTGGCACGAGTTTGGACTGTCGAAGAACTTCCGGAACCCAAACGCCGGAGGTAATTTTTCCTTCGGGTCCGGAATGGGCATTGCCATTCAGCTGTCAAAGACTTCAAACACACCGCTGACAGTGGAAGCGAACGACTACTTCAGACTGCGCGTAAAGGATGTCCGTCTTGAGTTCGCCGGCAAAGAAGTAAACGACAACGTGACCGTTTAGAACAGCTCACAAATTGACGGAACCACTTCCGGCTGAATTTTGACAACTGTCCTGCTGCCTAAACAGCTACGCCGCGGCAATGTCTTGTTGAAATTCGCTGTGCATGGAAGGCCACTCCTCAATGCAGAGCGTTAACAGTTCCATCCACGCCTGCTATTGTGCGGACGCGTCGATCCGGGCGATGTGTTCACGAAACGCAGCTCGCTGACTGCCTTCCAGCTCAATCGTCCGCTGGACCTGAATACCCAGCTGGAACCAGTTGCCGGGCCGTTTGGTGTTGTGACAGACCTGACATCGGAAGAACTGCCAGGAATCTTCCTCGTCATGCGGCACAGCGATCACGAAGTGTTCGTGCTCCAGCTTAACCGGCGTCATCACGCCAAAGCCTTCGCGGCGGATGTCATTAGTGACCGCCGGAACGCCGTAACTAAAATCCACATCTTCTGCCGTGTCAGTGGATTCACATCGACACAGCCAGACACCCATCGCCACGTGCCATTCGTCGTGAGTACGGCGATCCTGGTCGATACCCTGATCATAACTGAGTCCGGCCATTTCATGACGGCTGATGATACGGGCCAGCCCAAGAGCGGCTTCCCGACGTGGATCTTGGCGAGTGAACAGACTTGCGACAGCTTCAAGCATGATACGGCCCTTGCAGAACAGTTTTGCACGGCACGGTAGAATTCCGCAGCCGCGCAGCGACAAAAACGTTGAGGTTCATGCAACATAGGTCAGACCAGGGAGGCTTGTTCCCGACAATGGTCGAGTTGTGGTAACGGTCGGTGGTTTAGCCCGTGCGTCTGTGACGATTGTGCTGGTCGTTGGGACGGCCGATAGGAACGTGCACCGTGTGACTGACAGGGCCGCGTATCAGATCCCGAACCAGGCAGAATCGCCTTTCCCGCTGTCACGTTCAAAATACCGATCGCCTGAACGTTTCGGTGGCGAAAGCAGCCCCAAAAGGTCAACAATCGAAGTACATCGCGAACTCGTACGGATGCGGACGCTGTTCGATCGCGGCAACCTCTTCGGAACGCTTGAACGCAATCCACCGCTCGACCACGTCAGAAGTAAACACATCGCCTCGCAGCAGAAAATCGTGATCGGCCTCCAGGGTTGTCAACGCAGCGTCGAGCGAAGACGGAGTGGACGGTACATTCTGCTGCTCTTCAGGCGCGAGATCGTATAGATCTTTGTCCAGCGGTTTGCCGGGATCGATTCGGTTTTCAATTCCATCCAGCGCCGCCATCAGAACAGCGGATGTCGCCAGATAAGGGTTGCACGACGAATCCGGACATCGAAACTCAAGCCGCCGATGCGATTCGTTGCCGGAATTGACCGGAATACGAATCGCTGCCGACCGGTTGCGGTAGCTGTACGACAAATTGACCGGTGCTTCAAAACCAGGGATCAGCCGTTTATAGCTGTTCGTGGTCGGACAGCAGAATGCCAGTAACGACGATGCGTGCCGCAGAATCCCACCCATCGCAAACATCGCCGTTTCGCTCAGTCCACCATAGCCTGAGCCTGCAAACAGCGGCTCATCTTCTTTCCACAACGATAAATGCAGATGCAGTCCGGAACCATTGTCATTCCACAGCGGCTTGGGCATGAATGTCGCCACCTTGCCATGCCGAACCGAAAAGTTACGAACAAGGTACTTAAGGCGCACCAGCCAGTCACAGGTCTGCAGCAACACCCCCTGATTCAGAGCAATTTCGCACTGTCCACCGGACGCAACTTCCCGGTGCTGTCCCTGCGCATCAATTCCCGCCTCACCCAGCGCCAGCATGATATCCGTCCGCAGTTCCTGCAGCGTATCCATGGGCGGCATTGCAAGATAACCGTCGCGTCGCCGTATCTGGTACCCGGAACCGTTGCCGTGCTCCGTGCCACGACTCCATTGCCCCTCGCAGCTCTGAATATGATAGAACGCTTCATGTTCGTTCTGATCGAATTTCACACTGTCGAAGACAAAGAAATCCACCTCCGTGCCAAACATCGCTCGATCCGCAATGCCGGTAGACTGCATATAGTTTTCGGCCTTGCGGGCGATATTTCTTGGGTCGCGCGCGTAACTCTGGTGAGTGACCGGATCCTTCACGTTACCCAGCAGCGCCAGCGTGTGCTTCATAAACGGGTCGACGAATGCCGACTTCGAATCCGGCACCACCAGCATGTCGCTTTCATGAATCGCCTGCCAGCCCTGCATCGACGAACCGTCAAAGCCAAAGCCGTCTTCGAAACTATCTTCGTTCAACTGGTCTGCGGGAATCGTGAAATGCCGCTGGTGGCCACGAAAATCCACAAACCGCAGGTCGATCGCTTTAATTTCACGCTGGCGACAAAGTGCCAGTACTTCGCGAGGAGAAAGTTCAGAGGTCATGATGTCGGTTGGCCACGAGTTCGTCAAAATGACGAAAAAATCGAATGGAATCTGCGGAACACCAGAAGCTGGCGCGAAGCACCACAGTGTAGTGAATCCGCAGTCAGCTCGCGACCAAGACAGACAATCACGTCAAACCCCGTCGTTTAACCGCGGGGCATCGCCCCACGCTCTTGCTGCAGTAACGGCTCAACGTTGTCCCCCGTCTGCATACCCTGCAGCCACTTCCGCCGCGCGCACCTGCATTCCTCTTAATCGCTCAGGCTTCGAATCCGCCAGGTTCTCCTGCTCGTTAGGATCCGCGGCCAGATCAAACAGGTATTCGTTCCCGTCCGGTAGCCGCAGGTACTTATGATTGTCGTGCCGCAGAGCCGTCCACGTGCCTCGATTTAGTTCCGCATGCTGCCCCGTCTGCCAAAACAGTTCTCGACTCGGAACAGGTTTATTCCGTAACAAATGTGATGTCAGGTCCTGCCCGTCCAGCTGCTGTTTGTCGACGTCAGCCCCTCCAAGACTGGCAAATGTAGGAAACAGATCCAGAGACGAAGTGACCGCCGAACTTGTGACCCCGGTCTTAATTCTTCCCGGAAACCGAATTACACACGGCACTTTCAAGCCGCCTTCAAACAACGTGGCTTTGTCGCCGCGAAGAGGCTTGTTGCTGCCACCGTAGACGGGATCGCCACCGTGATCCGTCAGGAATATCAACAGGGTGTTTTCCGCCAGACCGAGATCGTCCAGAGCCTGCGTTACTTTTCCGACACCGTCATCCAGAGAAACAACCATTGCCGCAAATTCTCGGCGGATCTTGTCCTTGATAAAATCGACTCGCTGCAGGTCCTTCGCCTGAGCCTGCATGATGTTGACGGTTTCATTTTTGGACGGGTTCCACCCTTTACCAAAGTGCGGAGCATTGTATGGCAGGTACAAAAAGAAAGGCTTCTGTACGTTCTGCTTTGACTTCAGAAACTCCACGGCCTCGTCGGTAATCAACTCCGTCGCATAACCGTTTTTCGGCACGTGCGTAGCGCCTTCGTACCAGTCGTGCTGAATGCCGTATGTCATCGTGAAGTAGTCGATACAGCCGCCGGTGTGTCCCTTAAAAATATTGAAGCCGTGATTGGTCGGCAGAAAGTCTGACTGACCATGCCCCAGATGCCACTTGCCAATCAGTGCCGTTGTGTAACCACATTCATCGTGAAGAACTTCCGCAATGGTCTGTTCATCGTCCCGCAGTCCACGCTTAGCGTCTGAAAGAAACATCAATGCAGACAGCAGTTGATCGCGGGACCTGACGGGATTGCGGCCTGTTAAGAGCCCATACCGAGACGGAGTGCAGATCGATGAGGCGGAATACCATGACGTAAACCTGACCCCCTGCTGAGCGATCCGGTCAATATTCGGAGTGGGAATTTCGCTTCCGTAACAACCCACATCATTCACGCCCTGATCATCGCTGAAAATCAGCACGATATTGGGACGAGAGTTCTGTTGTGCCCGCGCTGTGTCCAAACCGCCCCCCGCAACAATCAGCAGGAACAGCAGGATTCCGGATACAACCTTCATGAACTCACTCCAACTCATTGCAACCACGGCAGTGCAGGACATCAATTGACGTCGTGGCCGCAGTCACGGCGGCGAACGATTAGAGAAACCCTTAGCATAGCAGGTTTGTGCTGCATTCACCTATCCGGCTGAATGCCGGATCGCGGCCCGATGGGCACGGGGTTAAACCAATCACATCACAACCACGTCGCCCCTGTAGCTCGTTTAACCGCGGGGCAACGCCCCGCGCTCTGGGCCGCTGATGCTGTCTCAGCTCGCGTCGATCCATTCCCGGAAATTGTCTCGAAAGACATCTTCATCGAATTCCGATTCCGTTGCGGGCACTGGCGACTGCAACAACACTTCATCATCGGCGATGAACAGGTCACGGTCCGGATCAGCAAACAGAACCGATGCGAGGACCTGCGATCCGACCGCGGCATTCTGTGCCCCACCGACTCCGCCCAGCGCGGCTACGTTGGCTCTTATCTGTACAGGCGACAAGGAACTGCTGCCTTTGGACTGATCAAGCTGAGCGTCGGTGCCGGACAGCTTCACAAGATGAATCAGAAACGAATCGTTGGCATCGAAATCCTGGTTTCCATCTACGTTTCCAGGATCCTGAGGAAGAACATCGTTATCGGTCGTAGTGACGGTTACAGACTGGTGGGGCAGCGATTCGTACGACGCGTCACTGCTGGAATCAGCATTCGACAGGGTAACGAGCGAATTCTGATCGCCATCGACTGTATTGTCGTCGACGCCTCTGAGGGTGACGTTTTGAACCGTATCCCAGTTGGTGGGCGTAAAAACTAATAACGGAGTGCTGACGGTCACTTCGCCGATGTCGCCGATGTCGGCGCTGGTGACGTCGATGACGACGTCCAACTCCGGTCGCGCGTCAAGCACGACGCCGAACGTATCGGTGGTTCCGGATTCCGCAACCATGCTGGTGCCGGCGGTATGGGTGGCGGTCACCCCCGACGGTCTTGCCAGGTTCAACACCCACACTGCACCGCGAGACCGGCCGCCAGTGTCATCACGAAAGGCGCCGACAACCAGGTCCGCCACGCCATCTCCATCCAGATCACCCGGATTTGCCACTGAGCTCCCAAATTCACTGAAGTCCGGGAGCGTCGGTCCGCCGCCGATGTCGCTGCCAATCATGGTGGAACGCTTTGCCGTTCCATCCCGGTTCATGAACAGGACGTGCATGGTTTCTTTGGCTCCGACAGCCAAATCGGCTACGCCATCCCCGTCCAGATCTCCCACAGACGCCACAGAACTTCGGAAACGAGCAAACATCGATAGCGTCGGACCACCATTTGTCTCGTGCCCAATTCTTCTGGAACTGTTCACTGTTCCATCGGTATTCAGCAGCATCACATAAATCACACCATGTCGCTGACCGCCCGTACTGTCTTGCGGGACTCCTACGGCCGGGTCGGACACACCATCGCCGTCCAGGTCACCCAAGCCCGCCACGGAACGCCCAAATTGGAAATTGTTCCCCAGCGTCGGGCCACCATTGGTCTGGTGCGCGATCTTCGTGGAACTCTTCACCGTGCCGTCAGGCTTCAGAAACAGCACATGCGTCGCGCCATAACTGTGGCCGCCCGTGGGGTCGCCAATGGCTCCGACGGCTAAATCGCCCACGCCGTCCCCATCCAGATCGCCCAGGAAGGCAACAGAACGCCCGAACAAATCACCGTTTGGGAGCGTTGGCCCACCGTTTGTTTCGCTAGAGATTCTCACGGATCGTTTTGCTGTCCCGTCCGTGTTCAATAGCAATATGTGAACCGCACCACCCCCATTATCGGCGTTGGCCTCGACGGCCAGGTCGGTCGCGCCGTCGCCATCAAGATCACCCACGCCCACGACAGAACTGCCAAAACCGTCAAATTTCGTCAGCGACGGTCCGCCATTGAGTTCGTGAGCGATCTTTGTGGAACGCTTCACCGTGCCGTTCGTATTAAGCAGAAGCAGATGGACCGCACCATAATTTGAACCGCCAGTGTCATCATCTCTCCTCCCGACTGCCAGATCCGCCACGCCGTCCCCGTCCAGGTCGCCCACAGACGCCACAGAGAATCCCAGGTAGTCGTGGTTCGCAAGCGTCGGACCGCCGTTTAATTCGTGCGCGATTTTCAGCGAGCGAGCGACCCTGCCACTGCTTTGCCCCGTGATGGTAAAAACGTAATCCTCGACCTCACCATCCTGGGCCGCTCCTATCGCATCGGTCGCAGCTGTGTCGGCACTCAGACGGAACCGAGCGTACGTCGCCCCCGTAAATCCATCCGGTATTGCCGGAAACGTCAATGTGAAACGAATATTGGTCGTGTCGGCAGGTACGACCATCTGTGCCCGTTCCGTTGCGTTATCAAACACCCCGTCCGCGTCGTAGTCAATCCAGCCAGACAGAGTCGCTGCACTGCCCGTGTTGTTGGTCGCCAGCAGCGTCACGTTCGGAGCGGCTCCCTCCGTCCCCTGCAGATCCAGCGGATTTAGCACACCATCTTCATCATCCGATCCGCCGGTCGTGAACATATCGTTGGCAGTGGCCATCCCATTCTGCAATGTGCCGCCATCGGCATCGACGCTGTTCCCCAGAAACAACGTCAATTGTGTCAGATCCAGCGCATGCTCGGGCCCATTGTCGGAACCCAGAGTCTGGTAGTCCCCTTGAGCGGTTCCCGTACCAATGTCGGGGGCGTCGCCGAAATCAGACGCCAGTAATGCGCGCTGTTCCAGAGACTCTGTCGTCCACTGTCGACCACCACGGCGTCGTAACGGACGATGTCTGTGGCGTTCCAGTGAACCGCGTTCACGCTCAGCAGCATATACGAACAAATCTGTGAGCCAGATAGATAATTGCATATCACGTTGTTCACTTACGTGCTTTATGAGTTCGGCCTTCAGTGGCACCGATCATATTCGCGACGCCAACAACGAAATGCAAGAAAATCAGGACATCTCCCCAGTGGCGATTGGAGCAATAGCAGCAGGCCAGTTGTCAGGGATGCCCTGCAGACAGTCTGGCCGAACGAAATCGCAGGCCGCACGGGTGACGCCCCGTGCTCCGGCGGGGCAGCATGAAGGATGTGTGTTGACCGCAGAAACGCGACCCGTTGGGCACGCGGTTAAACGAATCACATACGCCGAACGTTACTGCACTTCGTTTAACCGCGTGGGCAACGCCCCGCGCTAGAGGAGTGTCTAGTCGATTTCGTTCAGATAGCTCAGCAGGTCGGACATATCCTGAACAGTGACCGTCTTCTCCAATCCTTCCGGCATAAAAGACAGACCGGTGCTGGACATTTCTTCGATGTCAATTCGCAGCACAACGTTTGTCGTGCCGTCAGCACGACGCAGAGTGATACTGTTGGCATTTTCTGCAGAAATCATACCGGCCAGCACTCGACCGTCCGTCGTGGCAACGACGTACGACAGAAACTTCGGCTTCACTTCCCGGTTAGGGTCCAGAATATTCAGCAGCACGGACGGCAAACCTCGCTGCCGAATTCCTTTCAGCTCTGCTCCAACAGCGGTCCCAACATCCTCAAGCCGGTGACAGGCGGAACAGTTCTTCTTAAACACCTGCTTACCGCGGTCCGCGTCACCATCGGCCGTCAGTGCCGCCTGATAACGATCGACGACATCCTTTCGCGCGGATACGGCGGTTCGGGCGAATATTTTCCCAACACGTGAGGAGATCCTTGCATCCGGATGTTTCATCAGCAGTTGCACTCGGGCAGGGTCGATGTCCGCTGTGGCAACATCGCCGGATTCCACCGCGTCCATGAGCGCCTGCACCCACGACGGCCGGGACAATAAAGTTTCCGCAGCACGTGCCCGCAGCGAGGGACTCAATCCCGACCAGTGATCCAGCAGCAATCTCACAACTCCATCGTCGTCGAACGCGGCCACCACGTCCAGCGCCGCCGACTGCAGTTGCTGTGGCTGTGCTGGCTGCAGCAGATCCTCAATCACAGACTTCACATCGGTCAGCCCCCCCAGCCGCAGACTGCGTATCGCTTCCACTCGCTGCGATACGGACGCGTTCACGTCCAGTGCCTGAGCCGTCGCCTGCTTGAGCACGTTGGCCAGAACCGCTGCCGCCTTTCCGCCCGCAACCGACAGAATGCTCTCCCGCATTTTGTCACTTTGCTTTTCCAGAAGCGCCTTCACAACGGCGTCCCGCAGCGCTTTGTCTTGCGTAGCCAGTGTTTCCAGTGAACGCAGGACAACACTGATCTCGCTGGTCCGACCACGCGCACTAATTTGCTGTACCAGCGCCAGCATCAGAAGCTGACCGTGCTTCGCGGAGCGGATGTCTTTGCGTGCGGAAAGCAGACTGAACAGAGAGTCCGCGCCTTCGCCCGTAGAACTCAGAATCGCCAGCCGCATCCATTTATCGGCTCCGTCCGTCTGTGCCAGCTGCGACAACGCCCGAATTGAGGACGGCCCATGGAATGCCCCCAGAGAAAACGCAAGCTGATACCGAACGGTTTCCTCGGCATCGCCTACCATTTGCGTCATGCGGTCGCGAATGGCGGGGGAAACTGCGACAAAGTTTTCTGCCAGACGCAACGCCTGCACACGTACGTCCGCAGAAGGATCATCCAGTGCTGCCAGCACAGACGTTTCCTGCAATGCTTTCAGTCCGTGCAGCACGTGCAGCGACGTGGCTCGCCCCTCCGCAGACACTGCCTCTGAGGCCATTGACAACAACGACGGAATCGCGGTGCGGTCCTGTCTCTGATACAGCAGGCGAGAGGCAGTGTCCCGGTGCCACCCGTTGGAATGATCCAGCAAAGCGACCAGATCTGAGGTCGTCGCATGATGCAACTGCGGCGATTTCCGGCCGGGGCTGCGGGATGTTGACAAGATACGATAGATTCGGCCGCGGTCATTTCCGCTGGCCGCGTCCAGATGTTCGAAGAATTCCGGCGGCAAAAACGCGGCTCCTTCGATCAGTTCACGGCACATGTCCAGCATGACCAGATTGCCGTCAGGAGCGTTGGCAAACTGAACCGGCCGAAACCAGATATCTTTCGACGCCAGAAATTCCGCTCCCGGGTCGGCTCGATGAGCCACCAGTTCCTGCCCGCGAGCCTCCAAGCTTGCTCGGTAAACCAGGTTATTCGCCACGTCACCGACAAACAGATTACCTCGGTATTCCTCCGGCCACGCATCGCCGCGATAGATTGTGATACCCGTCGCACCGGTGAAGAAACCGAATGGTGTGCCGCCTTCGTCCGAACCACGAAACTTGCCGGTCTTTCGCAGCCGCGTCCGCAGAACTCGCCAGGGTTCGGGCGGAGTGATGCGGAACAGTTTTGTGAACTTACCGTCGGGGGCAACATCAACGGCGGCGGCGGGCGCCTGCATCACCGGATTGCGAGCGATGTAGCGGTCGTCGTACATCAGTGTCTGAGCCGGCACACTGTTCGAACAGACAAACTTGCGTCCCCAGTCGTCCATACTTAAACCGTGCTGACCACCACCGGATGTGAGTTCAAACGATTTTCGGTCTCTCGGATCAAATACAAAGCCACGGCCACGAACGGAAACCGGCGGACTGTCGTTACCCGCCGCTGTGATGTCACCACCGGCAAGGTTGGTTGACAGATGAAACCGATTGTCCATGCCCCAGCGAATCGAGTTCAAGTGAGCTTCACCCGCCTTATCCTTGCCGAAGCCAGTGAATACCACTTCCCGGATGTCGGCCTTTCCGTCGCCATTCGTGTCCTTCAGATACAACAGATCCGGCGCATCACCGACAAAGATGCCCCCATTCCAGCATGCCACTGCCGTCGGGTAACTCAGGTTCTCTGCGAATTGCGTGCTGCGATCGTACTGGCCGTCGTCGTTGGTGTCTTCCAGCAAGGCAATTGACCCTGCGGGAATATCTTCCAGCACATACGCGTTGTACGGCGGCAGCTGCACGACGAACATTCGGCCCTGTTCGTCAAAGTCGACAGCCACGGGGTCCTGCACAAGCGGCTCGCTGGCAATCAGTTCCGCCCGAAACCCTTCTCGCATGACGATCGCGTCGCGAGACTGCGCCGGCTGCATCACCGGCAATCGTGGCAATTCTTTACCGAACTGATCGGCGCCGGGAGTTCTGTCCTGCCCCCACGCCAAAGGCGAAAGCGACAGAATTCCGATGCAGCAATTCAGCACCAGGGCGCATCGCAGCGCTAGCCGAACACATCCGCCCCTCAACTGCGACGATGAGCTTTCGTCACCAAAGGAATCCTGTATTAGTCGTTGCACAGTCGTCACTTGAGGTCCTTTGTTTGTCGGGCTGTTCATACGGAAAAACATCAACACTTCAGGTGTTTTCGAAAACTGCTCTACTGTTTGAGATCTGCGTCGCCGCTTGCGGCTTCTGCGGAGACAACCGCGTGCAGGTGACGCGCCAGAAAATCGGCTCGACGGCGCGAACCATAAGGCGTTTCACATGCACCATGGCCGGCTCCGGGAATTGGCAGGAAGACGAAATCCTTATTGGCTTCAATCAACTTCCGGACAACCTGTGTCGTACTGGCTGGGTCGACATTGCGATCAAGTTCTCCGACAACCAGCATAAGTGCGCCCTGCAGCCGAAAGGCATTTTCTGCGTTAGAGTTCGCAGCGTAATGATCCCCCATGGGCCAGCCCATCCATTGCTCATTCCACCACAACTTATCCATTCGATTATCGTGACAACCGCAGTCGGCGACTGCGGCCTTGTAGAACGTCCCATGCCACAGCACGGCCGCCATGGCGTTCTGCCCCCCTGCAGAGCCCCCGTAAATTCCCACTCGGCTGATATCCAGCCATGGATATTTTACGGCCGCGGCTTTCAGCCACGCGATCCGATCGGGAAAACCGGCATCCCTCAGGTTGCGATAACACACGTCGTGAAATGCCTTCGACCTCCAGGCCGTTCCCATCCCATCAACCTGAACCACGACCATGCCTCGATCCGTCATCTGCTGCTGATGTCGATACCGTGTTCGAAATGCTTTCGGCACATGATGATCATGTGGCCCCGCATAAATATTCTCTACCACGGCATAACTTGCTGCTGCGTCAAAGTTGCGAGGACGATGAATAATCCCCCAGATGTCCGTCTCTCCGTCTCGTCCTTTCGCAACGAACCGTTGCGGCAGGCCACCATTCGCCGCCATGACCTCAGACGCGTCGGCTGTTTCCAGTTCCGTCACCAGCGTGCCATCTGTACTGCTGCGAAGTTGCGTCACCGGAGGCAGATCCACGCGCGAAAACCTGTCGACAAAGAAACAACGGTCAGGCGAAAACGTCACTTCGTGAGTGCCGTCGCCATCCGTCAGTACCTTCAATCCGCTGCCATCCAGGTTCACTCGACAGAAGTGTTCGTGATACGGGTCCTGTCCGTCGACAACCCCGACGGCATAAAACCAGACAATTCCGGTGTCACGATCGATACGTTCAATCCGCCGGACATTCCAGTCGCCGGAAGTCACGGGGTTAATCACCTTTCCTGTTGACACATCGTACCGATAAAGGTGATTCCACCCGGATCGTTCGCTGGCCCACAGCAGTTGATCCTGTGGCAGCCAATCCAGCACAAATTTCCCGCCCGTTGAATAGTGAATGAATGTTTCGCTTCGTTCGTCAACGACGGCTCGCACGTCGCCATTACCCATAGTGATTTCCAGCAATCGCAGGGCCTGGTGACCGCGTTCGTTATACAGCATCCAGAACCGACTGCTGTCGTCGCTCCATTTCAGAAAACTCAGCTTAAACGGATTGCTGAACAGATCATTCGACACCGGTACTTCCTGACCGTCGTCAACCCTGAACAATCGAGGCCGAGGCGTGGGAATCGGATCACCCGGCTTGGCATACGGATAACTTTCCAGACGGGGCTGAAGCTGATTTTTCGGCGACGATTCAACATAGTAGACGCGCCTTTCAATCGCTTTTTCTGTTTGAAACGCGATCAGATGCTTCGAATCCGGAGACCAGCGAACGTCGGCGACGTCAGACGGTGCATCCTGAAGCTTGTATTGCATTTCCACCAGCCGCCTGCGCGACACATCCTTCTGAAATGTATTTTCGACAGTCCCGTCCAACGACAACTGTTGGGGCTCCGCCGTTGAGTCACCTGCGGACATCCGCCAGAGATCATGGTACTTCACGAACGCCAGATGCTCGCCATTCGGAGAGGGCGGATTCGTGTCTCGATCTCGTGGACGTCGATTCCTGCGAGAAGACTGACTGTTCTGCCGCTCAGTCATCGCCTGCAGACCGGCTGCATTGACGACAATCTCATTCGGTCCATCGACGGCCTCAAATGCCGCCAGGGAAGTGTCGTCTGCGGACTTCAACAGCCAGACGTGTCCGGCAAACGTATGCTGTATTTTTTTTGCCCCGGAATCGATGGTACCGTAGCTTACTGGCTGGCCATCTCGCCCCATCCAGATCAGCTGGATGACGCTATCCAGTCCGTTAGTGACATGCAATTCCACATCGCCTCCGCGGTCGACGGATTTCCGAGGTGGCATGAACAGACGTCCCTGCGATGACGATCGTGTACCTGGTTCCAACTGCTGCAATTCATACGACGTCAGGTTCAGTGTCCATAGACCACGACTGGTCGTCAGAGTCAGGAACTTCATGTCGTCAGAAAAACTGAGCGAACTGATCGGCAGGCGATGGCTGTCAAAACCGTCCTCTCCTGCTTTTGCAAACTCCCTCGCTACTCGGGCATGATCAAACGCCGGCGTACGTGTTCCCGCTTCAGTATCGACGAGAACGAATTCCGCCCCTCTGTCCGGCAATTCCACTCGGTACCAGAACTTCGTATCTGCGGCGAACCAATGAGGATCGACCCTGTGACGATAGAGACGCGGCGATTGACCACGACAGTCTGCCGCCGTGCAGCAGACGAAAATCAGAAAACACCAGCGTGCCACACGC
>JAQWLN010000241.1 GCA_029247265.1 Fuerstiella sp.
TGCTGCTTGCGGTCGATGCGTTCGTCGCCGTGGAACTTCGCGTAATTCATGCCCGTCACCACGACGAATCTTACCGGCGTTGCAGCAGTCCGTCCGGGATGTGTTTTGAACGTGCACGCCGGACCGTCGACCAGTTGCCCCTTCGACTTTCCAATCTTCGTGCGGCAAACGTACTTCGTGCCGGGGCACAGGCCGGAGAAGGACGCTCGAGCGATAAAATCCCGGTCGGCGGTAGCCGCAACAGTCTTAATCAAAGTCACGCGCGGAACGGTTGTCGGCTGCAGTGAAAACCGAACAACGCCGGCTGTCCCGGCCAGATCATGGCCAACCAGCTTCATGCCCTGCGTCAGACGCACCTGAATATTGGCGGACGACGCAGTGACTTCCCCCACCATGATTCCCTGCCCGGCAGCAGGATCGGCGGCCGAGGCTTCAGATAAAGAAACGAAGCACGACAGAACGGAAACGGCTGTCAGAAAATGATGATACGACAAGATGCTGACCTTTGCTGATATTAAGACGGCGGTTGCACAAGTGTCGTGCTGTCCCCGTCCTAGTGTCAGCTATTTGTCGCCGAGACACAGTGCCAATGCAAGCGAATAGCGGCCGGGCACAAGATCAATACGAGTCGCGTAGACGGCATGATCCTGGTCGTCCAGGAATTCCCCTCGTCGCTTCAGCGGATCCAGAACCTCAGACCAGCATTCCGTGATAGAACTAATCAACTTGCCGTCGTTCTCCCGAACTCGACCTCCATCGCGATTCACCTGCAGCAGAATTCGGCAATCGTTGTCCAACACAAACAGACGACTGGTCGCCTGAAAACGGTCACGCAGCTGACTTTCAATCAGACGATCAAGATCGGCTTCAATGCGCACGAAACCGAACAATTCTTCCGTCACGGCGTCAATGACAGGCACGCCGGCGGCCAGCCGGTTCGGCTTTCTGTTGTCAGCATTTCGTTCGTCGGGGCATTCCGACGACAGCGCCACGTGAACTTCGTCCGGATTGCTGTCCAGTGCCTCCTTCATGCAGTCTGTCAATGGACCGGAAGAAAGCCGACTTGCCGGAATGGAGCGCACGTTGGAAATGTCTGTGGCCTTGCGTTCGATGCGAATCAGTTCCTGGAATCCATCGTCTTTGACCTAGGCGAATGACACTGAACAGAAATCACAGTTCGTACTGAGCAATCCGCGAAAAATGACGCCCAGTCGCTCTCTCCAGGTTGCGATTTCGTCTCCCTCACGGCCGGAAAGAACGTCCACAATGCCATGAATCGGAGGCAGGCTGGACATGAACCGCACGTTTCGTTCCAGATCCCAAACCGAAGACATCATCGATGTTCGCAGCTCTCGACCTTCACTGCGACTGTTCGCGTAATGCTGTCGGCGTTCACTGCGGCCAGCCATCCATCTTTGTACAGCATCCGAAACTTCCGTCGCAGTCTGATAACGAGAATGCGCCTTGAACTGCGTGGCAGTAGCGCAGATCGCTTCCAGATCAGCAGGAATTCCTGACGCCATGTCGCGAGGCCGCGGAGACGGTTCTGTCGCAATCTTCTGCAACAATTCCGCAATGGCAATTGAACGTTCTTCTTCAACGCTGGTCTTCTGGTGCAATGCAGAACCCGTCAGCATGGCAAACAGAATCGCTCCCAGACCGTACACGTCCGTCCGCCTGTCGACATCTTCCAGATTGCCCGCAGCCTGTTCGGGAGCCATATACAACGGTGCGCCGATGACTTCTCCGGCCAGCGTCCTTCCCATCGCACTGTCGGAAGTAACAGTGTTACCCGACAGAAGGCTCTCTGATTCATATTCATCAGAGATCTTCGCCAATCCCCAATCCAGCACAACCACCAGCCCGAAGTTATCCAGAGCCACGTTCTCCGGTTTCAGGTCACGGTGAATCACGCCGCGGGAATGAGCATACGCGATCGCCTGACAGACACCGATAAAGGCTGTTAACAGACGATGCAGATCCATAGCCACGTCTTCACCAGCTTTACGGCGATCGTAGTATTCTTCGATCGCATCCACCAGAGTTCGCTTGCCCACAAAACGCATGGCATAGAAAGGCTGACTGGACTGTGAGTCAGACCCAAACTGGTACAACGGCACAATATTGGGGTGTTCCAGATGCGCCGTAATTTCAGCTTCACGATGGAATCGTTCCCATGCTCGCGGGAATTCGGCAGCAGAAGGATTCATCTCCTTCAACGCCACGGTCCGTTTGGCCATCTCATCGCGCGCCAGCCAGACGCTGCCTAATCCACCTTCGCCGATCTACTTGATCAGCGTAAAGCGACTGGCCATCCGCCGCTGCTCTGACGAATCATCCGCCCCCGTTGACGCCGCCCACGATCCGCCATCCGTTGACTGCGTGATGCCATCTGCGGTAACAGTTGCGCCAAGTGCAGAGTGGCTCAGCCGACTCTGTTCACGCCGCAGGGACTGCTTCATCCGCGTCTTTGATGCCTGAGAAAGCCCCGGAGCAATGCCTTGGTCACCATCCACAGACCGCCGGGCCACGTCCGACAGCGAATCCTGAATCATTCGCGAAATCTTCGCGAAGTGGCGCGACTGCTGGTTTGTCTCCAGCTCTTTGTTGACCGCCGTCTGCTGATCACGGCTCAGCCGTCCGGACAGCGACTGGGAAATTAACTCGGATGTGTTTCGGTCGTTAGGCATGCTGAGTCACTCCTTCACCCTGAAACCAGCGTGCGCCCACACACTTTGCCAGAGCAAGACGTGCTTTGTGCAGCCGCACCCATAGATTGGAAGGAGAAATGTCTAGCTCACTGCAGATCTGATCAGAATCCATCTCTTCCATAACACTCAGCATGAATACATCTGCCTGCCCTTTGGGAATATGCTCCTAGCAGTTCTTGACGACATCCCAGATTTCCTTCGATTCCATTTGGCCGTCCGGCGTGTCAGCGGCAAACGAATCAGCTCGCCAGTTCCCCTTCTGATCAAACAACTGCCCGGACGGGTCGTTGGTGTCTTCATACGAACCGTCGCGGTCGTATCGATTTCGCATGCGGATATGATCGATGAGTTTTCTTTTCAGAATTCCCAGCAACCATGCACGATCCGCACCTTCGCCGGTAAATCGATCCTGAAATCGAATTCCTGCCAGAAACGTTTCCTGTACGACTTCGTCCGCCGCACTTTCGTCACGCAGCCGTGACCAGGCATATCGATAAAGGTAATCACCGTACTCATCGACCCAGCGCTCAGGATCGGCGAGAACAGTCTGACTGTCATCTTCAGCCGGCAATCTTGCGTTCCTGGCATTTAACGTTGACGTCACCAAGGGATTCACCCATGTGCCTTCCGCGAATCCATTAACCCAACAGTGTACATCCGAACCCTGCCTGATACCTACATACCAACATGAGCGCCTAAAATCGCAAATGTTTTTTTGTGCGTGCCACGCCACCGCATTCGGTGCGTTGCTATTCAGGACGCAACAAGATGTGACAACCTTTCACTGAAAAATATTTTGTTGAGACATTTCTGAAGATAAAAGCACACGATTACTGTTGCAGCATCGCTCTCAATCTTTAACCTTCCGCATCCTGAATAATTTGTTGACCGTTACCGCCTGAGTAAGAGTGACATGGACCTACTGCTCGATCAGAAATCCGCGAACCGTCAATCAGAAGCGACAAAGGTTGTCGTAAATATGGCAGAACTGCTGCAGGCTCGGGATTTCAATGAGTTGGTCAAAGAGGCCACTCAATTGGAACGACGCCGGGTAGACCTTGTCAGTGTTCGTCGTCAGCGGGCCATGCGAATCGGCCCGGCACGACTAAAAGCTGTGCTCGACGACACAGGACTGGCAGTGTGCACCGTCGGATTTGCCGGCGGATTCACCGGTTCTCTGGGGCGCAGCTACAAAGCCGCTGTTGACGACACACGTCGAGCACTGGAGCTAGCGGCCGAACTGAAGGCTCAGGCGGTGGTCGTAGTGCCAGGCAGCCGCGAACGGCATACCTACAATCATGCTCAGCGGATCATTCGAGACGGACTGAACGACTGCCTGGATGATGCTCTTCGCCTGCGTATCAACATGATGCTGCCGTTAAATGCCATCTTTGGCAACCGGAAGGATGTGTTTTTGCCGCGAGACAGTAAACCTCTGGAATGGATCGACGCATTCGCCTCGCATCGCATTCGGCCGATGATGACACTCAGAGGCAGTTCACCCTGGACTGGTTTACCCGACTGCTGGCGGCGCTGCCTTAATGATGGTGGCTTGCTGCGAGTCAGTCCGCGTTGCCGCACTTTGCTGGGCGGACACAACATTGTGTCCGAGATTCTGTCGCACCTGACCCCGACGGCGGTCACAGAATCGCAGTAGCGTCTGCCTTGGTCACACACCACGCTCAGGAGAGCATCCGCGTGTGATCAGACTGTCAGCGGACGCCTCACTCTCGCGTCAGGGTTTCGTCCAAACCGAACAGGGCACGAGCCGTGGCTGCCCATGCAGCCTTGCTGGCAAGCGCCGCGACATCAGCATCTGCCACTTTTTCTTCAGTCAGACTCAGAAATTTCCGGGCCGCGTCGGGGGAGGAGAGAAAACCCTGCCGCTGTGTACTCAAGAACGCCAGCAGCGAATCAAGTTCTCCTACTGTCGGATGCCTGACTAACACTCGACGAAAAAACGTCGTCATCAGCTCGACATCATTGCTTTCGCTGTCGGCCGTCAGTTGACCCACAGACTGCTGTGCTAAATCCATCAGCATCACGTCATTCAACAGTGTCAGTGCCTGCAGCGGGCTGTTGCTGCGATTACGACGTGCAATACACGCTTCTCCACTGGGACCGTCAAACGTGGATAACATGGCAAACGGTGCCGTGCGTTTGGCATACGTGTAAAGACTGCGCCGGTAACGGTCATCGCCCTTTCCCGCATTCCACCTGGCACCGCCATACGCCACTTCCGTGACGCCCACCGGTTGCGGAGGACGAACCGACGGTCCACCGATTTTTCTCGACAACACACCACTGGCCACAAGTAACTGATCGCGAATAATCTCTGCGTCCAGTCGGTATCGCGGCGCAAAACTCAGGAAACGATTCTGCGGATCAACGTTCGCCGCTTCAGTATTAACCGACGCCGACTGACGATAGGTGGCACTGCTGACGATTCTGCGGTGCAGTTTTCGCATGGACCACTGATCGTCATCTCGGAATGTCACCGCAAGCCAGTCCAGCAGACTCGGGTGTGACGGAGCTTCTCCCTGCAAACCAAAGTCATCCACCGTCTTGACGATCCCTGTCCCGAAGAAGGCGGCCCACTGCCGATTTACGATAACTCGAGCAGTCAGCGGATTTCTTGTGGAGACGATCCATTTCGCGAATTCAAGTCGAGTCACAGGCGGAGCATCGTTGTCGCCCGACAGCGCCGTCGGCAGTCCGGGCTGCACCAACTCTCTGGGCTGAAGGTACTCACCGCGATGGTGTCGGTGGGTTGGGCGAAGGTGTTGGACAGGACGTTCGGCCATGACCAGAGTGGATGCAGTTGCCGGAGGACTCTGAAGTTTGCGAATTTTGTTTGACTGCGCGGACAGTTCTGGTGCGTTGAGAAGAAACGCGCTCCGCATCAACTCCTGCTCATCGGCCCGGTACTGTCTGTCGGGATCGGCCAGCAGTGCAGCCACTTCGGCTGAATAGCTGCTGGCCTTCGGCTGAGACACTGCATCGGTGGCAGAAAGTCGAAAACGCCCCAGCGAACTGGCAAAATGACGCCCGAACGTCATGGTGATGGTCAAGGACGTACCAGCCGGCACAGGTTCTGTGAATACAAAGACAGCGTCATGTCGTTCGCCCTGGCGGTCGTGAACAGACCAGCCCGTCTGCACATCACCATCGATCGCCAGTGCCGAAGACACAGGATTGTTTCCATATCGGTTCTTCGCATAGGTGTGAGATGCAGAAGCGAACGGAAATTTCGCAGCACCAGCCGACGCACTGATTTCTGTCAGAAAAAAATCGCCAAGCGTACCTTCGTAATACGTTGAACCGGGGCCACCGGCGGGAAGGCGTTCGTCGGGCAGGGCTTCCACTCGTATCGCAGTAACCGGCGATGCGGATGCAGCGAAGGTAATGACATAGTCATCGCGTTTCGCCGTGTCTCCACTGGCAAATATGGAATCATCATCCTGAATCGTGAGGATCGGCAAATTGGATGTTGCTGTGGTTGGTTTCAGGACCGTCCATCTGACGGCATTGGGAATTTCGTCCTTCTGCCATTTTTGAAAGGCAGCCTGCAGCGACTGGCTTCGAGCATCCTGTAACTCATCCGCGGTGCCCGCTCGTGTCGCTCCCACCTTGAACGCACCGATAGTGTGCTGCCCACCCTGCAGTTGTTTCAATGTGACTCGCAGCCGAAGCGGATTCGTTGTCGGCGCAAGCAGTTTACTGGTGTCGAGAGCAAACGTAGCTTCCGCAGTTTTCCCTACGCCCTTGTTGTCGTGGATGCCCCACCCGGTCGCGTCATCTCCGTCAAATGCGTTCCTCACAACGTAGCCTGACTGTTCAGCAGAAGCCGTGGCGGATTTGATCGTCAATTTCGTCGTTTCCGCATTGCCGTCTGCATCCGTGTCGTGAACTGCTTCCACTTCAATTTCGCTCAGCACAAAATTGCCGTGTTCTGTTCGCCCAGGGCCAGCCTGTTTGCGCATTGCCTTTGTACTCAGCGTGAGCGTATCAAACTCCGCAGTCTCAAGTTCCAACTCGACCACATAGGTGGCTCGTTCCGGATTCTCACCGGTAACTTCAGTGAATCCGTTATCGCGTGCCTGAAATGTTTGCCCGCCGTTGGACGTTGTGCTGACGACCTGGACGTCAACAGGCTTGAAAACCGTCACGGGCCATTGATCAGATAGATCTGCGGTCAATTGGTCCGCTTTCGCACGATTCGCAGACCATGTCTGCTCATACAATCCGTCCGGCAGTTGCAGAGAAGGTTCATCGGCGTTGTTGAGATACGCCATCAACTGGTAATACTCACGGTGCGAAACGGGGTCGTACTTATGAGTGTGGCACTGACAACAGCCCAGAGTCAGGCCGAGCCACGTCGTGCCGGTCGTCGCCACACGATCCGTCATGGCGTGAAAACGAAACTCCAGCGGATCAATCCCACCCTCTTCGTTCAGCATTGTGTTGCGGTGAAAACCTGTTGCCACACGTTGCTGCTGAGTCGCATTCGGAAGCATATCTCCGGCAAGCTGTTCAACGGTAAATCGATCAAAAGGCATGCCGTCATTGATCGCGTTGATCACCCAGTCCCGGTACGGCCAGATGCTTCTCTCCCGATCTTTTTCATAACCATTCGTATCCGCATAGCGTGCCAGGTCCAGCCAGCGGCGGGCCACACGTTCTCCGTAGTGCGGCGAATGAAGCAAATGGTCAATCAACGCCTGGTACGCGGTCTCGTCAGCACGCTGACCGGAACCGCCCGTGTTCCAGATCTTCGCCACCCACGTGTCCGCTTCCTCCGGCGACGGAGGAATACCGATGAGATCAAGATACAGCCGTCGAATCAGAGTATACGGAGCGGCTTGCGCCGAGGGCGTGAGCCCGGTGCGATCCATTTGCGCCAAAGTAAAGCGGTCGATTTCATTACGACACCAATCGGGCCGACGAACCTTCGGCAATGCCGCTTGTACCGGCGGCACAAAAGCCCAGTGTTCTTTCCACTCGGCTCCCTGTTCGACCCAGCGGGCCAGAATCTGTTTCTGTTTCTCAGTAATCGCCTTGGTGGACTCCGCCGGAGGCATCATTTCGTCGGGATCATCGGACAATATTCGTCGAATCAATTCGCTCGCCGAATGGTCACCGGGGCTGACAATCACATATCCGTCACGATCATCGAACAGTCCCTCCCGCTGATCCAGCCTTAACTCAGCTTCGCGAGTGCTTTCGTCCGGCCCATGACAATGGAAACAGGCGTTGGAAAGAATTGGACGGACATCCCGAGTGAAGTCAACGGACGGCGGTATGTCGTCGCCAATCACGTCCGGCGCGAAGAAACCGAAGCACACGGCCGCAAGGCCAGTCAGTAAAAGCAAAGTTCGGATAACTCTCATGATGTGACTGGTTCACTGAGTTTTCGTCGGTTGAACTCTCGCGGATTAACGCACTGATTTCGGCATGGTAGCAGGACTTCACAACGCTGCGGCATCAGACTTTTCTAAGAACATATACCACGTCTTCAGACGTTCCCGTAATGCGGTGCGGCTGATCGATTTCGTAGCTGAAGTCATAGACTTCAGCGACTTCAAACTCCGGGACCTTCTTCAGCAATGATTTAAACTGAGCGTGTTTGTACGTACGGTAGTCCATGTGATCCACAATACGCCGGTGCGCCGTGGGAGTGTAGATATCCAGCGTAATGCCCAGGTGCTCCTGGCGGTTCCTGCGGTCAATCCCTTTGGACCACATATACGACGTAATGGCCAGGTTCCCACGTCGAGCTGACCAGCTTTCTTCCTCCATGCGAGGAGCTTCGGTTGGTTCCAGATGCAGCCCCAGAATGTACAGACCTCCTTTGACCAGGGCATCCGCCATACAGTGCAGGTGCGCCTCCGCGGTGGCCTCGGTCGACAAATGCCGAAACGTATTGATCAGGTTGAAGGCCGCGTGATACTTCTTCCTTACCTTAAAGTCAGCCATATCGCCGACAAACGTACTGCGATCAAACTTGAACCGCTGCAGCCGGTCGTTGCAAAATTCGATCGATTTTTCGTTCAGGTCGTTGCCACCAACGTCGTACCCGGCCTGCGCCAGCTTGATCAACAGGCGGCCAGTACCGCACGCTGGTTCAAAAACACGTTTAACGCTGCAACCAGCGTGCTTCGGAAAAGCTTTCTTCAGAAAATCGAACTCAGCTTTCCAGTCAGAGCCGAACAGCAGATCGTAATACTTTGGGAAGTCATAAATACTTCCCTCGATAATTTCAGTCATGAGGGGCAGAAGATTTTCAGATGTGTAAAGACATTTTGATTAAACGCGGATCAAACCGACGAGCATGGTGTGTCGTCCAGTTGATGGCTACGGAACCGCGAAGCGTCACCGGTCGACGTCTGATACCGCACGCATTCTATCAGTGATTAACCGCCCCGCAACGAGCTTACACCCGTTCACTCTTGCTTCCACGGGGGTTGCACTGGACAATCTGCAATTCTTACTCGTCTTTATGGATCCGTCGCATGCCGCCCAGGGCTGCTACCTTGAAAACATTCTGCTTCGCCTGCATTCTTGCCGCCGGGTTCGCTGTCCCTGCAGGGACAACATCAGGGCAGGACGTGGTCGAATTACAGGATCGCCTGACGTTTGAAGAAGACGTGGCACCAATTCTGAAATCTCACTGTTTCAGATGCCATGGAGCAACGAAACGAGAAGCCGGACTCGACCTGCGGCGACGTTTCACACTGATGACCGGTGGCGACAGTGGTCCGACAATTTCTCCCGGCATGCCGCAAAAAAGTCTGTTGGTGGAATTGATCAACGATGGCCTGATGCCGCCCGAAGAGGAACCGCAGCTGAGCCAGGAACAGGCCGACGTGTTGCGTCGCTGGATCGCATCCGGTGCCGCCATCGCCGGCAAGGACGAACCTCCGCTCGCCACTGACGACAACATAGCCGACCTGGTTTCTGACGAAGCCCGCCAGCACTGGGCGTTTCAGCCTGTCCAGGATGTCTCACCGCCCACGGTAGAAAATGAATCATGGGTCAGAACTCCGGTCGATGCCTTTGTTCTGGCGGAGCTGCAGCAACGCCAATGGCAGCCTGCGCCGGTGGCGCCTCGCACGACGTTGATTCGCCGCCTGTACTTTGACCTGACAGGACTGCCGCCGGCGCCGGAAGATGTTGCTGCATTCGTCAACGACAAATCTGTCAACGCATACGAAAAAGTCGTTGATCATCTTCTGGCCAGCCGGCATTACGGCGAACGCTGGGCTCAACACTGGCTTGATGTGGTACGATTCGCAGAAACAGAAGGTTTCGAATACGATCGCCACTTGCCCGATGCCTGGCGATTTCGAGACTACGTCATCGACTCGCTGAACAACGACAAGCCTTTTAATCGGTTCGTCAGCGAACAAATTGCCGGCGACGAAATCCAGCCCGACGGTGAGCAGTGTCAGTCCGCCGCAATATTTCATCGACTGGGTGCGGTTCGTCGCAACGCTGGCAATCCTGATATCGCTCTCAGCCGAAATGAAGTGCTGACCGAACGCACAAACATCATCGGCGAAGCCTTCCTTGGACTCACAGTCGGTTGCGCACGCTGCCATAACCACAAGCTGGAACCGATCACTCAGAAAGATTACTACCGGCTGCAGGCCTACCTGGCGTCTACAAGCGAGTACGACATCCCTTTGGCCAGCCCGGAAGACCATGAGGCCTGGGAGAAGCGAACTGCCGAGATCAAGGCGGATATGAAGAAGCTGAAGGCAAAAATTGTCGAGGCGACCGGGGACCAGGCAGCACAGCTGCAGCATGAACTCAAGCAGCTGTCTTACGATTTTCCGCCGCATCCCGCCACGATCCCCAGCATTCGCAATGACTTTGAAAACCGGACTGCGATTCATGTACTGCGACGGGGAGTCTGGGAGCATAAAGGCGTCGCTGTCGGTGCTCGTCCATTGAGTGTGCTGGTGTCGATGTCTGAACCGGAACTGCCCGCTGATGTGACGTCGCCGAAAACGCGACTGGCACAGTGGCTGACGAGTGATCGACATCCACTGACGGCTCGCGTCATTGTCAACCGAATCTGGCAGAATCATTTTGGCACCGGACTGGTCAAAACAGCAAATGACTTCGGCACTCACGGCGATCGCCCCAGCCACCCGGCACTGCTGGACTGGCTGGCGAGTTCACTGGTGAAGAACAACTGGCGACTGAAATCTGTGCATCGACTGATTGTGCTGAGCAACACCTACCGACAGAGCAGCCAAACGTCCGATTCCCCGGAAACAGAAGTTTCCGCCGCTGACCCGGAGAATCGATTCTTGCGTCACTTCCATCGTCGACGTCTGTCCGGCGAAGAAGTACGCGATGCAATGCTGGCCGTTTCCGGTCGTATCAATCTAAAAGCTCACGGACCGAGCGTCATGACTCCGGTCGATCCGGAACTAATCGGCCTGCTGTACAATCCGTCACAGTGGAGGGTCACGTCGGACACAAGGGAACATGATCGTCGCTCAATTTACCTGATTGCTAAACGCAATTTGCGTCTGCCGTTTATGGAAGCCTTTGACGCCCCGGCATTGCAGACCAGCTGTCCACGGCGCGGCGTCAGCACACACGCTCCACAGGCCCTGGAACTATTAAACGGCAGATTTGCGAACGACATGGCTGCGGCGTTCGCAGATCGACTGACGCATGAGTGCGACGGCGACACTGTTCAAATTGTGGAACGAGCCTACCACCTGGCAGTGGGGCGGGCACCGACGTCGCGGGAACGTGACTTATCACTCGACTTCCTGAACGAACAGCCACTGGCTGAATTTACTCTCGCCGTCCTTAACCTCAACGAATTCATCTACGTCCCCTGACCGGCTTCGCCGGTCTAGCCGAGCTGCCGCTCGCAACCTGTTGGGCCGCTCCCGTTGGTCGCTGGTAACAACATGACACGAACACGAATTGAAAATTCCGTGCAACGTTCTGGTCGTCGAAAGATTTTGCGCGACGTTGTTTCCGGCGTCGGTAGTCTGGCGTCAGCATCGCTGCTGTCGGCTGGCGCCATCCGGGCGGATCGCGCCAGCCCGCTTCACCCCAAAGTGATTCACCAGCCGGCCAGAGCTCGCAGCGTCATTTTCCTGTTTATGGCTGGTGGACCCAGCCAGCTGGAAACATTTGATCCAAAGCCACTGCTGAACGAACTTCACGGGCAGCCTCGTCCCAGTCAGTTTGGAGAAGCGAAGTATCAGTTCGTACAATCTGATGCAAAGTTGCTGGGGACGAAACGCAGATTCCGAAAGCATGGCCAAAGCGGTATTGAAGTTTCGGATCTATTTCCACACATGAGTACCTGCATCGATGACTTTGCAGTCATCCGATCGTGCCACGGCGACCAGGTTGTCCATTCCGCCGCGCAATACGAACTGTTTTCCGGGCGGACAGTGCCGGGATTCCCCAGCATGGGCTCGTGGGCCCTGTTTGGACTGGGCTCAGAAAGTGACTCACTACCAGCGTATGTCGTATTGCCGGATCCCCTGGGTGCACTTGAGGCCGGGCAGCCGATGTACATGAATGGTTTTCTGCCGGCTGCGTATCAACCTACAATGTTCCGGCCGGGAGATCGACCGGTCCTGAATCTGAAGCTGCCGACCGGCGTTGATTTACAGCAGCGGCAACGGACACTCAAACTGATTCGTAAACTTAACGAAGCCACGCTCAGACCAGGCGATGAAGAACTAGAGGCTCGCCTGAGTTCATACGATCTGGCATTCAGAATGCAGACTCGGGCGCCGGATGTGTTCGATCTGGCCCATGAATCGAAAGAGACACTCAATCTGTACGGAGTCGGCCAGAAGCCGACGGACGACTACGGCCGGCGATGTCTGCTGGCGCGGCGACTGGTGGAGAATGGTGTCCGTTTTGTCTGCGTGGTTTCCGGCGGCGGCTCGGGAAACATGCAGTGGGACGCTCACAAAGACATTGAAGAGAACCATCTGCGGAAGGCGTCCGAGACTGATCAGCCCGTCGCCGGTTTGCTGAAGGACCTGAAGCGTCGAGGATTGCTGGATGAAACGCTGGTGTTGTGGGGCGGAGAATTTGGCCGTTCACCTGAGGCTCAGGGAGGCACAGGTCGCGATCATCACAACCTCGGCTTCACAATGCTGATGGCTGGTGGAGGTGTCAAAGGCGGACAGATTGTGGGCGCGACCGATGAGATTGGTCTGCGTGCTGTCGAGTCACCTCATCATTTCCGTGACGTTCATGCCACGATGCTGCATCAACTGGGGCTCGACCAGCACAAACTCACGTATCCTCACCTGGGGCGCGACGAACGACTGACGTTCCTTGAAGGCAACGTGATCGATGAGATCATCTGACCTCCCGTGGATTGAATGAGGCAACAACGTGCATCTGCGGCGTCCACTCAACCTGTGGATGGCTGTGCGACGAGACCCTCAAGGTAAGCAATTGTTTTGTCAAATGAAGTGACGTCAGCAAATCGTGCCTGAATGTCAAATAACGTCCAGACATGCGCGGCAGCAGAGCGATCTCCGACACATTCTCGCACGATCATGGGAACGAACCGATAGCTTTTGGCATCTGTGGCTGTCGCACGAATGCAGGCACTGGTACTGCAACCGGTGATAACCAGGGTGTCAATGCGGTGACTAATCAGATACGCACTCAGGTGAGTACCGAAGAACGCACTGGCGTTCTCTTTTTCGATGACCAGGTCCTGCGGCGCAGGAGCCACTCGGTCATCGATCTCGCAGGCCCGTTGGTCCCAGCCGCGATACCCCGCCGACACATCTGCCGCAGACTTAAATGCCTGATCACCACTGTCCGGTCGCCAGGGACTGCTTGTATAGATGACCGGAACGCCTGCTGTGCGGGCCGTGTCCAACAGTCGGGCGGTGGCTTCGACAGGGCCGTCCAGTCGTCGGCTGCCGCCTGCGTAGGCATCGTCTGTCCAACCATACGCGAAATCGACGACCATAACCGCGGGGCGCTCTCCAAACTCGAAGCGACCCTGAAAGATTCCTCGCTGTTCGTAGTACTGCGAAACGGACTGCATGGCGTCATTCAGCAGGCCTTCAGCAGCGGCGTCATCGTTTTCCATCGCCTGAATCCTTCATTGTGGTCTGAGTAGTGATAATTCTGTCTGGCATCCAATATGACCAGGGAGTATCCGCCAGCAACATCGTTGTGCAGTAACAATCAGGACAGGCTTATCCCGTCAGCTGATCCCGTACCAGTTCACCAAACAGCTCCGGTCGCCGAGTCCGCAATGTGTAGTTAGGATGGCTTCTATGTTGAGCCAGAACCTCAGGATCCAGATCGTGCACGATCACTTCGTCGCAAATCCTGTCCAGTGAAGCATGTTTCAGTACTGTGCCTCCCGGATCGATGATCATCGCGCCACCTGGATGGTGTGGCTGATTCAAATGTTCCCGTGGCAGTGAATCCACATACCCCGCCACACCCGTTTGATCTGCATACACACAGAAACAGGCGTTCTCTCGAGCGCGCTGACGATAACCGCTGAAGTAGTCGAATGCATGGCGACGGGCCGCCGCTTGCGATTCCGGCGTGTCATCCCAACGACCTTCTCGAGCGGCATGGGGCATCAGGATAACGTCCGCGCCTTTCAACGCCGTGATCCTGGCAATTTCAGGAAACTGATTGTCGTAACAGATGATGCTGGCGATTTTGCATTTCCCGATATCAAACACGTTGATATCCCGCCCGCCCTTGTAAAAGAAGTTTTCGTCCCGGGATGTATGCAGTTTACGCTGACGTCCGATATAGCCGCCCGGTCCCACCAGCACCTGCGTGTTGAAAACAACGTCGTTCTCCTTTTCGCTCAGTCCCGCAGAGACAAACAGGTTGAACTTTTTGGCCATGGCGATCAAGCCCTGAGTACTGGGGCCGTCCGGTACAGCCTCCGCAAGTCCCCAGGTATTCGGAGTGCAATGACCGTGAACAACCAGCTCGGGAAACACAATCAGCTCGACCTGTTCGCCTGCCGCCTGTTCACAGAATTCTGCAATTCTCTGAAACGTCTGCTGCTGCTGACCCAACACGCTGTTCATCGTGACGGCTGCGACTCGAATCGTCTGCATACAGAACCTCCGTGGATGACAATCAGAAACCCAACTCGAAAATCAGACAGGAATCGCTTCACTCTGGCAAGCACACCAAAAATTGCAAGCTTCCGGCCATCGCCATCATTCCCATCCTTTACACAAGCCCATGAACATGTCTGTTCGTTCGTTGCCCTGATGCCTGCGTAACGCAGCTGTGTTCGACCGTTTAGTGAACATCTGTGACGAGTTGCTCAGCACGACAGTATTCCGAGACACCGGAAGAGCGCCTCATTTTGGGCGGAAAGAGAGGGCTTATCACCACCCGCACACAGCGAGCGAAACAGGCCTTTCCTGACAAATCTTAATGGATCAAATGGCGTCTATGAAACGTTGGACAGCCATCGGATCGAATTCACTATCGCGAATCCCCGGGCCGGTTACTGAGCGTTGCGATGAGATAGTCGGTGGGAGTCTTGTAGCTCGACTTCGAAACGCCAGGATGGACGACCATACAATCAACGCCGAGTTTGGCGCATCGTTCCTGCAGTTTGACTCCAAAGTTGGCCGTGTGCGTCGGGTCTTTCTGATCCTCGCCAATGGCAGGAACAGCGTTGAAGAACAAGCAAGTTGGAGGGTCGCCGGCACTCACCAATGCGTAAGGCGAGTACTCGGCGATCCACGGCAGAATGCTCTCACGGTCGGCGAGGAACCGAGCGAAATTCTTCTTTCCGAAGGCGTGTCCACCATAGCGACTGTTTGGTGTCCATTCTTTCATCTGTTTTGGATCGAGCGTAGTCTGAGGTCCCATTACCGCAGCACACTGTAGCCGCGTCGACTCGCGAGCCACCGGGTCCTCGCTCTTCGGATCGGCAAGATCATCATGATAGGTCAGCCAGAGGCCCGAACAGGCGCCGGCCGAACCGCCGGCGGCACCAATGCGTGTCCTGTCGATGTTCCATTCACTTGCCTTACTGCGAACAAACTGAAGAGCACGAGCGGCATCATGCAACGGCGCTTTGACAGGTGGCACAACGCCATCAGTGTGAGCCATCAGGCGATAGTTAATCGCCACGACTGAAATCCCCGATTCCAATAACGCCGCGGTATCCGCAAAACGATGGAGCCGCTCTTTGCTGCCACCAGACCAACCCCCACCGTGAATAACAAAGACAAGTGGCGTCGGTTGGTCCGACGAAGCTCTCCAGAAATCCAGGATGTGCCGTTCATGGCTCCCGTAACGGACGCCTGTGAGACTCGGTGTGGGAACCGAGGCATCGTAAGACGGGGACTGTTTCGCAGCCCTGCCTTGTCGGGCGGGTGGGGATTTCGTCTTCTGGTTGGCGTTCTGAGCATGGACTGCGACGGCAACCGCCATCAGACCCAAAAAGCTGCAGCTTGCAAGAAACAGTGGACACTTTCTTCTCATCTCGAAAATTCCTGAATTGGCATTGGGGATCAGCATACGAACTCACTGGCGATGAATTCGTATCCCTAGATTAGCCCATCCCGTCCCTCTTCGATAGAAGGCAGGTCAAATCAAGTGAGAAGGCGCAACGTCTGTGGAATTTGAATGGCAGCCCGACACCGCGCCGTGATGAAAAACGGCCAGGCAGGGCAATCCACAACCAAAGAATCGTCAGCAACGTGCCATCAAACGCCTGTCAGCCGCGGGGCAATTTTCAGCAGGCCGGTAGTTCGGCAGGGTTTCCAGTATGTATCGGCGTCGATAAGTCCGGATTCGCATACGCCCTCGTGTCTGATGAAACGCCTCATCGCTCTTCGCGTCGGCGGCGTTTGTGACTGATGATGGTCTTATACATGCGCCCCATCCTGCGGTCGCGTTCATGACGTTCTGCCAACGATCGCGAATTGTGGGCCTGTTCGGCATTGAGTTTTCGGAAGCTGGCATATCGTCTGCTGTCGAGCTCACCCGATTCGATGGCCGCTACGATTGCGCAACCGGCATCTGCTTCATGCCGACAGTTATTGAAGCGACAGTCTGCTGCAATGCCGACGACATCCTCAAACAAATCCGTCAGGCCATCTTCGCAGGCAGGCAGTTGCAGCTCCCGAACTCCGGGATTGTCCACAAGAACGCCGCCGCCTGGCAGAAGATGAAGCGAACGTGAGGTCGTGGTGTGTCGTCCCTTCGCGTCTTTCTCACGAACCTCGCCGGTCGCCAGACTTCCGGCACCCAGAGCGTTTGCCAGTGTGAATTTCCCTACACCCGATGATCCCAGCAATGCAACGGTCTGACCAGGGCCGCACCAGGTTCTTAACACTTCCGCCTGTGCTGTCTGCCGCGCATCAAGAAGCTCGACCAGCAGTCCCGCATGAAGTTGCTCGGCCTGTTGCCGAAGAGTAGCGGGATCGTCGCAGAGGTCAGCTTTCGTCAGAACCACAACCGGAGTCGCACCAGTCTGCATTGCCAGGGCCAGATATCTTTCGATGCGAGACAGATTGAAGTCCTCGTTACATGAACTCACGATAAAGATGGTATCGAGATTCACGGCGATGATTTGAGGCTTAACCTCCTCGCCTGACACCTTGCGGAAGAGCACTGTCTGTCGCTCGAGTCGCTGGATCGCGCGGTTGTTCTGTGCATCAAGGACCAGCCAGTCGCCGACGGCGATTTCACCGGCGGACTCTGCCAGTTGCACGGGAACACGGAATTCGCCAGCGTCGCCCAGCAGCAGCACCTGACTTCCCAGGTGGCTCGACACCCGACAAACAACAACAGCCTGCGGCCTGTCCGCAGGAAGTTGTTGATGAAAAAACGGCTTCCATCCGATTGCCTGGAGTTCCTGGTTGTCCACGTCGGCAGCTCCTCATACGTACTACCTCAGGCAGACACGCTGCTTTTCGACCAGGTTCAGAAAATCGGCAGATTTGCCTGCCTTAGTGGTTAAACAGGAACTCCCGACTGTTGATCAGGGCCCAGAGAACGTCTTCCAGGCCGCTGCGGCGGTCGGCAGCAGCGCTGACGATGGTCGCACAGTGGCCAAGCTCTTCGAATGATGGTCTACGACTGAACGCTGTCAGGTAAAACTCAATGAAAGCCCTTTCGTTGGTGGCACTGCTTTCGATCAGCGTTGAAATCCGCCCCTGTTTGTCCGTGAGTTTGCGATGGACGAGATCTCCGTTTGCGAGTTGCAGCACCTGAGCCAGATTCGGTTCCGCGGTCCGTTCACATTCACAGGAAACAATTCGCTGTGGTCGGCCAAGCGTATCCAGAAAGTACGAGCTGAACTTCGGATCGGGCAGTTCGATGGCGCGAGTGCCAAGTGGTACTCCCGTGAATCGTTCCTGAGTGCCGCATGCGGTATCGATTGCATCCAACAGAACTTCCGCTGGAAGACGTCGCGACGGGAAATGCGAAAAGAATCGTGTATCACCCCGATTGTTCTCTGTTGCGGTGGATGTGAGCTGAAAAGTCTGCGAGACCATAATGGATCGCATTAGTTTCCGCAGGTTGAAGCCGTCATTCACAAACCTTTCGGCGAGCGCATCGAGCAAATCCGCGTTCGACGGCGGATTCGTTGCACGAAGGTCATCGATCGGTTCGACCAGAGCAACCCCCATCAAGTGTCCCCAGGTGCGGTTGACGATGTTGCGAGCAAACAAAGGATTGTCCGGCGACGTCAGCCAGTCTGCCAGCGGTTTGCGCAAGTCTCGAGACGCAACTGTTTCCATCGGCGAACCGCCCAGTGGAGTAGGAGGAACGATGTCACCGGAACGCGGATGCTTGATGCTTCCGGACCTCTTCAGCCGGACGACCGTGTCATTGCCGAACACGCCAAAAGCGCTGCTTCGTTTCGTCGTTACCTGAGTAAAAAATGCGGCCAGTCCGTAGTAGTCCGACTGACCGTAGGATTCGAACGGGTGCTGATGGCACTTCGCGCATTGCAGTCGCACACCCAGAAAGACCTGCGCGGTCGTTTCCGCCAGATCCGTTGGCACGCTGGAAACCTTGTAGAAGATGGCCTGACCGTTCTGATAAATCGAACCCTGCGCGAGCAGAATCTCGGCGACGAATTCGTCCATTGGCTTGTTTTCACGAAGCGCTGCGCGGATCCAGTTGGCGAACGCCCACATGCCGATTTCACCGACTTTGTCGCGATTGTTCCGCAGCAGGTCACCCCACTTCTGCGTCCAGTAGGCACTCCACGACTCGATGTATACGTCACGCCTGGGATCCCCCGTCAGACCGAGCAGTTCGTCCACCAAAGCGGTTCGCTTGTCCGGCGCATTTGACGCCAAAAACGCTTCAGCACGTTCCTGCGATGGAAGCGTGCCGATTGCCGACAAAAAGGCTCGCCTTAGGAAATGTTCGTCACTGCAGATCGGTGAGGGTCGCAGTCCGAGTTTCTGCCATCGCGCCTTGACGTGCTTGTCCACAAAATTCTGTGGCTGAAATGCGGACAAGTCAACGTTGGTCGCAAAGGGTCGAACAACGGAAGAAACTTTCGCTCGGCCTCGATACCGAACCATGACCGCTGCCTGGCCTTTGCCTTCTGCCGTAATGAGTCCGGTTCGCGTCACGTTGGCAATTCCCTTGCTCAGACTGTCGTAGCGTGCATGGTGCGTCACATCGCGTTGGCTGCCATCACTGTAGGTGGCAACGACGCGCAACTGCTGAGTCTGGTTGGCCTGGTATTCACGTTCGTTCGGCGTGACAGCAATGTCGACGATTTTCCTTCCGTCTTTCAAAGGGACGGGGGCACCCGTTTCGATCCATCGTTTCAACGTCTGGTATTCTGCGGAAGTGGTGACCATTCGTCGCCCGCCGCCGTGCGGAATCACGGCGATGGCTTTTTGCAGTAATAGACTGTCAGTTGGAGACACCAATGCCACGCGTCGCTGGTTTCCTTCACGTACGATGGCAGGGTGATCCTGCTCCGGCGCATAACCCAACAGTGACAATTTGAAATTCCCCTGACCAAACTGGCTTCCGTGACATGCTCCCTGATTACAACCGGCTTTCGTAAGCGCTGGAAGTACGTCTTGCGTAAAACTAACGGGGTGATCATCAGCGACGGCGGTTACAACGACTGGAACTTCGACAACCTGAGACATATGGGTAACTCGCAGGACACACCGACCATTGGCGACGGGAACAACCTGCCCGCTACTCGAGACAGTCGCGATTTTGGAATCACTCATCGCCAACGTCGCTTCGGCGTTCACATCGACAGTGCGGCCGCCACTATCCGTCGCAGTGACGACAATCTGCGACCGACTTAATGGGCCAGCCAGTTCAACAATCGCGGGTTGTACATAAATAACCGGCAATGCTGCGTCGGCAGCGCACAACGATCCTTGTTGCGGGTCTGCAGGCAAGCACAGGACGGCAAGGAACGCGGCGAAGCACTGTTGCATGGCGAAGGACACTGAATCTTGTGCGGAGTATACGAGGCGGGATCAGCCCGTTGAGGGGCACTGATAGGCCCCATTCTCTGAGACGAGGCCTCAGGCAGCAAGCACCAACAGGAAATTCCGCCAGCCCGAGGGATATTCATGTCACACAACATTAGTGGCGATAGGCATTCTCATAGACTTTTCTCCGTCCCGGAATTACCATCTACACTGCAGTGTAAGTTCCCAACCACGCCTTTCATCCGCGGGATTGGAAACCGTCGTCCACCCTCGCCCAATCCTTCCCCAACGCCGGCTGTCTTCCACGAGGCCACCTCATGTTGAACCTCTTTCCACATCGGCACCGCACCTGCCAGCGCGGATCCCGTCGTTCCTTCCATATGCAGGTTGGTTCGTTGACGGGGTTAGGCCTGTCGCTCGACACCGCCCTGCGTGCCCAGGCCGAATCAAAAGCATCTGGTCCCGATTTGAACTGCATTCTGATCTGGACACGGGGTGGAACCAGCCACATCGATTCCATCGACCCGAAGCCTGAAGCTAACGCGAATATCCGCGGCGAGTTCTCCACGATTTCAACAGCGATTCCCGGAGTTCAGTTCACGGACTTGATGCCGAATTTCGCAAAGAAGCTGGGGACGTTTTCTCTGTTACGAAATCTAAACCCACGCAACGGCAGTCACAGCGTCGCTGATGCAATCATGATGTCCGGCCGGCCTTTGAACCCGACGATCACGTATCCGTGTTTCGGTTCCGTTGTCGCCAAAGAGCGAGGCAAGAAAACGTCGCTGCCTCCGTTTATTCAGATTGGGTCAGACGTTGATCGTCGCGAACGGGCAGGCCTGGCGGGATATCTGGGCATCGAACACAACCCGTTTGAAGTTCCCGGCGATCCCAGCAGCGAAAAATTCACAGTGCGCGACGTCACGCCTCCCGGGGGGCTGTCGCTGTCACGTTTTGCACAGCGACGGAAAGCGCTCAAGCTTCTGGACACATTGCCTCGCAAGGCTGACGAATATGCCGGAGCACTCGAAGCCACCGACAAATTTTACGAAAACGCATTCGAAGTGATTTCCTCGCCGCAAACGAAGAAGGCCTTCGACCTGACAGCGGAAAAGGAACAGACACGTGACAATTACGGTCGACATTACTTCGGACAAAGTTGTCTGCTGGCGCGGCGACTGGTCGAATCGGGAGCAAGATTTGTCACCGTCAGCGATGGAGGCTGGGACACGCACAGCAATAATTTCTCGACACTTCGGAAGAAACTGCCACCGGTTGACCAGGCCATGCCCGCGCTGATCGAAGACCTGCAGCAGCGAGGCCTTCTGGAAACGACTCTGGTTGTCTGGATGACTGACTTCGGCCGCACACCGGTTATTAACGCCAACGCCGGTCGCGATCATTCCTCAACGGCCAGCTACATCTGCATGGCCGGAGTCGGAACTCCCTCGGGAACCGTCATCGGCAAAACAGATTCCACGGCAACACGTGTTGAGGGCGACGAGTACTACGCTCACGATGTTGCCGCGACGATCTACACCAAGCTTGGCATACCGCTGGACACGTCGCATATTGCTCCCGATGGAAGGCCAATCTGGCTGTGTGAGGGAACGCCTATCCGGGAATTGATGGGCTAACGCAATTTGCCGCGTCACGTTTCCGCCCGACATCCTGCTAGTACACGTTACACATGATGGTTCCTGCTCGTACCTTGCTCTTGTAAATGTTGCATTTCGGATTCACCATGAGACACCTCGTTGCGATTGTCTTCGTTGCACTGTTCGCAGATTCAGCGTTCGCCAAAATCGGATTTCGTCAGCTACTTAACTTTCACCCGGTTGCTGTGCAGCGAGGCACTCAACAAATGGTGAAGTTGCGCAGCAATTTCACCCTCGATAATACCTACGCGGCTTTTTTTCATCAGCCGGGAATTGTGATGGAGTTCGCGGAAACGGAACCCATCGCGGCACCTCGAAAAAGCCGAACGCATGTTGGTACGCCGTTTCGCTTCAACGTCACGGTGCCGGACAATCAGCCCACCGGAGTTTACGAAGTTCGTGTTGCCACAAAAAAGGCGGTGTCGAGTGTTTCGCATTTGCTGGTGACTGATTTTCCTGTCGTGACGGAATCAACGGACGACAATGACAGGCCAGGCACGGCTCAATCCGTCCCGCTGCCAGCAGCGGTCTGTGGAGTGTGCGAACGTAATGAAGACGTTGACTGTTTCCGGTTTACCGGCGTCAGCGGCCAGCGAATCACCGCCCAGGTTTTCGCGCAGCGAGTTACCGAATGCATTCATACGATGGTTGTGAAGCATCCGGTTTATCACATGAACCCGATCCTCACGCTGCTGGGACCCAGTGGACAGGTTGTGGCTGAAAACGACAATTTCTATGGAGGCGACTCATTTCTGAACTGCGAACTGCCTGAGGACGGCAATTACGTGATTCGGATTCGTGACGTTCGCTATGCTGGCAGTGAGAAGTTCTCCTACTGTGTTGAGATTTCCGAGCGACCGTTTCTGAAATCCATGTTCCCGCTGGCTGTGCAGACCG
>JAQWLN010000265.1 GCA_029247265.1 Fuerstiella sp.
AGCTGCGTCTGTTGCTGGAGTCTCTGCTGTAGCTTTGGCAGGCCTCTGTGAGGTTGACGGTGAACCCGGTGCACTCGGACGTCGCAATGTTGTGTTGCAGACCATCGCGCCAACTGCGCAGTGCCTTCATTACGGCGTGTCATGCTGATTCATGGCGGCGACGAACGCTTTGGTGCCTGCAACAGGGGCATCCGGCGATGCCCGAACGTGCTGCATGTTTTCGAATACTGGTCTAGAATCGGGCCTGTCGTTGATACAGATATTCTGTCAACGCCTTGTCGAACGGCATGCTGGTGTCCAGCGGAACGTAATCAATGCCCAGGGCAAAACATTCCTGGCGATAACGATCGCGGAGCTCGTTTAATCCTTCGATGTAGTCAGCTCGAATCCCGGCGGCGTCGACGACCTGGTGATCGCTGGATTCCGGCTCGATCAGATCCACGCTTCCGGAAAATGGAAACGTGACTTCGGCTTCATCCAGTATGTGAAACAGAATGACGTCGTGTCCCGCATATCGCAGCATGCGCAGATTGTCGATCACTTCGTCCGGATCGGTCAGCAGGTCGGACATCAGCATCAGCAGACTGCGGTGACGAATCATGGACGCCACCTGCCGCAGATTCTCACCGATACGAGTTTCGCCTTCAGGCTTACTTTGCTGCAACACGGCCAGAATGTTGCCAAGTTGCGAACGGCGGCTTCTGGCGGGCAGGGACTGCCGCAGTTTCTCATCAAACGTGATCAGGCCTACGGGGTCCTGCTGGTGGATCATCATGTAGCTGATGGCGGCGGCGAGGCAGATGGCATAGTCAAACTTTGTCAATGTTTGACGATAGGTGTATGCCATGCTCCGGGACATATCCATCACCACGTAACCGGTGATGTTGGTCTCCGCCTGGTAACGCTTCACATACAGGCGGTCGGTGCGGGCAAAGACCAGCCAGTCGATATCCTTCGGGTCGTCACCAGGGTTGTATCTCTTATGTTCACTGAATTCGACGCTGAAGCCGTGAAACGGACTGGTGTGTAAGCCCGACAGAAATCCTTCCACAATGAACTTAGCGCGCAGATCCAGTCTGGCGATGCTCTGAATGACTTCCGGTTTGAGATATTGTTCTGCCGATGACACGAGTAGTTACCTTCGGTGACGTTAGGTTACGCTGATCATAGCAACAGACCCGTGATACTGCACCGACGATATCGGCGGTCACCCAACAACCGGCGTTCGCACTGATCCTGGTTTGGTTTACGTTTCGGGCTACAATGCGTTAAATGGTTCTTCTGACACGCTCACGATTCCGTTTCTGCTCAATATCCAATGACTCGACTTTTCGCTGGCACGCCATTCGACCGACCACCGGAATGTGACGTTTGCGGCCGACTGGAAGAAGAGTGTGAGTGTCCGCCACCCGCACCGGCACCACCCACCTACGCCGAACCGGAAACGCAGACAGCACGCCTGTCCGTTGAGAAACGCAAACGAGGCAAGATGGTCACAGTCATACGTGGTCTGTCCGCTGAAGAGAACGATCTCTCGGCATTGCTGACAAAACTCAAAACCACGTGCGGGGCAGGCGGTACACTTCAGCAGGATTCTGTCGAGATTCAGGGGCGGCACCTGGATCGTCTTCGGGACGAGTTGCAAACCATCGGCTACAGGGTCAAAGGCTGACCTGACTGTTGCGTAATATCTGCTGTTCCGGGTAAGCAACGCCGGCTGGCAGTTCCGTCAGTTGCGATACGTTTTGTGACACTGTGTGCATGACTGCTGAAGGACACGAATTTGCCGACGGGCAGTGTCGGCGGAACCGGACCTGAGCGAATCATAGGCAGCCTTCGCTGCAGCCCCGGACTGTGTCAGCCACGTTCTGAATTCCTGATCGTATCCACTCGAGAGGTTTCGTGTTGCCTCATGTAATGATTCATGAAGCAGCAGGGCGTCCTGTACCGCTGCGTGATGCGAGTGTTCGTCAGAGACAAAATGAATCGTGGCGAGGGATGACTTCAACGCTTCAAATCTTCGATTGACTCGAACCATCGCCCTGGCCATGGACTCCACGGGAGCGACCTCGACCAGCCGCGGCAGCTGCACATGCGTGGCCGGCACGATAAACTTTTTTACGTCGCGCCAGAGTCCGGAATACTCTCGGCTGGTGCCGGCCTGCACCATGATTTCCAGTGCCCGATGGTCATCGGCCGTTCCTTCGACCTGAGAGGCGATGGCCGCCGCAGCAGGGCCTCGATGTCGTCCGTGGTGACAGTGAATGTAGATAACACCTGTCGTGTCGCGAACAACGCGAGTCAGCGAGTGACCGGCGTCCTGGGGAATGCCGTCATATCCAAAGGGAATGTGGAAGTAACGTATGCCCGCTGTCCTGGCGAGATCAACCTGAGGGACAGCTCCATCGACACTGACGATCGTATTCACGCCCAGACTCTTCAGAGTCTCAAAGGCGGATTCACCGTGTGGTTCACTGCCACACAGTATTCGACCAGAGACTTTCATGAAGTTTTCCAGTCCCGGCACGACACTCCCAGGGGCAGAGGATTCCGTGTTTCCGACTGACGGCAACACGGCCAGCCCGATAGTGGCGGCCATGGATAACAACATGTGTGACAACGGCCTCGGTCCTTCGGCATTGTTCGGCGCGGGCATGCTGCTGTCTTCGTGGCGTGGTTTTTTCACGGGTATCAGTTTGTGAATGTCAATGATCGGGAATGCACGCCGTCAACGTGGACTGATCAGTCGCCCAGACAGCTGACCGAACTCGGCGGGCCATTTGTCTAATTTTCCCGTAAGGTATCGCGTAGGCGACAGCAATATGTTTTCGACCTGCCATTTCCATGGTCGTTCAGTCAAACGGAACAGATTCTGTTCATCCACTGGATT
Organism: Fuerstiella sp.; assembly: GCA_029247265.1. Classification (GTDB taxonomy): domain Bacteria; phylum Planctomycetota; class Planctomycetia; order Planctomycetales; family Planctomycetaceae; genus Fuerstiella. The sequence goes on from JAQWLN010000265.1 coordinate 2,891, forward strand.
CTTTCCAAAAAATGCGACACACATGAACGCGCCGCGCGTTTCCGCGTGGTCAGGTCGCTGAAGCAGATCTGATTGCCGCTGATCGGCGATCCCTCTGAACTCGCAAACTGATTCGGTTGATTGAAGAATGCTTCCACGTGGGTCACACTGTCCCGACGTGGGTGCAAAGGGAAAACGCCTTCCAGCCCTTCAGCAAACGCCGTCAGGGATACATCTCAATATCCTTCTGAAGAAGAACGCCATCATGATTCGACCAAACATCTTTATCCTGCTGTCAATCGCTGCAGTCGGGTTGCTCACGGCACTGGCTCAACCACCCGGTGGTCGTGGCCGCAGAGGCGGAGGCGAAGCTTCGTTGAAGCAGCCGTTCCGGGGAATCACAGCCGGCGGAGAGATTGAAGCCGGACTGTTCCAGGTAAAACCCACCGGTGTGAGCACTGAGCCCGTGGTCAAGGCGGCCAACGCCTTCCTTGAGGGACTGACAGAGGACCAGTCGCTGAAGACAATGTTCCCCGTGGACGACATCGAATGGCGCAGCTGGGACAATCGCCACTTCTACAAACGCCGCGGTGTCGGGTTTGACGAAATGAATGAAACACAGCGTGAACTGGCATTCGGTCTGCTGAAGGCGAGCCTTAGCGCCAAAGGCCTGAAGCAGTCGCAGGACATCATGAAGTTGAACGGCACGCTGGCGGAACTGGCCGACAACTTTGACGAATATGGAGAATGGCTGTATTGGATCACCATCATGGGAGATCCTTCAACGACAAAGCCGTGGGGCTGGCAGATCGATGGCCATCATCTGATTATCAACTACTTCGTGCTGGGTGATCAGGTCGTAATGTCGCCTGTCTTTGTGGGCAGCGAACCGGTCCACGCCACCAGCGGAAAATTCAACGGCACGATCGTCATGCAGGATGAACAGGCCAGAGGTCTGGCTGTGATCCAGGCATTGAACGAAGCTCAGCAGGAAACAGCGATCCTGTCGTCAGTGAAGGACGGCAACAATGCTCTGACGCAGGCCTATAAAGACAACGTCGATCTCGATTACGCAGGCCTGCCCGCTTCCGCCATGGACAATAACCAGAAGTCGCTGCTGCTGGATGCCGTTCGGGAATTCGTCGGCACCTTGGATGACGGGCATGCAAAAATCAAAATAGACGAAGTGAAGCAGCATCTGGACCGAACATACTTTGCATGGGTCGGCGGCACGACCGACGAAAGTGTTTACTACTATCGCATCCACAGCCCGGTGCTGCTGATCGAATTTGATCATGAACGCCGAGTCGCACCGTTTCGTTCACGTGAACCCACTCGCGACCACATTCATGCCGTTCTGCGTACACCGAACGGCAACGACTACGGCAAGGACCTGCTGCGACAGCACTATGAGCGACACCATAAGGCCGCTGCACCCGGAAACTGAAGTCAAACTCTGCAGCGACGGATAAGCTCATCAAGTTCGATCAAAACGCCGGTTTCCCTGCCGTCCGAAATTCCTGGTGACTGAATATCAATCAGTAACAGTTGAAGTACGACACCGGGCGGGGGACAATCGGCAGTATGAAAACTTTTCAGCTGCTCTCTGCCATCATCCTGTTGTCACTGTTGCCGTCCGTTTCTGCCGCAGAAATTGACTTCAGTCGCGACATTCGACCAATTCTTTCGGATAAATGCTTTCGCTGTCACGGCCCCGATGCAGAAAACCGCGAAGCCAATTTGCGACTGGATGTGCGTGACGTTGCGGTGGATGCCGGTGCGATTGCGCCCGGGCAGCCCGGGGCCAGTGAAATCCTGAAACGCATTATGTCGGATGACGCTGAGCTGGCCATGCCCCCTCCGTCGACTGAGAAAAACATCTCCGCGGCTGAACGAACACTACTGCAGAAATGGATCGCGGAAGGTGCGGAATACTCGGAACACTGGGCTTTTAGGTCGCCACAACGCCCTGACATTCCGATCCTGAACACTGGCCGGCTCATCCGAAATCCGATCGACAGCTTCGTAGCTGCCCGGCAGGAATCTTTGAACGTCGACGCAAGCCAGCCGGCTGATCGAGTCACTCTGGTGAGAAGGGTGTACCTCGATCTGCTGGGACTGCCGCCATCCCCGGCTGAGGTTGATGCGTTCATCGCTGATCAGAGCGACGATGCATTTGAAAGACTCGTGGAGCGGCTGTTCGATTCACCTCACTTCGGTGAACGCTGGGGGCGATGGTGGCTGGACGCGGCCCGTTATGCAGACTCCGACGGATACGAAAAAGATAAGCAGCGAAGTGTCTGGTTCTATCGGGACTGGGTCATCGGCGCGATGAACACGGATATGCCGTACAGCGATTTTATCATTCAGCAGATTGCCGGAGACCTTGTACCTGACGGCGGACAGTCGGCACTGGTGGCAACCGGTTTTCTACGCAACTCGATGGTCAACGAAGAAGGCGGTGCTGACCCGGAGCAGTTTCGAGTCGAAGGCATGTTCGATCGGATGGATGCCATTGGCAAGGCGATTCTGGGCATCACGACTCAGTGCGCTCAATGCCACACTCACAAATACGATCCGATGAGTCAGCGTGAGTACTATCAGTTGTTCGATGCGTTGAACGACTTCCATGAAGCGACGGCCACCGTCTTTACGCCGACGCAGGAGAAAAAACGACAGGCCGTTCTGAATGGAATTTCTGAAATCGAAGAGAACATGAAGCGGCAGACACCTGACTGGCAAGAGCGTCTGGCAAAGTGGACGAATGACGAATCAGCCAAACTTGTCGATTGGCGAACCGTCATCCCGACGGATCGGCCCTTTGAAGGTCAGAAGTTTCGATTGCTGGACGATGGCTCCATCGTCAGCGAAAGTTATGCACCTACGAAATCGAACATCACCTTCGGCCTGAAGACCACCGCTGAGAAGATCACTGCATTTCGCCTGGATGCCCTGATGCATCCTCAGTTGCCGCGAGGAGGACCCGGGCGGTCAATTCACGGAACAGGGGCGCTGTCTTCATTCGAAGTGGCGATCGCTCCAGCCGATGCCCCGGACAGGAAACAGAATATCAAGTTCGTGCGAGCGTGGGCAGAAGTCAATCCGCAGCGTTCGGATCTGCCGTCCGTGTATCGTGATAAGAATCCAGCGAAGGACGATCGCGTCACCGGCCCCATTGAGTACGCGATCGATGGAGACAACAAGACGGCATGGACGACGGACAACGGTCCAGGCCGCCGCAATAAAGACCGTCACGCAGTCTTCTTTCCGGAAACTCCCATTGAAATGACGGGAGAAGTGATTCTGTCCATCATCCTGCGGCAACTGCACGGTGGCTGGAATTCGGATGACAACCAAAACTACCTGCTGGGCCGATATCGGTTCTCAGTGACGGACAGCGATGTCGTTGGAGAATCGAATCTGCCGTCAGCGATTGAAGCGATACTTCAGATCCCTGCGTCCAATCGATCCGTCGCCCAGACGGATCAGCTGTTCAGTGCATGGCGAAAAACCGTACCGGACTATGCAGCCGGCAATTACCAAATTGAAAAGCTCTGGCAGGGATTTCCGGAAACGGATTCTCAACTGGTGGTGCGGCCAAAATCAGCTCCGCGCACGACCCACATTTTCAATCGCGGCGATTTTCTGAACCATGGCGAGCAGGTGACGGCGTCGGCACCGGCATTCCTGAATTCATTTCCACAGTCCGATGAACCGGACCGACTGAGATTTGCCAGGTGGCTGGTCGCCGATGACGCGCCCACAACCGCTCGGGTGATCGTCAACAGAATCTGGCAGACCTACTTCGGTCGCGGCATCGTGACGACTCCTGAAGACTTCGGCTTCCAGTCGCCCGCACCGACACATCCTGAACTGATTGACTGGCTGGCCGTGGAACTGATGGACCATAACTGGAGTCTGAAGCATATTCATCGGCTGATTGTAAGTTCCGCAACGTATCAGCAGTCGTCTCTGGTGACGGACGAGCGGCGGGCAATGGATCCCTTCAACGAACTGCTGGCACGGGCACCGCGAATACGAGTGGACGCAGAGGTTGTGCGAGACATTGCGCTGGCGGCCAGCGGATTACTGAATAATTCCGTAGGCGGCCCCAGCGTGTATCCGCCAGCCCCGGATTTTCTGTTTCAGCCGCCGGCCAGCTACGGACCAAAACAGTGGCGATTATCTGCGGACGGACAGCAATATCGTCGCAGTCTGTACGTGCACGGTTATCGCACCGTGCCGTATCCGACACTGCAGCTGTTTGACGCTCCCAAAGGTGATGCTGCCTGTGTCCGTCGACGACGCAGCAATACTCCGTTGCAGGCGCTGGTCATGCTGAACGAACCACAATTTGTGGATTGCGCCCGCGCCATGGCGGCTCGCGTTCTGAGGGATGGTCATCTGCAGGACGATGAGCGATTGCAGTACGCTCATCGCCTATGCGTCAGTCGCTCAGCTACTCCGAGTGAGGTGGGCATCCTGCAGACATTGCTTGACCAGCAGCGTCTGCGAATTTCGGCCGGTGAAATCGACGTCGAAAAATTGGTTGGTGTGTCACCAAATACATATCAGCAACTTACCGGACGTTCAGCTGACGAGTATGCACCGTGGATTGTGGTCTGCCGTGCGATACTGAATCTGGATGAAACCATTACAAAGCAGTAGTTCGGTCCTTACGGAATCAGAACACTGCAACAGGAGTTTAATAATGCAGAACATATCAGACAACGCTCGCCTTGCGATGCGATCAGCAGCACTGACCAAACGGCGCTGGTTTCTGCAGCAGTGCGGACTTGGCGTGGGACAGATGGCTCTGGCGGGGTTGCTTGCAGAATCCGCAGGTGCCGCCGAACAGGACGCCAACCCGCTGGCCGCCAAACAACCGCACTATCCGGCCAAAGCGAAGAATGTCATTTTGCTGTTCATGGGCGGTGGTCCAAGTCAGTTCGAGATGCTGGATTACAAGCCGGCTCTTGAAAAACTGGACGGTACCCATCCACCGGCCGATCTGCTGAGCGGTTATCGAGCCGCATTTATCAATCCGAATTCCAAACTGCTGAGCCCCAAATACAAATTTGCAAGGCACGGCGAATCCGGGGCGGAGCTGTCTGAGAAGCTGCCACACACGGCTGCTGTCGCAGATGATCTGTGCATCATTCGTTCGATGAAGACCGATGCCTTCAACCATGCTCCCGCACAACTTTTAATGAGTACAGGTTCACCCCAGTTCGGGCGTCCCAGTATGGGGTCCTGGGTGACCTATGGCCTGGGCAGCGAATCGCGTGACCTGCCGGCGTACATCGTGTTCAACAGCGGCAGGAAGGGGCCCAGCGGAGGCAACGGGAACTGGAACTCAGGATTCCTGCCGACCGTGCATTCCGGCGTGGAGTTCCGCAGCAGCGGCGACCCCGTGCTGTACCTATCCAATCCCGCTGGTGTTGATCAGACAGTCCAGCGTCAAACGCTGGATGCTATCAACCAGCTGAATCGTGGTCGTCTGAGTGTGGTCGGCGATCCGGAAATCGCCACACGAATCAATTCCTACGAGATGGCGTTCCGAATGCAGTCCAGTGCACCGGAAGCAATGTCTCTGAAAGACGAGCCGAAACATATTCTGGACATGTACGGGGCCAAGCCTGGTGAAACCTCGTTTGCCAATAACTGTCTGCTGGCACGGCGACTGGTACAGAAGGGCGTGCGCTTCGTGCAGCTGTTTCATGAATCATGGGATCAACACGGCAACCTGAAGAAAGGCATCGCAGACAATTGTAAGGACACCGATCAGGCCTCGGCAGCGCTGGTCGCGGACCTGAAGCAGCAGGGAATGCTGAAGGATACGCTGGTCATCTGGGGCGGAGAATTCGGCCGCACGCCGATGGTACAGGGCGGCAGTGACGGACGTGATCATCACCCGAATTCGTTTTCCATGTGGCTGGCTGGTGGCGGAATCAAGGGAGGTGTCACCCATGGTGCGACCGACGACTTAGGCTTCAACGTCGCAGAAAACCCAGTGCATGTTCACGACCTGCACGCCACAATTCTGCACCTGCTGGGCTTCAATCACAAGCAGCTGACCCATCGTTTTCAGGGGCGTGATTATCGCCTGACGGATGTGCACGGTAAAATGGTCAGCGACATACTGGCTTAGATCGAGTCCTGCCGTGTCCGAAACTGTCCAACGACGTGTAGGCGACGCGGTGCAGACGTTACGACTTGTTCTGGTCGTCTGATGCTGCCGAGGACGCGGGCAGATTTGTATTCTCATTGGTGCCGGCCCGAAAGTATCGTTTGGACTCGTTGACGGCGGTTCGACGTGTGGCCAGACGTACCAGAATGGTCATGATGTAGTCCTTCCAACTGGTGACGACAAACTGTCGGCGTTTTTCCAGCGCGGACAATGCCTTGCGAACCACTTTGGCAGGTGTCTGGGAAGAATGTTTCTTCAGCCAGCCTGGTGCGCCCGCTACTTCAAAGAATTCAGTCTCCGTAACGCCAGGGCACAGAGCCAGTACGGTAACACCACGACTGCGTGTTTCTGCCCACAGCGCTTCACTGAAGTGCAACACGTAAGATTTGCTGGCAGCGTACGATCCCATAAAGGCAACGGGTTGAAAGGCTGCAACGGAGGAGACATTGATGATGGCCCCGTGTCCCCGCTCCAGCATGCCCGGTAGGACGCGGTAGGTCAGATCCGTCAGTGTGTTGACGTTCAGGTTCAGCATCCGCTGAATATCGACCGGTTCCGTTGTTGAAACTTCACCGATCAGGCCGACACCAGCGTTGTTGATTAACAGCTCGATGTCTACGCCCAATTTGTCAATTTCATCAACCAGTTTCAGGCCCGCGTCTGAAGTCGACAGGTCGATCGCGACAATGTGGCATTTCGTTCCGTGTTTTGTCTCCAGGCTTTCAGCCAGCTCGTTCATTCGGTCCGCACGTCTGGCCGCCAGGACCAGATGCATGCCTCGTCCAGCCAGCCGCGCAGCAAACTCGGCTCCAATGCCGGAGGAAGCCCCCGTGACGAGAGCCCAACGATCGTTAAAGGAATCTAACAAAGACTTCTTTCAACCTGTTTGCGTAGTATGGGAGTGAATCACCCCCCGGAACCATAGCTGACTCGGCTTACGGGCAAACCCGAGCACAAATCGCACGAGGAATGATTTGGTCACAGTCCCTCGCCAACTTGTCGTAAATCCATAGAACGTCAACAGTTGCTGAGTGTATCTTACCACTTTTATTCCGCTCGTCATTCATTCCGCGTATTCTGCAGGCTGCGAAGCAAGATTTGAACGTTCAGATGAGGATACTGCCGCCGAACGTTCAAATTTACCAGCATTTTCCTGCTGTTGTCAGCAAAGGACTTCAAAGACATGACGGATTATCCTGTTCTGACCCGCGAACAGGCACGACACGTGGACGCTGCCGCGATGGAGCATCTTGGCCTTCCCGGTCTGCTGCTGATGGAAAACGCGGCTCGAGGAGTGATCGAAGAGCTGACAAAACGACGTGCAGGCAAAGGCCGTGTGCTGATTCTGTGCGGCCCCGGAAACAACGGCGGTGACGGACTGGCCATCGCCAGACTGCTGGCGTCGATGGGTGTCGATGCGGACGTGTACCTGGTACGGGCCGGAAAAGACCTGACAGACGACGCAAATCAGAATCTCGGTTTTCTTCAGGCGTCCGGCGGAACTGTCGTAGAGGAACAAATGGTTGGTAGTTGGAAACAAATATTTGTTGAATTGACTGACCGCGACTGGGTGCTGGACTGCCTTCTTGGGACCGGGGTACGCGGGGAGCCCCGACCGCCGTTTATGGCGATTATCGAGGCGGTCAACCGTTCGGCTGCTCAGGTTCTTGCTGTCGACGTACCCTCCGGACTGGATTGTGACACCGGAACGGCAGACGGCGTCTGTATCCATGCCAATACAACCGTCACCTTTGCAGGTATGAAACGAGGTTTCCTGCATACTTCTGCAGGGCAGTTCACCGGTGACGTCACGGTGGCTCATATCGGAATTCCTCTTGCGTGGGTGCGTAAGTGGCTTAACAACGCCGTCGAATGATGTTTTCTGGCATCAGCCAGGCCAGCACACGGTCAATTTGCATCGGCTGTATCAGGTTTCGGCTGTTGCAGATCTTCCAGCTGAACCCGAGCCACATGCCACATGTAATTCGGACCGAAGCCGCTGTCACGTGGCCACATCCGTGAAACCGCAAGACGTAGAAACTTTCTTGCGGCGGCGGGTTTCTTTCGGGCTGCGGCATGCACTCCGATGTACAACTCTGTGTAAAAGAGCCGTTTTTCGCGTTCCAGCGCTGGCAGGTCTGTCGGAATGGTACCCAGCGCAGCCTCAGGCGAAAGCGTACCGTCAAACAGTTGGTAGACGGCCGGAAACGGTTCGCGATCGTCCTTTTCGTAACGCAGCAGTTCTTTCTTTGCTGTTGCGGCGTCTGTGGCTTTGCGTTGCGACAGATAACGCCAGATCCCGTTCTCTCGATCCACATTGTCAAACGAATGATACTTATCGAACTGCGCCGCCGCTCTGGCTGGCTGGTCTGCGAAAAACAGCGCAATGCCCAGTCGCCAGTGAGAGGCATCGAGCGAGGGATCCAGTTTGACCATGGCCTGATATTCAACCACCGATTCCTGATAACGACGCAGAAAGAACAAAGCGTCACCGCGCCGCGAGTGAACCTGCGTAGCGCCTGCCGCACCGTCGGCTGGCTGCGGATTGTCCGCGAGCACCGTGGTGAATTTCCTTGTGATGGCCGCCCGTTCGTCGGAACTCAGCGGATGATGCTGCCCCGCCCGCTCATTGACCGTCGGTAATGGCTCAGCACTCTCGTCAGCGACGGCGTACAGCCCCTGCATGCTAATCATGGAGAACAACAGCGTGTGAGAAATTGATATATGATTCATACCTGCATCCTAACAGCTGATCACTGAACTGTCGCTACAGCGCTTTACACTGACTTGTGGCCGCGAACGACGCTTACCCGCCTGCCATATGGGCTTCCCACGACCCCGAACGTGCTCTATGTTTTCGAAAACTGCTCTAATGCTTCTGATTCGTATGTGTAAGAGTCCCACTACTCTTTCTGACGTCGCTCGAGAAATTCGTCACGCATTGTAATGACCATGCTCACCAGGGACTTCATCAGTTTAGGCGACTGAGCCCTGACGACGGCACCGGAACTGCCGAGTGGCTGACCAACGGTAAGTTGATCGACTTGCTCAAACGTACATTCGGCACACACTTCAGTGATGTCCATCAATTCGCGACCACTTGCTGAACAGGAGGCAAAGATGAGACCGGCATCCAGCCCTCGGGTGGCCATCAGCTGGAGACGCCTGCTTGCTTCCACTTCGCTGAATGCGTGCGTGTCACCACCGACAAAAAACACGAAGTCATAGTTGCGCGGAACAAACTCATCCAGCATCCTGTCAGCAATGTGGCTGACAGTTTGATCCTTTGAATAAATCTGTCCCCATCGTGAAGACGCAACTTCGAACCCGATTGCCAGTTCCCCGAGCCCTGCGACAACCGCATGAAATTCTGCCTGTTCAAACTGATCAGGCAGAATGACCAGGGCCCTTCCCGGAAACCCGTTGGAACGGGTGGCCATACGGCCTCCGCTTGACATGCCGAACTTCCGGCCATCAGCCGTCTCTTCACAAAGCTGTTTCGCTTTACGAACCAGTGCCTTCGTATGGACCGCACTTTGTGCGTGCACAATATATCCATCCAGACCAGCTGGACTGCCGGACGTCACGTCACCGTCCGTTTCCGGGACACATTGAGAATAAAACTCAACGCCGACAATCGCCTGCAGGGAACTCTGCGAAAGCGCAGCCACGACCAGCCCCTGACCAATCGCCGTGTTGACCAGAGGTTCCAGTGTCTGGGTGGCGGCCTTCGACTGAAATTCGTCGGTCAAACCACCGACGAAGAAAATCATATCGAAATCGTCGGCACGAACGTCTGTGAGCCGAATGGGCAGTCCCACCTGAATATTTTCGTCATGCTTCGGATGCGGCTGCTCGCCACGAATCGTCGTCACAGCCAGTTGAATATTCTGTGTCTCAAGTTGCCGTTTCAATTCCAGATATTCGCCATCGTCGAATTGCTCTACTGGCAGCACCGCAAGGGCTCGACCGTCGCCTCCGTCGAGCAAGCGGTTGCCACCACCGAAATTCACGGGAAAGGCCAATCCGGTTGCCGCGAATCCGTTGCCCGACTCCGATTTCATGGCGGTTTCGCTGTTCCCTGACGCCGCACCTGCACCTGACTGTACCGCACGCTGCGTCGTCGGTTTTGACTGATCGGGAAACGACTTCCAGATGCCTGCACCAATCAGACAGATGGTGCCCAGAACCCCAGCCCACGTGGCATAGGCTGGTCTGCGCCGTCGACGCCGACGCTGTTCAAGAATGGATCCTTCTGCCTCCGGACAGATTTCAACCGCAACCGGCACTCGGCCAGTCAGAAGCGCATCGATGTCTGCCGCGACTTCGTTCATGGACTGGTATCGACGATCCGGTTTCTTTGCCAGCATGCGATGAAACACCGCATCAAGACCCCGCATAGCTCCACTGCATTTCTGTTCGAGCGACGGAGCAGGAACTTCGCGATGAGCGATCAGCCGGGCCATAATGGTGTCGCCTTCGAACACCGGCCTGCCCGTCAGCAGGTAGTGCAGCGTACAGCCCAGACTGTAGATGTCGGAACGATTGTCGGCATCACGACTTCTCAGTGCCTGTTCCGGCGACATGTAATCAACGGTGCCCATAATGACGCCCGTGTTGGTCATTGCGGCATGAGTCGCAACGTCCGGATTGTCGCTCAGCAGTGAATCGAAGCGAGCCAGTCCCATGTCCAGAATCTTGATGCTCACCACATCGGAATCCGCATCCTCCGATAACAGCAGGTTGTGCGGCTTTATGTCACGATGAGTGATACCCTGATCGTGGGCATACTGCAGAGCTTCGGCAGCTTCCGACATCAGCTGCAGCACCTGTTTCACGGGTAGCGGACCGTGAGCGGCAACGTGCTTCGCAAGATCACTGCCTTCTATGTATTCCATCACCAGAAACGGAACACCTTCGGCCTCATCGGCGTCGTGCGCCACTACAAAATTCGGGTGACTTAAGGCCGCGACTGTGCGTGCCTCATTCTTGAATCGTTCCATCATGTTGGGCGACTTCCGCCCCGCGGAATTCATCACCTTGACACAGACAACGCGGCCCAGCCGGCGGTGCCGCGCTTTGAACACGTTCCCCATGCCGCCCTGCCCCAGTTTTTTCAGCAACACATAGTTGCCAAGCACCAGGCCCTTCCAGCGTCCTTTCAGCAGCACTCGAGCCTGAAACGGCGTCAACTTGCGTTGCTTAATAAGCTTTTTGGCCATCGAGCTGCTGTCATCAGCCTGAACATCGCTGAGCAAACTGTCCACTTCTTCAACGGGAAACAATCCGCAGCGGCGCAGTCCGTTGACGAAACTGTCGACGGGAACCGCTTCCTGAGGCAACGACTGTGCAGCACCTTCTGATGCGCCCAGATTCTGCACTCTACGAATCAGCTTCTCAAGCTGTGGCTGGTCCGGCACCGTCTTCCGCGTCGTACCAGCAGAAGCCAACACGCCCTTTGCTCGACTTTCAAGTTCGTCCACTTTGTTCTGACAAAAGTCACAGGCTTCAAGATGCTGGAATACTTCTTCAGCGCGGTCTTCGTGCAGACTTCCTGAGACCAAACGAGCCAACACCTTGTTCGGCGGACAGGTTGAAATTTTTGTCGGTGGTATGGCCATCTGGTTTACTTGCGTTTTTGCCACAGCAATGGAACTCAATCATCCCCTGAAAACACGGATCCTTTTTCTATTGCGGGCATTCTCTGTTGCAATCCTTCGTTCCCTTCCACCAGCAGCCGTCGCCGGTCATTCGCATCACAAAAAGAACGCGTCCGGATAACGCCTACTCCACCAGATCCTCCAGGATCAAACGCAATCGCCGACGAATTCGATAATTTGCCTGTCTGATTGTCTGCGGGCTAACGCTCAGTTCTGCCGCCACTTCCGTTGCCGTACGACCTTTCAGAGCCACTTGTTCAAAGGCGGACCAGTTGCGAGGATCGAATTCACTTTGAATCAGATCCATCGCTCGGTGCACTACCAGAGCATCTTCGGCCTCAGATTCTTCTTCATCATTCTCGGCCAGCGGATCCGGGAGATCGGAAATTCGCATTTGCGCCGCAGTTCCGCCCGTCGCATCCACGTGACGTTTTGATTTCCGCAGGTAGTCAATCGTGCGGGTTCTGACAATTGTCTTCAGCCACGAAAGAAATGATGCGACCGACCGACCTGGCACAAAATCGCCAATATGCCGTGCCACCGTTTTAAACGTTTCCTGAAAAACGTCGGCAGCATCCTCTATACTCAGTCCGTAACGGCGGCACCATTTTTCCACTAACGGCCCGTACAGGTGCACGACCTGGTGCCAAGCGTCTTCGTCATTCGCCTGCGCTCGCCCCAGCAGGGTGAGCGGAGTGACTTCAATTCCGTCGACCATATGAATTTTCTATCGTATCACGCATACTAGGTCACCCGGCAGCCCACTAAGGACCGCCAGGTGACGAAAATCCGGACTTCACATCACCAGTGAAGTGTCGCGAACTCCTTCATGCGTATCCAGCGCCAGCACGTGGATTGCCGTGTGGCAGAGCAATCACGGGCCGAAATACCGGCATGAATCGAACAACTGATCTTTGGCGACAGTGATTTTGACTGGGTCGACGTGCTTGAACATCCTGCTCACAAACCATACGCTCCCGCTCACGGGTGCTGACGAGAGGTAATCGGTCGGACCTTTTCCGGATTGTGCAGCAGAATCTATTTGCCTCGCAGTTTGGAATGCGGTACCGCCAGAACCTCAAAACCACATGATCTTCTGTCAGATGATTCCTTATTCGTTTGTTTCGGCGGAACTTTCATGATTCTCAGCGGCAGCGAAATTAAGGCCCAGATGGGCAGGAACCTCAACATTGAGCCCTTCAATGAGGATCAGCTGAATCCCAACAGCTACAACCTCACTTTGCACGATGAGCTTCTGGTGTATGAAGAAATCGTGCTGGACATGAAGCGGCCCAATCGATTTCGACGGATCACGATTCCCGAAGAGGGAATGATCCTGCAGCCCAATCAGCTGTACCTTGGTCGGACCATCGAATATACCGAGACGCACAATTACGTGCCGATGCTGGAAGGACGATCTTCCATTGGTCGGCTGGGCCTGTTCGTACACGTCACTGCGGGCTTTGGCGACGTCGGTTTCTGTGGGTTCTGGACTCTGGAAATGTTTGCTGTTCAACCCGTTCGTATCTATCCAGGCGTTCAGGTGTGCCAGATTTTCTACCACGCCGTGGAAGGTGACGTCACTGAATATCGAAGCAGCAAGTACCAGCACAACACGGATATACAGCCCAGCCTGCTGTTCAAGGAACTCGGAATTCGGGACGAGCACCAAATGAAGCTCGCCTTCGACGAACAGTCAAAGGCTTCGAACGAGGAATGAAGTCGGAGCGGACAGCCCGAACGGTGCCCACAGGCTGGGCCACGAACCGCAATTAGAGCAGTTTTCGAGAACGCGCAGCACGTTCGGGTTCCTGGCAAGCCCACATAGCAGACACGAAAGCGTCCTTCGCGACCACAAGTCAGCGCAACGCGCTGTAATGCGGTACAGAAGTTCGGCTTCGCGACTGCTCAAAGCTCATCACGGTGCCTTCATGCTTTGTCTGAGATGTCCGAGCGATTCCATGCTCCATCCCAGTCGATTTTTTCGACGGCCTGATAGGCGGCCTGCTTTGCTGCGGGAATGCTGTCGCCCATAGCTGCGACCCCCAGCACACGTCCACCGTCCGTGAGCACCTGCATGTCCTTGCCGGTCGTTCCGGCATGAAAGACCTTTGTGTCCGTCAGTCGATCAGCTTCGTTGATGCCGTTGATCACCCGTCCTTTCGGATAGCTTGCAGGATAGCCTTCGGAAGCCATCACGACGCAGACTGCTGGTCGTTCGTCCCAATCCAGCCCCTCAAGTTCCGCCAGACGTCCGGATGCCGCCAGCGACAGAATCTGAGCGAGATCCGTTTTTAAGCGCATCAGCACTGCCTGGGCTTCCGGGTCGCCGAAACGAACGTTGTATTCAATGACTTTAGGCCCCTGCGCTGTCAGCATTAATCCGGCATATAGAACGCCGGAAAACGGGTGACCTTCCACCCGCATCGTGTGGATCGTGGGGACCAGAATTCGGCGAATGATGTCATCCATAATTTCTTCAGTGACGACCGGAGCGGGGCTGTAGGCCCCCATGCCGCCGGTGTTCGGCCCCAGATCACCGTCATGTGCTCGCTTGTGATCCTGAGACGACTCAAGCGGTATGATTGTGTCACCATCCACGATCGCCAGAATGCTGGCTTCCTGTCCTTCCAGAAACTCTTCGATAACGATGGTCTGCCCGGCCTTGCCGAACAAACCATCCTGCAGCATCTGTGTCGCAGCTGCCTTTCCTTCCGTACAGTTCCTGCAGACATGCACACCTTTGCCAGCCGCCAGGCCGTCGGCCTTCACGACAATCGGAACGTGCTCAACAGTATCATCAACGGTGCTCTCAAGGGCCTCCAGATAGGCGTGTGCTTCCTCCAGTCTGGTGAAACTTTTGGACGTCGCTGTCGGGACGCCAGCCTTCTTCATGATTTCCTTGGAAAAGGCCTTGCTGCCTTCGAGGCGAGCGGCAGCTTTGGTTGGGCCAAAGATCTTCAGGCCATGCGAGTTGAATTCATCAACGATGCCGGCCACCAGAGGGACTTCCGGTCCGACGACGGTCAGGTCAATATCATTGTGTTTGGCGAACGACATCAGGCGTCCGAGATCGTCCACTGCGATATTGACGTTCTCGCCGTCGACAGCCGTTCCGGCATTTCCCGGCGCACAGTACACTTTTTCCACGCCTGGACACTGTGCCAGCTTCCAGACCAATGTGTGCTCACGACCACCCTGACCGACAACCAAAATTTTCATCGAAAACCCCGCACCTGCAAAAACAAGACTCTGGACGAAACGGCGCCTCAGACCAACTGAGATAACGCTGGAATTCAAACACCAGCCGCTTTTCGTTGTGTTGCCGAAGTCGTCAACCGGGCGCCCCGTGCAAGAACTTCAGAGCTCGGAAGCATAGCCAACATCGGACGCATTCAAAGCCCGCCACACCATCCGATTGCAGTTTAACCCCGGGGCACCAGCACAACGACGACAATCGCGGTATCTATCATTTGGCGGACAGCTGTTCGCCACCAAAACCCGATGAATAGTACTCTCGATCGATCTTTACGCCGGGGCAGTTTCCTGGACGTGGGAGGCAGACGTTTTCAGACATGGGCCCGCCTGCCGCGTGCGCGCACGCCCTACCCGCCGATGGAGTACATCGGCCGGTCCGGCTGAACGAAAGTTGATGAGTTAATCTGATGCCCCTCGTTCTTGGCGGCGATGGAGGCCACCATCGCTTCAGCAACTTCCTCATCGGCCCCGCCATTGCGTAACAACCCGCGGATATCCACTTCTTCAAGGCTGAACAGACAATTTCGCAGTTTGCCTTCGGCCGTCAGTCGAAAGCGATTGCACGTACTGCAGAAGGGCTTGCTGACGGAGGCGATCATACCGATTTTTCCACGGCCGTCCGCAAATCGAAAGTCACTGGCCGGTGCATTGGGGTTCGCAGCCGGCACCGGTGCCAGCGGACCGAATTCCGCCTGCAGCAGGGCGACGATTTCATCAGCAAACAGGACTTTCTCGCGGTCCCACTGACCGTCCGCGTCCAGCGGCATGAATTCAATAAACCGCACCTCCGTGTCGGTCTCACGAGCCAGTTCGGCAAAGGGAATAAGCTGATCTTCCGTCAGTCCCTTCACCGAAACGGCGTTGATCTTGATGGGTGAGAACCCGGCAGCTCGCGCGGCAGCGATGCCTGCGATGACTTTGTCATAGCTGTCACGACGTGTCACCTGCTTGAAGACCTCAGGGTCGAGAGCGTCCAGGCTGATGTTCAGCCGCTTAAGCCCCGCGTCTCTGAGCTGCTGCGCCTGTTCGCCCAGCAGGACCGCGTTCGTGGTCAGGCCAATATCGACAATGCCGGGGACCCGCGACAGGCGTTCGACAAGCCGATGCAGTTCGCGACGCACCAGCGGCTCGCCACCCGTCAGCCGCACGCGATCGATGCCCAGCGTTGTCCCGATCCGCACTACGCGTTCGATTTCCTCAAACGAAAGCAATTCCGCCCGAGGCATGAACTGCACGTTATCGGCGGGCATGCAGTAGAAGCAGCGGATGTTGCAGCGGTCGGTCACGCTGATCCGTAGATTGTTGTGCACTCGCCCAAAACGATCGACCAGCTGTCGCGCCGGCGTGGTATTTTCCGAAGCACTCACGACTCAGCTCCTGACAGATCGGCTTTGTCGGCGGTCGGTCGTTCACTCGTTTGCCCCGACGGATGCACCCACTCGGTTTCGCCGCTGGCGTAGATTTCCTTTTTCCAGACCGGGACGCGTACTTTCAACGTATCGATCAGCCACTGGCCGGCCGCAAACGCTTCCTTACGATGTCCCGAACTGACGGCCACAGCCACGGCAATGTCGCCCAGCTGCAAAGCCCCCGTGCGATGCACCATGGCCACGTCAATCACAGGCCACTTCTCACGAACATCAGTGTCCAGCTGATGCAGTTCCTGCACTGCCATTTCCGGATAGGCATCGTATTCCAGAGAAGACGTCTGCACCTCGCCGGTGAATTCACGAACCGTCCCCAGAAACAGAACGACAGCGCCCGCCGCATGTGACCGGACGGATTCGGTCACCTGATTAAAGTCGATGGGGTCTGAGGTGAAGTTGATCATTGTCCGCTGTGTCACGTCCGTTAAGAAAAATCAGGGCACAGCGTCATTGTACCCGGAATGCGGCACACACCAAACGAAGACGATTACTAAACTCGTAAGTCTTGCATCTGTTGCCGAGCGGAACACAACCACGCACGGAATCAAAGGCGTTCCGGAGTCGTATCGCGGTTCAGAAACGTCGCGATTCGGCGGTTATTCGCAACACAGCGACAACAAGCGTCTCAGTCGCAGGCGAGCGAAAAAAAAGAAAGTGTACGACAGAGGACAATGGCCCTAAGCCCTCTGCCGTACCAGGCCAGCGTCTGCAGACACACGGCCAGATTCTGATGGTAGATGTCTCAGCGAACGGCTGGCAAGTGGAAATAGAAGCAATACAGCCGAAACATCGCAATCAGCGGCCCACGTTAGGCGGACTGAACAGGCTGATACGAATGCTGCTCACCATGTCGCGAACTGCAACGCCGACGACCTGCTGATGAAGGGGGCGCCGATCTGTGAATTCCTGCAGCGTGTCCGAGACCACCTGGACAGCAGGAATCCACGCGCCCCGGATACTGCCGGCGGCGCGTCTGACCAAGCGTGACCTACGTGTGGAAGTGCCTGACAACAATGAATGGTTGGGATAGCGCTGAAGACAAGCACGAAACGCAAGCGAGTGACTCACGTTCGCGAAAGAACGATGGCGGCAACTCACTCACTTGCTGGCGCTGCGTGCTGGCATGGAAACCACTTCTTTTTCCGTGGGGCACGGCTTAACCGACTGTTGGCTAGAAGTCCCAGATCAGTGAGGCCCAGTAGTCGATGTTGTTCTTTTGATCGCCAGGGTCCGCTACGCTGTCATAGCGATCAAATGCGCTCAGACCGAGCTTCACGGTCTTCTGGTCGTTCATGGCGTATTCCCAGCCGGCTCGAGCGTTAAGTCGAAATTCTCCGGCGTTGCCAACGTCCGGAAAGAGGACAGATCTGACATAGAAATTCTGTCGGCTGGTGATCGTCTTTTCCCAGACCGAGCCCAGAAATCCTTCCGGCCTCCAGGCGGTGTCAGCGCCCTGGAATTCTTTTGATGCTCCAACTCCGATCAGACCTTTGAACAGGCACTTCTGTGTCTTGGCCAGCGTGACGACTCCACCGACGTGAAGCCCCAGGCGGGCCTTAAACGTTTCCAGTTCGTCGTATTCAAACCACCCGTCTGCGAACGTGCCCCAATTGGAATTCGGGTTTTCACGTTCCCATCGTGTCAGTGAATAGAATCGATTTTTGGTTGTTTCAATCTCGTCACGTGAAAACAGATAGTCAACATCCAGGGTCAGCGTATCATTCCCGGCCGTCTGTTTCGCATCGAAGCCGGTAACGAGGTTAACGTTGCGACTGTTCCCCTCAGCACCGTTCAGGCCGATCTCCATTCTGCCGTCCCAGATGTCAATCCAACGATCCTGCTGGCATTGACAGTAGGGGTTCTTTTGACCGCAGCTGCTACAGGCCACAGGAGTGACCAGCGAACCACTGATGGTCTCGAGATCACCAGTCCACAGAGCCGAACTCACCGTGTCAGTAACACCGGCAAAGTCTGCCGATGTGGTCAGAGTGCTGTCCTGTGTGAGAGCCGCCGGCGTTGCGACCAGGAATGTCGTAACCAACAGACAGATGCCGCGGAGCCGATGGGAATTCATTTCGACATGCCATTCGTAATGAAACATTGGTGCAACCTGTTTGATTCACTGCGATTCCTGCCGAGACTTGGGCCTCAGTCAGGTCCTTTCTCATACCTATCGTGCAGTCATAATCGTGATCTTGATTACTTACCGTACAACACGGATCATCCGAACAGGCCCTAAAGTCTGCCTGGACTGCCAGAATTGGCGACTGTGGCTGGTGGCTATTTCTGCTCAGGGCTTCATGAGTTTCTTCAACGTCCTCATCCGCTCGTGGTTTCGTCGTTGCTTGATTTGATCGATGTGTTTGCAACGAGGCCTGACTCTGGGGTAATCTGCTTTGCATACTGTTGATTCATGAAAGACAGAGTTCCTGTACGAGAGATGAGATGTGTCAGCCCAATGTAAGGCGTCGTATGAAGCGTCTCCGATGCGTCATCGGGACGTTCACGGGGCTTTGTGCGCTAGCCGTCAACGCTGCTGGTCAGGACAAGGCTCCGAATTTTGATCGAGACATCGCCCCGGTTTTGATCGATAACTGTCTGGATTGCCACAGCGGTGCAGACCCCAAAGGTGGGCTGGATCTGACAGACTCAGCGTCCGCGCTGAAAGGCGGCGATTCCGGCGCAGTCATCGTACCGGGGAAATTAGACCAGAGCCTGTTGTGGCAACAAATCGATTCTGCCGAAATGCCACCAAAGAAGCCGCTCGGCCAGCAGGAGCGGCAGGTGCTGCGGAACTGGATCACCAGTGGCGCAAAATGGGGCACCAGTCCGATCGACCGGTTTCGAGTCACCACCACCAAGCGGGCGGGCATCGACTGGTGGGCTCTGCAGCCGTTGCGTCGTCCGAAAGTACCTGCAGTCGCCTCAAACCAACGCTTTCAAAACTCGATTGATGCTTTCGTACTGCAAAGACTGGCGAGTCGCGGCCTCACGTCGTCGTCGGAAGCGACACCCCGGGTGCTGCTGAGACGATTGAGCTTTGATCTGACGGGGCTGCCACCGACTCCGGAACAGGTGCTGGAATTTGAACGGGCCGCAATTCAATCAGGTGAGACGGCATACAATGATCTGGTGAACCGGCTGCTGGATTCAAAGCATTTCGGAGAACGCTGGGGACGGCACTGGCTGGACGTCGTTCGCTTTGGCGAAAGTCAGGGCTTCGAACGAGACAAGCTGCGTACGGATTCGTGGCACTACCGCGATTGGGTCATCGACGCCTTCAACAGCGACATGCCCTACGACGAATTCGTCCGCCAGCAGCTGGCCGGCGACATTCTGTATCCCGATAACACCAGCGCCATTATTGCCACTGGATTTCTTGTGGCCGGAGCGTGGGACGAAGTAGGACATAATCAGCAGAGTTCAGCGATGAAAGCCGTCGTGCGGCAGGATGAGATTGAGGATTATGTGGGTACGATCTCGCAGACGTTTCTGGGACTCACAGTCAATTGTGCACGTTGCCACGATCACAAGTTTGACCCGATTCTGCAGAAGGAATATTACCAGCTGGCGTCGGCCGTGGGCGGAGTCAGACACGGCAGCCGCAATGTTGTTTCG
>JAQWLN010000268.1 GCA_029247265.1 Fuerstiella sp.
GACAACCTCATGACAACCCTTGGAGAAACAGCGCCCCGTACCTGTGTGCTCGATTTTGTCCGCGAAGAAGAGCCCTGGTGATGCTCACGACGACGCACATAAACTCGTGGTGGCCCTGATCTGTCATCCTGACCTGTTAAAACGGCTGCGGGACGGTTTGAGACCATGTGACACCAAATGAAACCGCTGTGGGGTCAGGTAATGACGCAGTCCAACGCTGGTGTCATCCAAACCTAACCACGATTAACACCACCACAGCTTAGTGCTTGTGCAACTGCAGAATGAGCTGAGCGGCCTTCAGGCAGTCTTTGTGTTTGCGGTCGAGGGCAATGCTGGTGACCACGTCCATTACGTCACGCGACCTCTGCAACGCCGTGAGGTGAGACTGCTTCTGCAGCGACTGCACTGCATGTTTGTAGGCATTGAGAAACTCGCCACCTTTGTTCAGCTGAGTCCACAGCCATCGCGTTGATTTACCGGCTGCTTCGGCGGCTTCCGCTTGGGACGCGCCATTTATCAGCGCGTCCAGGGCACGCACCTGAGTTGGTGTGAGACGATGGCCATCGCATTCGGAAACTTCGTGAAGTTTCAACTCGTCCTCGAGTGCATATCGCGTCCGCCACAGGCCGCTTGCGTTGCCCTGCTCCTCTGACATCTGGTTGAGTCTACCGTCCACCTCGCGCAGTGCGATGGCAGTAGATGTTGCATCCTCATGCTGAAATTCGGTCATCCTTCCGAATCCTTCCGAAATTTGCGAAGTGTACGAGGCTGTAACAATGGCTTCGTCAGTATTTCGCGACACTGATTGCGACCTGCATTTTCCAGTCGAGTCGACGGACGTCAATGCCTTTGTGGTCTCGTCGTCCGGAACGCCCGGTAGCGCTGCGCAGACTGCTGTCACCTGAGGCTATCGCGAAGCCTGAGGTTGGCGATTGAACAGCGGTGGCATTTTTTCCGGTGTACCCGATTGTACCCGATTCGACTAAACGGCGATGAAAATCAATGCATTGCAATGCAACGTTCGATGAGGGAAACTATTGGTGTTAGTCGTTTTCGTGTCAGGTCTTCGAGACCTTGACATCGTGGAGGTCACTGGTTCGAGTCCAGTTAGGTCCACTGAATGGGGTTGTCAGGTTTTGCTTGGCAGCCCCATTTTTCGTTGATGAGTCTGCATTTTTCCTGGCGAGACTCACTTTGGTCGTGGTCACTCTGTCCTGCTCCGACACCTCCTGTCCAGTTATGTCCGGGGTCAATTTCGGGGTCAATTCCAGAGCCCGACCGAAGTCTTCCTCAGTGACGGTCAGGTAGTGGCGATTCGCGACCTTCGGACTGTTGCCAAGCCATTCACAAGCGGCCTTCATGCCGTGTTGTTTTTCCAACTCAGTTTGACGACTTGCCCGCAGATTCTGGAAGATCCTCGGCCAGGATTCCTCCCCCGCTCTACGGATGATCCGATGAAACTCAGTGCTCAGGTTTCCGGAAGTGGGGCGGTGTGTTCCAATGATATGCCGATCGGGGGATACACAACCGTTCTTATCAGCCGCGATGTTGAACGCGTCTTCAAGATAAGGCCGTAGCTCGGGAAACAGGGGCATCTCACGTAAGCCTCGTCCGTCATGATGTTCCACTTCTGGCTCTGTTACGAAGATTCTTCCACGTTCGAAATTTACGTCTTTCCATTGCAGGCGAAATGTTTCACTTGGCGTACGCAGACCGCCGTAGCGAGCCAGTGCGATGATCAGTCTCCATTCTGCATCAGGAGCGAAGCCAATGATTCGATCAATCACCGCGGCGGGGATGAATCTTCGTAGCTTCTCGTTTGAACCCACCGCCGATGGCAGGTCAGTGAACGGATCCTCCTCAATTAGCTGTTTTCTCACGGCGTAACGAAACATCTGCTTCGCAACACCAGACATTTTACGGGCAGTATTCTTACCAATGTCCTGCAGCATGTACCGTTTCCAGTCGTCTGCATCCCCCGCAGTGATCGTATCGATTGACCGATCTTTACCGAAGAACTTCACAAGCCAGTTTCGGGCACGTCCGTAAACCAGACGGCTTGATTCCTTAACCTCCGTACGGCTGGTAATCCAGGCGTTGACGAAAGTTTCCAACTGAGGCATTTCGGTTGCGGCATCCAGTTGGATCAGATCAGCCTTTGCCAGCTTCTTTTTCAGGGCGTCAGAGAGGCTCTGAGCCCATTCGACGGTTCGAGGTGCGATGTTCGTCCCAGTCTCAAGAGACGTGACCAGACCTGAAGCACGGACTGGAATTCCGAGGAACTCAAGTGGACACGTCAGGGCGTCACGCCTGGGTAGGTGCCACCGAGCTGTGATGCAGCCTCCCTTCATACCGTTTACTGAGGAGTGAACCTGGCCTTCTCTACAGATCTGCGGCTGTCGTGCCAGTAGTGACTACGGCATATGTACAAAAATTAAGATTCGATGCGTTGACTTCGAAAGGGACGGTTCTCGAGCCACTCCGAAAGGGGCAGTCATGGCGAACGCAGAGAACAGTTCAGTTCCGACGGATTCCTACCTCCTTGAGCACTCTCATGGGACCTGTGAGTTGTGGGTTAAACGCAGTACCGCCAAGGACTTCACGAGCTGCGAACCGGTGCAGCTACGACCAATCTCCGGACAGGAAACCATACTGTTGTGTAGTGCAATGATTGCGGAAGCCATGCTTCTGCAGGAGTGGATGGATGATCACCTTGAAGTCTTCAAAGAAGGCCGAACGTCTTACGATTGAACAGTCTCTCAGGAAAAAAATGCCGGCCCGGCGACGGCGAATGCAGTGGCAACACGCCGGCAGGCTCTTTCAGTTCATTCCAGGAAGCATCGTCGCCCCACTCCGATACCAGACCTACCTGTCTTGAAGCACAATAGCGACGTTCACAGAAGGATTGATAATATGGCAGACCGCAGAGACACTTTTGTCGTGCTTGGTGGCACGGGGTCCATCGGTTCAGCACTTGTCAGACAATTGTCTGACGCGGGAGACAACGTCGTTGTCGGGGCGCGCGATTCCCGGAAAGCAGCCCTGATGGCGGACGAAGTGGATTGCGATGTGCACAGCATTGAAGCCAATTCTCCCTCTTCGATCAGATCCTGCGTCAAAGCAGCGGCAGAGAAGTATGGAAGCATCACCGGTGTCGTCAACTGCATAGGTTCTGTGTTGTTGAAGCCTGCACACCTGACGACCGACGCTGAGTGGCATAACACGATCACCACCAATCTGACGTCTTCGTTTTCTCTGATTCAAGCGGCCGCGAAATCACTGCGGCAGACCGGTGGCTCGATCGTTCTCGTCTCTTCTGCTGCTGCACGGATTGGACTGCCCAACCATGAGGCCATTGCCGCCGCAAAAGCCGGCATCATCGGTCTCACATTGTCCGCTGCTGCGACGTATTCCAAACACGGAATCCAGGTAAACGCCGTCGCGCCCGGCCTTGTGAAGTCAGAAATGACTCGCAAACTCTGGGAAACAGAAGAAGCTGCTGCCATGTCAGCCAGCATGCATGCACTTGGACGACTTGGAGAACCAGACGACGTTGCGCGAGTCATCTCATGGTTGCTCAGTCCTGCCAACACCTGGATGACCGGCCAGACCATTGGTGTTGACGGAGGACTCGGATCCGTGCTGACGCGGATGAAGATGTGAGGCTGCAGATCAGCAGTCACGGCCGATCCTTCAGCGTATTCAGCACTGACTGGACGGATTCCGACCGGCGTCTACTATCAGACTACCGTGGAATGACACATAAGCCCCCGTACAACAGATCGCAGGAGTGTGTATGTCCGTTTTCCAGCATGACTTCGACAATGTCGAAGATTATCTTCACCACCGAGATCCATACCTGATGGTCAGGTCAATTAACGAGATCCACGACAGAGCAATCGCCACTTCAACGACGATCACAGGTAGTGAACACTTCATGCGTGGTCACTTTCCGGGAGCTCCCATCGTACCTGGTGCGATGTTGCAGGAGATGACAACTCAAACAGCCGGAATCCTGCTGGCCGCGCGGTTCAACCCGATGCAGGAATTCAACACGCACGACCCGTTTGTCAACGAATACGCTTTAGGAGTGCTGATTCGAGTGAAAGGAGCACGTTTCCGTCGATTCGCTCGACTGGGTGACACGGTTCACTGTCATGTGGAACTTGCAGATCAACTGGGTGACATTTTTGAATTCCGCGGACGCATTACGCGAAACGGAAAGGCTGTTATGAGCAACAGCTTTCAACTTGGCAACATTTTGTCTGCAACGTTACAGGGTGAACCAAATACGACCTCAGAAACGCGGTCTCATTCGGTATGACCGGTACTGCCGGCATACACCGTGAAAACTACAAAGACTCATCCCAACCAAACCATATGGAAACCGAAATGATGTTCCGAACAACCATGATGCTCCTGACACTAATGACTGTAGACGCCATTGCGGACCCTTCGACAGCTGACCGCACAGTGTTTTCTTTCAACAACCCTGACTCTGCACGTCAGTGGCAAACAGTTAACGATGGCGTGATGGGTGGGCGATCCGATGGCCGCTTCAGAATCAATCAGTTCAAGAACCTCGAATTCTTTGGCACGCTGTCGTTGGCCAACAACGGCGGATTCGCGTCCTTGCGTTCCCGATCGACTTCTCTGCAGCTCAGGAATGGTGATTCGATCAGGATCAAGGTTCGCGGAGACGGCCGGGAATACACCTTGAATCTGTACACTCCCGCCCGCCGCATGGCGTTTTCTTACCGAGCCACGTTTCAGACAAAGAAGAACGAATGGATTGAGGTGACTGTGCCACTCTCCAGATTCGTCGCGACGTCGTTCGGACGAGTCGTTTCCAACTCTCCGCTAAACCCCGGTCAGGTGAGCGGAATCGGTGTGCTTCTGGGCGATAAGAAACCGGGACCGTTTAAGCTGGAGATCGATTCCATATCTGTCAAGCAGGCAAACGATTGAATTCGGCCCCGGGTCCCACCGGCAACAATCGCCAGTTTGCAAAGCTGTTCACAGCTTGCGCCGATGCGTACGGAAACAATCATCTGCATTGACACGGTCAACAGACCGAGACACATCTAGAATTCTGCCGTGACACGAATCTACTGCATCATAATCTTTCTGACGATCGACGCTCAGGCCCGGACGATTTCTGGCAAGTCCACCCCGATTCTGCACGCAGATCACGGTTGACCTTCAACAGCCGATGTGGCAGTGAATGAGCTTGCCGTCAGCCGATTCAAGAAACAGGCTATACAGAACATTACCGTATCCGGCGGCTGGTTGGGCGCTACCGGAAAGAACGATCTAAGCGCAGTTTCTTCGAAACAACAATCGGATTCGGCGTGCCGCTGGGCAGCTTTGACAACATCGTGGGAGTGACGCCTTCCTTTCGGGTAGATTTTGTCCATGCTGCGCCAAGCATTGACATTCCGAACGAATTGTTCGAAACCGGGATCAACTTCTTTTACCGGAAACCCATCAATGACCGCCTGAGTGTCATGGCCATCGTGCGACCCTCCGTCCGCAGCGACTTCACGACAAGTGACCAGGCTTTTCGCGTCTTTGGTCTCGGCTTGCTGAACTGGGACTGCAAGCCCGACGTGCTGTCGCTGTCGTTTGGTGCCGTGTACCTTGACCGAGCCGATTTGACTCTGTTGCCCGCAGTAGGCCTGACGTGGACGCCAAAACCGACCACGAAACTCGATCTGCGATTTCCAGAATCAAAAATCGCGTATCGATTGACAAAACACAGCAGCCAAAGTGAAACCTGGAGCTACCTGACCACCGGCATCGGCGGAAACACTTGGAGCGTGACACGAGCATCGGGTCAGACGGACGAATTGTCTTTACGTGACATTCGTCTGATGTTCGGAATTGACCACGCCACCGACGGCGGAGGCGGCTGGTTCGCAGAATTCGGCTTCGCGTTCAACCGCCGAATAGAATACGAATCCACGAAAAAGGAAGTGTCACTTAGCGGCGGCGTACTGCTGCAGGGTGGCTGGCGGTATTAACTCATAACTCGACCTAAGTGACAATCAGTCTCGATTTCCTTTTCGGCGTTCCGGACTGCGAAAAGACGAATTGGGAACAACCACTGAGTTCCGTCTTGTGATCGCTATTCATGTCGATTTCGAAGGTTTCAGGATTCGGGTATGCCTCTAGCCCAGTCAAATAGATGGCTCATCGAGACACTTCGCAGAGCTCAGGACAGGTCAAATTCTGGCCAGTTTTTGGGTAGCCAGAGGGAAAGCCGAGACTAGAACCAAAGAGTTGCTGTGCACTTGCCTCAGACTTATCCGGAGAATCTCTAATGAAATTGCCCGCTACCCTGCTATTGATGTTTCCCGTCTTTGCATTCGCTTGCGAGACGGAGAATTGGCCTCAATGGCGAGGCCCTAGCCGGGATTGCCAACTGGAGGCCAAAACATGGCCGCAGGACCTGACGAATGACAGCTTGAAGCAGATGTTTCGAGTGCCGCTGGGAGACAGCTACTCCGGCCCCGTCGTGGCCGCAGATCGGGTTTTCGTAACGGAAACCGTGGGAAAGACGGAGATCGTGCGGGCTCTGGATCGGGTCACCGGGGGTGAAATCTGGAAAGTCCAATGGCCGGGTGCCATGACCGTTCCATTCTTTGCGGCGGCGAATGGCAGCTGGATTCGTTCCACTCCCGCATATGCGGATGGGCGACTGTTTGTAGCCAGCATGGAAGACGTCATGGTCGGGCTGGACGCCGTCGACGGTCGGGAGATCTGGCGGAAGGATTTTCGTAAAGAATTCGGCACTGGAAATCAGTCATTTGGCTTCGCCTGTTCACCACTGGTGGATGCAGGTCATGTCTACGTCCAGACCGCAGCAGGACTGGTCAAGCTGTCCGGTAAGACAGGCGCTACGGTCTGGCGATCACTGACAGAAGACGGCGGCATGATGGGAGGAGCGTTCTCGTCTCCGATCATCGCAGAGATCACCGGAGTTCGACAGCTTGTCGTGCAGTCTCGGTCCAGGCTTTCCGGCGTTTCGCTCGACAATGGTCAGGAATTGTGGTCCGTAGCAGTACCAGCATTTCGAGGCATGAACATTCTGACACCCACGGTGATCGGCGACAGGATTTTCACGAGCAGCTACGGCGGCGGCTCATTCATGTTTCAGGTTTCGCGAACGGGCGAAGTGTATAGAGTGTCAGAACTGTGGAAGGGAAAGACTGAAGCATACATGTCTTCGCCGGTTGTGGTCGACGGTAACATCTATGTGCACCTGCGCAATCAACGTGTCGTATGCCTGGACCCGGACAGCGGCGAAACGTTGTGGACGACCAGACCCTTCGGCAAATACTGGAGCATGGTGGCTAACGGCAGCAATGTGCTGGCGCTGGATGAACGCGGCGATCTGCTGCTGCTGGATTTGAACAGTAAGGATTTCGTAAAAGTCGATACCCGGCACGTGAGTGATGGTTCTACGTGGGCTCACCTTGCAGTCGCGGGTAATCAGGTATTTGTGCGGGAACTGAACGGACTGCTCACATTTGAGTGGACAGCACCGAGGTCTGCCGCGAAGTAACCTGCCGAGCTGAGTTCGCGTAAATGCTCTGAACAAACCCGCTCAGTTTTAGGAGCAGGTCATTCTGCGAACCTCCATGTCAGAAATTCGTCTTCACCTGCAGACACAGGCTTTGTGCTTCTCCCCCATGCTGTATCCGCCATTCATCAGTGCAATCAATTCCAGAGTTGACTAGGTATCCACAATCGGCCCGGGTGTGGAAGAACCATGTACGCAGGTAAACAAAGCTATATAGTGAGAGCGAGAATTTGAAGTGAGCGATATCTACGACGCGATACTGGTGGTGTCCTTCGGTGGCCCCGAAGGACCGGATGATGTCATGCCGTTTCTTGAGAACGTGCTGCGAGGTCGCAACGTTCCTCGTCAACGGATACTGGAGGTCGCCGAACACTACAACCATTTTGACGGAATCAGCCCCATCAATGACCAGTGCCGCGAATTGATCTCAGCACTCCGTCAGGAACTTGACGCTCACCGGATCAATCTGCCGATCTACTGGGGCAACCGAAACTGGCATCCGATGCTTTCTGACACGATGCAGGAGATGAAGCGTGACGGAATCAAAAGGGCTCTCGCGTTCGTGACAGCGGCCTACAGTTCGTATTCCAGCTGTCGCCAGTACCGTGAAAACATCATGACAGCCCAGGAGAATGCCGGTGTTGGAGCCCCGGCCGTGGATAAGATTCGCGTCTTTTACAATCACCCCGACTTCGTTGCTGTCTGCGGTGAATGCGTCCGAGACGCCGTCAACCACGTTGCGCCAGATCGACAGCCCGCAGTTCGCGTGGCCTTTACCGCTCACAGCATTCCGGAATCGATGGCTTCAGCGTGTGACTATGTTCAACAGTTGACCGAATCGTGCCGCTTGGTGTCCGAAGCCGCCGGTATCGCTCGAGACCAATGGAAACTGGTATTTCAGAGCCGTAGCGGACCGCCACAAATCACGTGGCTTGCACCGGACATCAATGATCACTTGCGTCAGCTGAAGTCCACGAATGTGCAGGATGTGGTCGTGATGCCCATCGGATTTCTCTCAGACCACATGGAAGTAATGTACGACCTTGACGACGAAGCGCAGGAAACATGTCAGAAAATCGGACTGAACATGGTTCGGTCCGCGACTGTCGGAACGCATCCTCGTTTTGTCGGGATGATTCGCAAGCTGATCACCGAACGTCTCGGTGGCAATAATAGAGAGTCGCTTGGGCGTTTCCCGCCGAACCACGACGTCTGTCCGCTCGACTGCTGTCCAGCTCCAACGCGACGACCAAATTGATATTACCTTTGTCCACAATTCCGCAGGTTTGCAGACGCGAAGCAAAACTTGTTATCAGTCAAAGAGCCTACGCAGCACCCGAAACGGAGCCAAGGCATTGTCCTTGAGAGTGACACCCTGCGTATTCGCTCGAGTGAGCACAACAGTTTTATCGTCCAAGTCAAGGTTCTTCGGACTGAGATCTCTAATCCGCCGAAGCAGCGTGGTCACAAAATCGCGAGGCGCATCTATGCTGATGGAATTTGCGATTCCCGTAATTCCGGCCGCTCCCACGACTTTGCCGTCTGAGTCATATGCTTCGAACAGAGAGTCCGTGTAAGCCAGCAACATATCGCCGGGCAAGAGCTTGAGCTTTGTCGAAAGGAAATCCTGTCCGCCCAAAATTCCAAACGGAAGGTTGGTCTGGTCACAATCACTTGAACCGTCCGCCGATAGAGGTGTCCATAATCGGGAGGCCGCGCAGTAGACCAGCGGAGGTGGGTGGCCTGCGGTACACACTGTCAGGCTGCGCGTCGGCGCGAAGTATGTCCCAACGATCGCTGTCGCAAATCGTCCAACGGTGGCTGCCGCTTCGAACTGCTCGTTCAGGCTCTTCACAACACGAGACTGATCGACGTAGTTGACGTTGCGCCTCATGATGTCGCGAAGTTCGGCGGAAAGAGCTGATGCTTCCGCTCCGTGCCCGCTGACATCTCCAACAAGCATCCGCGTGATTCGGCCGGATGCACATGAGGAAACGTAATACACGTCTCCACCCTGCTCGTCGCCCTGAAACGGTTGACTGTAAACCCAAATGTCCAGCCCCGGAACAACAAAACTTGACCATGTGGCGCGGTTCCCGCCCCATACTTCCATGCAGGTGATTCGTTCCTAAGATAATTCGGTCACGGGGATCCTTTACGATGGCGAAGTGTGAGCATTTCAGTGAACTGTGAGTCGTCCGAATAGCGAACAGTTGGTTAGGTGCTGCTAAAGACGGTATTGGCAGTTGCGGAGAATGCTCATTCCGCGAATGGTTAGACAAAACGGCATCTGTATAACTCCGGCATTGGTAGTTGGTGGACCTGATTCACCGAACGGCCAGTACTTTTTTCACAATTTCGCCTTTCGACCATGAGAAAACCCTTCGCTGCGTCAGAACAATCCTTTTCACGATCTGCGCCGCGGCATGCCCGGCAGGAACGCGTTGGTTCGTTTTACGTAGTCGGCGTACTCCGGTTTCGAACTCCGTAGCGTCCTTTCCAGCAGCGAGACTCCTGACACTTGCAGCAGCAGGATTGTCATCGTCGCCGGACTGATGATCGTCCACCACGCGCCGCTTTGTGAAACGGCCACCACAAAAAGTCCCCACCAAACAAGACTGTCGCCGAAATAGTTGGGATGTCTTGTGTATCGCCAAAGTCCGGTATCAAGCACCTGCCCCGCATTTTCAGGATTGTTTTTGAACTGGACCAGTTGCCAGTCGCCAACCGTTTCGAAAAATATTCCGACAGCCCACAACGCTACACCCACGACGACGAAAGTTGTCGAAGTTGGAGCGGTGACGGAGAGACTGATTTGAATCGGCAGCGATACGACCCACATGACGGCTCCCTGCAGACCGAACACGATGAACAGGCTGGCCAGCGGAAAAGATCTGCCCCATCGTTCCCGCATTGCTCGATAGCGAAAATCTTCCGGTTTTCCGAGATTCCGCACGGCCAGGTGAATGCTCAGTCGTACCGCCCAGACGGTGGTCAGAATGGCCAGCAGCCACGAATCCTCGTGAGGTTCCCCAGCATTCAGAAATATGGCCCAGGCAATCAGGGCGAAGCCAATTCCCCAGCAGATATCGATGACACCTGCATCTTTGCGACACAGGCTAATCAGCCATGTAACGACCATCAGAACGGAGATCAATGCAACTGTCAGCAGATGAGCAGATTGTTGTGCTTCGCTCATGGCGCAAACAGATAATGAGAAACGAACCACTCATTGCCGCCATTAAACGCGAACAGTTCTTCGCATGCCATGAAGAACAGTCGCCAGCGATTGTGCCAGCGGATGGCTTCGTCCTTTCCGTAGGTGTCCGCCAGCACAGACTGCAGCACATGTTGCGCTCGATCCTGGTTCTCCAGCCAGGCCCGACAGGATTTCGCGTAATGTACGCCGTTCCACTTCCACTGATTCACCACCTGCATTGAAGTGCTGGCGCGCGGAAGCAGGTCCGCACCTGGCATCATGCCTCCGGTAAAGAAGTGTCTCCCCATCCAGTTCTGCGGGCCATCTGTTTCGAACAGGTAGGCAGATCGACGGTGACAGAAGATGTGTACAAACAATTTCCCATCGGGACTCAGCCAGTCGTGAATGCGCCGCGTCAGTTCGCGGTGGTTTCTCATGTGCTCAAACATTTCAACTGAGACGACTCGATCGAACGATTCTTCCGTTGAAAAGTCGTTTATGTCAGCGGTCACGACTCGCAGATTCGAAAGGCCTGACTCAGCAGCGCAAGCTTCGATATAGCGACGCTGAGAACCGGAATTCGAAACAGAAGTAATCTGACTTGATCGATACCTGTCGGCCATCCACAGGGACAACGAACCCCAGCCGCAGCCGAGTTCCAGAATCTTCATCCCGTCTTCCAGTCCGGCGTTTTCACACGTCACCCGCAATGCTTCGTTCTCTGCGGCTTCCAATGAACCCACTCCGTCCGGCCAGTAGCTGCTGCTGTATTTCAGCCTCGGGCCGAGCACGTGCTGAAAGAACTCCGACGGCACTTCGTAGTGCTGTTCGTTGGCGGCAGCAGCCTGGACTGCGATCGGCTCGGTCAATGTCCGCTCGATAAAACGTTGAGTCGCATCGATTTCGTGGTCGGATTCAAGGTCACTCAGACGCGCCTTCAAGAGCCGTCGGATTCCGTACCGAATAACGGAATCCGGTACTCGACCGTGCTCCGCGGCATTCATGAGTAGCGCAAATATCAAACCGTTACGAGATCGACTACGAGACACCGGTTTCAGAACGCGGGCTGGTCCCATACAATCTGAACAACTCTCACGGCCTGTTCGCGAAACGCGGCTTCGCAATAGCATAAGTAGTACTCCCACATCCTGATGAATCGGTCATTAAAGCCCAGTTTCCGAACGTCGTCCAGCCGATGGAAGAATCGGTCGCGCCAGAGTTCAAGCGTTCTGGCGTAGTGCAGCGACATGTCCTCTACAGATTCAAGTCGAAGGTTGGTGGTTCGCCCCGCCGCGGTCTGTAGCGCGGCGACTGAGGGCAGAAAGCCGCCAGGAAAGATGTATTTCCGAATAAAGTCGGTGCCATGGCGATACGCTTCATAACGCTTTTCAGGCATCACGATTGCCTGCATGGCAAACCTGCCGCCGGGCCTGAGCAGTCGACCACAGCTACGAAAATAGTCTTCGAGAAATCGTTCACCGACAGCTTCGACCATTTCAATGGAAACAAGCTTGTCATATTGGCCCTGCAGATCTCGATAATCAGTGTCCAGAAGCTGTACCTGTTCTGCAATGCCAGCGTCAGCGAACCTCTGTTTCGCCCGTTTGAATTGGGCTCGCGAAATCGTTGCAGTCGTCAGGTCACAACCATATTTCGTAACGGCGTGAAGAGCGAAGCCGCCCCAGCCTGTGCCGATCTCCATGATGTGGTCGGAAGGCCGCACATGCAGTTTTCGGCAGATCCGATCCAGCTTGGCGACGGAAGCTGTATGAAGCGAAGTGTGTTCGTCGTCAAACCACGCGGACGAATACATCAACGTTGGGTCAAGGAAGAGTTCGAAGAACTCGTTGCTGAGGTCGTAGTGAGCCGCGATGTTGCGCCGACTGCCGCTGCGAGTATTACGTTGGAACCATCCGGCGATTCGCTGAAACTTGCCGGCAACAGACGATATTGGACTTTGAGCAGCGTTGAGATTGCGGCAGAAAATTCGCAGCAAGCCTGTCAAATCGTCTGTCCGCCAATGCCCGCGAAGATAGGACTCAGCGAACCCAAGACTTCCGTCTATTGCAATTTGACCGTACACCCCAGGGTCATCAAGGGTCAGTCCGGCACTCAGTCCGTCAGCCAACGGATCGCCGAATTGTCTTTGTGTCAGTGGATCCGAATACTCAATCGTGCCGCCCGTCAGCACGTCCAGCTTCTGAAGCATTTTTCGTCTGGCAAGACGCTGAAAACGGGTGAGTGAAAAGCTCTGTGACTCTGGCAGACTGGCGGATAACGTTGCCTGATTCTGTTGCGCAACTTTTTCACACACCGTATCAATCGGTGACGTCTGCGTTGACACGTCAACAGCCCCTGAGCCTGAAGAGGCCATGCTGGATGTAAAATCGAAGGTTGTCATGAATTCACTTTGCAGTACTGCGACGGGGAAACAACACGAAATTTAGACTGAGTTACAAAGCTGTCAGCTCCGGGTCGACGTTTTCGACGGATACCGGATAAGGAAAGAACGGTGTCTTCTT
>JAQWLN010000050.1 GCA_029247265.1 Fuerstiella sp.
CAATACCCGACCGGAATCGGCTGGTGGCATCTGCAGGTCGGAGTCCGGTGACATGATTCGGCGAACAAGTTCACTGTGCTGACTATCCCCCGACCTGACGGCAACCTGCCCGTCGCGGTCAAGTTTCGCTGACTCTTCAACATCCAGACGCAGGTCCGCCTCACGAGTGGCTGAATCCGGCCCGTGACAATGAAAGCACTTGTCGGCCAGAATCGGTCTCACGTCACGATTGAACGTAACTGAATCGACAGCAACGGACGCGTGACTGAACGCGGTGCAGATCAGAAGTGGTAAAGTATTTGTCTTGAGCGATAACATCAGACCCCAATGCGATTGACGTACGTAATGCCCTGCCCTGTTGAAAGCCTGGGATTCCTTGAACTCTGTTTCTCGCGCCCCCACGGACACTGATGATGCCCTGCCACCGTACGGTCCGCTTCATCAGCTTCCGAGCGGCAGCTCGCATAAACCGTCGAAGACGGACGGGGACTACTGATCGTACCGCAGGACGCGACCGTGGATACTGTATTCTGTGACAAACAGGTTGCCCTGTGAATCGAAATCCAGGCCATGCGGCGCCATCAGAATACCGGTTCTCCAGTCCTCAGGCTTCACCTTGTTCGTGGCCGTCTGTTCCTTGACGGTATTGTGTCCGACGGTTCGCACTGTTTTTCCCGCCTTGTCAATCAGGCTCACCCGTCCTTCGATTTCTGCGATCGCCGCCAGATCGCCATGAATCGCCACGGCAGCCGGACGTTTCATGTCCGGAATGACGTGCAAAACCTCTCCATCAATCGACAGCTGTACAACACGTCGGTTCTCACGATCCACACAGATAATCCGGGGCGGGTTGTATCGAGTATCAATCGCGATCTTGTGACACGTCTTGAAACTGTAGGGTGCCTTCTTACCGCCAAAGCTCTTCAGATACTCACCTTCCGCACTGAAGATGTGAATCATGTCACTGCTGTAGCCATCCACCGCAAAGATGCGGCCGTCCGGAGCGACGTCCACAGCCGTCAGACGCAGGGTCGGCTTGCCGTTTCTTTTCCTCACCAGCTCGGCAGGAATCAATGAGCCATCCATCTGCAGCACAACCTTGCCATCCAGCTGCATCTTCAGAATGGTCTGACCACCAAGCCGAGCGCCGTAGATGAACTCGCCCGCCGCTTCTTTGTGAATCACAAAACCATGAAAGTCGTTCGGAGCACCGGGCACATTCCGCAGGTATTCACCTTCAGCGTTGAACACCTGAATGCCGCCATTTGGACTGTTCAGTACACTGACGTACACGTCACCGTTCTGACTGACGGCAACGTCTCCATGAGCAGGCCCCAGCGTTTCCTGACCTGAAGCAGGCTTCAGCCATTTTTCGACCGCATCATATTCCGGCTCAGCTGCGACGGACGTGCCGATAACAGCCGTCGACGCGCAGATAAACAAAGCAGCGAATTTCATGGACTGACCCCTTGGTTGAGACATTGGACGAATTTCTTCAGACCCAACAATAGCGATGTCTGTACGTGCCTGAAACTGAAAACCCCAACTCGCACCACCGTCTCCGTGACATCTGAGGAACGAGTAGAATCCGCTAAGAGGAACGCTAAACTTACGACAGCTCAAAAAACTATTCCGAGGACTTACCACAATGCTTTCCAGGCAAACGTTTTCACTGATTTTCGTCGTCTGTTTCGCTGCGTTCTTGCCGTTGCCGACGATTTCTGCGGCAGAGCGGCCCAATATTCTGCTGATGATGGTGGATGATCTGGGGTTTTCAGACTTCGGCTGCTACGGCAGCGAAATCGAAACACCAAATGTCGACAAGCTCGCAAAAGGCGGCGTACGTCTCAGCCAATTCTACAATACAGCCAAATGTCATTCCTCACGAATCTGCCTGCTGACCGGCAAGTACACATTCCAGGCTGGTAACAATGCCATGAAGAAGGCACTGACCGTGGCTGAGGTCATGCAGCAGGCTGGTTACTTTACGTCCATGGCAGGAAAGTGGCACCTGGACAATCAACCAACGGACCGCGGTTTCATGCGGTATTGGGGACACCTTTCCGGAGCCACGAATTTCTTCACGGGAGACGACACGTTTCGCTTGAACGGCGAAAAATGGAGTGACTTCGACGACGATTTCTACACCACTGATGCCAACGTCGACTATGCCATCCGGTTCATTGACGAGGCGCTGCAGACCGACAAACCATTCTTCCAGTACATCGCCTTCAATGCTCCTCACTATCCTCTGCAGGCAAAGAAGAAAGACGTCCAGAAGTATGACGGTCGCTACGCAATCGGCTGGGACGAACTGAGACGTCGACGCTACGAAAAACAGGTGAAGATGGGACTCATTGATGAGAAGCACCAACTCAGCGATCGACCGGACTACATTCCCGCATGGGAACAACTCACCAGCGACGAACGCCAATGGGAAGAAGACCGTATGGAGGTCTTTGCCGCCATGGTCGACTGTGTAGACCAGAACATCGGTCGAGTGGTCGACCACCTGAAACAGAAGAACGCATTCGACAACACGCTGATACTGTTGTGCTCAGACAACGGTGCCTGCCCATTCGAAAGAACTCGCGGCAAAGAGCTGAAGCCCTGGGACCCCGAGTCCTACTGGTGTTACGACGTCGGCTGGGCTCACGCGGGTAATACACCATTCCGCTGGTACAAACAGAATCAGCATGAAGGTGGCATTTCTTCGCCGCTTGTCGCTCACTGGCCGAACGAACTGACCGCGAAACACGGCTCCATCAGCCATCAGCCCGGTCACCTGATCGATCTGCTGGCAACCTGTATGGATGCAGCTGGCGCAGAATATCCCGAGGATTACGACGGTCAAAAGACCACTCCCATTCAGGGCAAGTCGCTACTGCCGATTCTGAAGGGAAAACAACGTGACGGCCACGACTGGCTGTACTTCCAGTTCAGCAACAATCGAGCGATTCGCCGAGGTGACTGGAAAGCCGTCTCAGCCCGCGGTGGAAAATGGGAACTCTACAACCTGGCAAGAGATCGAACCGAGTCACACGACCTGGCATCAGACAAAACGGCCCTGACAACCGAGCTGAGTCAGCTGTGGCACCGCGTGGCCGAAAACATCGACCAGGCACCAAAGAATCATCGCAAACCTGCCACGAAAAAGGTGCAGTCGTTTCCACCATCGTCGATGACGGAACGTGCTGCAGGGCCAAAACATGACACGAAAAAGCAACGCAAATAGCACACAGCGACGATGAACGGCGTGGCAGGATACACCTATGGTGCCAGAGCGGGATAACGAATGAGAAAAGCAATCTCGTTATTCGCAAGCCTCGTCCTTCGCGTGCTGATTCTGGCCGTCATATCGTTCTGGGCTTCGTCTCGAATGTTCGTCATCGTGGCCGATGTCGGTGTTCCAATTTCGGGAATCCAGGGCATTGGCCTGATGTCAACGCCTCATGGCCTTCTGATGACGGCGTTGGACAATGTTGTCATCACGAACAATTTCCAAATCGTGGATGCCGACAGCAGCCCTTCCGGATTCGACTGGAATCAGACTGCCGGCCCGTCGCGCCGGCAGTGGTCAGTGCTGAGCATTGGCGTCTGGTTGCGCACACGACAGTCTGTGCTGCAGGTCGGGATTCCGTATCTCACGGCACTGATTCTGTTATTGCTCAGCTATTGGTGGACTCGCCGCCTTGGTCGACGTAAACGTGGGCTGTGCCCCACTGCCACCTGAGTCCAAGACGCCAACGACACCGGGTAGCGATTGCTGTCAGTGCTCGCCGAGTAACGATTGCTGTCGGTTCGCGGGACGGTGCCCTCGCGAACCGACGGGGAACACGTGCCGGCATGAGATTCGTGTAACTGCCTGCCCCACCGGGCGACGTTTTGTCGATGATAAGCCCGCTGCGCGCCAAAGCAGGCCGCGGGCAACGCGATACCGACTAATTCTTGTTGCAATGGTGGCAAAGAGATCGCAGCGCTGCACTGCGTGCGGCCTACGCCCCTAGGCAAGGCGTGGCACCGGAGCATCCGCCTGCAATCCACAAGTGTGCCGCTGGCTCCGCCAGTGCCAGGCAAGTCCGGACATTCCGTGCCCATGCTCTTCGGACCCGGTCGAATCAGTTTTACATTCCACTTCAGTCGCGCACAGCGGAGCGGCGACGTCGTGCGGCTAAACAATCGTGCCTTCGTCGTCGCATCTCGTGATCGTTTAATGTGCCACTGGCTCTGCCAGAGACTGCTGCTGCTCAAGGGGTGCTCAGCCATCAATCAGCA
>JAQWLN010000052.1 GCA_029247265.1 Fuerstiella sp.
AGAGGTTCTGTCGTAAACGTCAACACCTCATCCTGTGTTTCGAAGGCTCTGGCATCGCGAGCGCCTGGAAAGGAACGGCCCGGTATTTCCATCGGAGCGTTCGGGTCACTGACGTAGCTGGTTGCCCCCGTCGTGCGGCTCGCCCGACTTCCGCTGAGCCCTCCGCTCGGCTGCAGGAAGAACGATGTTCGTGTTGCTTCCGGTGGGAAATTGTTTGCGGAACGCCAGACGTTACCGGGAGCATCGGCCTCTCCGACTGCCCCCATCACGTAGTACCGTACGGTGTCGTCGTCATCCACACCGGTTGGCTGCCCCTTGAGATGGTGGTTAAACCACTGAACCATGTGTTCCATGACAGGCCATGTGGCATTGTCCGGATACGTCATGTCGCCAACTCGACTTCCCTTGTTCGTGCGGCCGTGCAACCAGGGACCAATCAACAGTTGCTGCTTGCTTCGAGAATTTATGCCACCTTTGTGCTGTCGCCCGACGAAACTGGCGATCGAGCCCTGGTTCATGAAATCGTACCAGCTGCCGATCGTGAAACATGGCACGTTCATTTTTGCAAAGTGCAAAGTGCAGTCCTCGGCCTTCCAGTAGTCGTCATAGTGCGGGTGAGCAAACCATTCGGCCAACAGGTCCCTGTTGTCCTGTGGATCTGCACATACTCCGTCCATTCCTTTAAACCGTTCCGGACGGGTGCCTCCTCCGATTCGGTAGCCTTCCTGAAACAGGCTGAGGCCGGTGTCGATCATGTACTGGCAAACCAGATGCGGCGGCTGCGTTACGGCAAGATAGTTCTGAGCATAACCGCCCTGCGAACTACCGAACGTTCCAATTTTCCCTGTCGACCATGTTTGTGCTGCCAGCCACTCGCAAGTGTCGTAACCATCCTGTAACTCGCCCCATTGCAATGCCCGATAGCCGACCCATTTTCCTTCTGACAAGTGCGTACCACGGAAATTCACCAGAACCACCACGAATCCGGCCTCTGCCATTTTCGCGGCATTCTGGCGAGTCGCCGTTCCTCTCAGACTGCCATATCGCTGTTCAAAGACGGCGGGCCACGGTCCGCTGCCGCTCGGCGTATAGAGATACGCCGACAGATGCTTGCCATCTCGCATGGAGATCATCTTGTGCCGCTCAGTGACAGTCCCCAAATCGATCTCATCAGCAACGCACGCAGTAAGTACGTCGACCGGGACAAGCAGCAACAACCCAGCGAAAAGACGGTTCATTCGGTGGCTTTCATTATTTCAGCCCTGGTCCGCGCGGTGGCGGGGCCTCGAAAAGCTGGCACGCGACAGGAATCTGGTAGCCACATGCGCGACGGCGTTCGGTGGAAGACCGGTGCGGGCAGAATACCGTTCCAGTCCTGAAATGTTGAGTCAACGGCAGATTCCTCACCCGGGGGGCAAAAAAATGCGACCGGTCAGCACTTTCACAGTGTATGTGCCACAGAATCGCTATTTCGTGCAGAACACTGCGTGGTGGGGAAATCATGGAGTCCTTGTCTTCATAATGCCGAGCGGCATTAACAGAGAACTGTCTGTGCGCTGGGGAAGGACCGTCGCTGCATGAGTGTAAGGGTAGATCCTTTTATGACGTCTGACCAGGGATTGCGTTTGCTGGATAATCGGCCTGACTGAGCCGTGGCTCCGGGTGACCGTAGGAACTCATTACCCTTGGGCAACAAAGAACTTGCATCTACCCTGCTGACATTTATAATTACGGGGACTGGGCAATTTGCGCTGCCGCTGCGCCGGAGCCGATTCGTCGGCTGTTGAATCCGGGGCGTAACTTTTACAGCACGGTCTGTTACATCAACGAGAGCGAATTTCAGTTCTGCAATCGCGTCTCTGTCTGGAGTCTACGCAACGATGGCTAAGAAGTACTTGACCCTTGAGGAAGCAGCCCAGCGTCTTGGTCTCTCAACGGACCAACTGATGCGGCTGCGCGAAAACGGGGACATCCGCGGCTTTGCCGATCGAGGCAGCTGGAAATTCAAGGAGGAAGAGATCGAAGAGTTCGCGCGCCGGAGCGAAATCGATTCGTCTCCGGATGTACAGATGAGCCCAGGCGAAGATACGGTGGAATCAAGTGACGCTGAGTCCCTTGAACTCGAAGATGCTGACAGTGACGTACAGTTAGATTTCGACGACGCATTTTTTGATGACGACGAAGAAGAGGAAGAACTCGCCCCGACTGTCGCGGATCAGGGCAGCGATGGGGCGAGCGTTGAGGGCACTTCCGAAGGCGAACCCGATCTCGAATTGTCTGCTTCAGACAGCGACGTACGTCTGGCATTCGATGACCCACTTTTTGACTCGGATCCGGACCTTTCCGTCGCCGATAGTGATGTCCAGCTTGCGGATGATTCCGCAATCGAGTTAGAAGATCCGGGCGTCCTGGACTTTGATGCGCCGGCAGACGACGGCAACTCAGACAGTGACGTCACGCTTGTGACGAATGATTCCGACAGCGATGTCACAATGGTCGGCCAGGGGACGGACCCCGACATTGAACTGATTTCATCGGTGACGGATTCTGCAAGTGACAGTTCGGTAATTCTGACTGGATCAGAGACAGATGCCGATGTGGAACTGTCGTCTTCGCTTTTCGAAGATGGCGACTCCGATCCCGACAGCGACGTGCTGCTTGTGGATTCCGATAGCAACATCCGGTTGACTGACGAACCATCCAATTCTCAGGAAGTCACGGGGACTGACAGCGACAGCGATGTTCAGTTGTCTGATGGAGGAATCACGGAGGATGACCACAGCGACGCGTTTCTGGCAGCTCTCGGACTGGATGATGAAGACAGCGCTGCTGTGGTGCCCGATCCGGCTTCCGAGAGCGACGGCGGGGAGGCGGCCGCTGACATGATCGATGACACCGGCGACCTGATCGACAGTTTCGACGATGAAGAAGAACAGGTACCGGATCCTCTGGACGTGTCTGGCGAAGGTTCTCCAACGCGAATTAAAGTCGAGGTCGAGACGGACGATGACGCCGTGCTGGAACTTTCGTCGGACAGCGAGCTGTTTATCGCTGACCCTGACAGTGACGTGCGTCTGGCGGATGCGGATTCCGAAGATTCGGGGGCAGATGAAGCCGAATTAGAACTAATTTCAGAAGTAATCGGCGACGACAACGCTGTACTGGAGCTCACATCGGACAGCGAACTATTCATTGCAGATTCAGACAGCGACGTTCGGCTGGCTGACGAAGCCGAAGACAGTGCAGTACTTCCGGGCGGACTGGAGTCTGAGACTGCCAGTGATGTGATCATGATTCCGGATTCCGCCGTTGCAGATCAGGGCTCAGGGCTGTTCCCTGAAGTTGATTCAGACAGTGAAGTTCACCTTGCTGATGTTTCGGGACTGACCGAGGACGACAGCGACAGTGATGTCGTGATTTCCTCCGCGCTGGACGTCGCCGACAGCGGTGTTCGCCTTGACGATGATGCCTTTGACGATGCTTTTGATAAAAACGCAACCGTCGCGATGACGCTACCTGACGATAGTGATGTGCGTCTTGATGAAGACACGCTCGACAATGGCGCGACTATGGCAATGTCGCTCCCGGAGGACAGTGATCTGAAGCTGATCGATTCAGCCAGTACTGCCAGTGATTCAAGTGAGATCTCACTAAGCTTTGATGAAAGTGGCATCACTCTGGAAGCTGAAGAGAGTGCAGTTTCCCTTGAGATGGACGACAGCGGAATCAGTCTCGAAGCGGACGACTCCGGGATTTCGCTGGAAATGATGGACAGCGGTACTGCACTGGGCGGCGACGACGAAATCACTCTGGATGTCGCCGACAGCGGAATTGCTCTGTTTGATGATGACAGCGGGATAAGTCTGGAGGGTGCCGACGACATGGGATCAACGCAGCCTATGACGTCCTCTGGTGGAATCGCCGACGCGTCGGGCAACTCCGGAGCAGACACACTACACATGGAACTGCCGGACGATGATGCCGGGCAGGACAGCGAGTTTGAACTTGCCGGGCTTGACGACGACGATGACGACGACTTCGGAACGGACACCAGCGTACTGATGTTCGAAGACGACGACGGAGGTGACGGAGGTGACGGAGGTGACGGAGGTGACGGAGGTGATGATGACGACGACGACGATGCCTTCGCCGCGGCTGCATTAGCTGACGACACCAATGATACGTTTGCCGACGATGACGCATTCGAAGATGACCGCGTGGAGGACATGGCAGACGACTTCGAAGACGACTTCGAAGACGACGAAATGGACGACGAAATG
This sequence comes from Fuerstiella sp., assembly GCA_029247265.1. Taxonomy (GTDB): domain Bacteria; phylum Planctomycetota; class Planctomycetia; order Planctomycetales; family Planctomycetaceae; genus Fuerstiella. The sequence goes on from JAQWLN010000052.1 coordinate 4,281, forward strand.
GACGACGAAATGGATGACGTCTGGGATGCCGAGGAAGATGACGGCGACGAAGGATTTGATGCCGGTGAAAGCCAGGTGGGAGACGTAGGTGCATCAACCGCGGTTGCGGGAGTCGGCACGTGGAGCCAGGACCGCCCGTGGGATGCACTGTGGACAACGTGCGTCTCAGTCGGAGCTTTGCTCTCTGTACTCAGCGCCTTTGTCGGTATCGAACTTGTCCGAACAATGTGGCTGTGGACTCAGCCGGGCGAACCCGCTTCGGGGCTGCTGGGGATGCTGGGTGGCATGTTCGGTAAATAGCACCGGCCGCGACAGTGTGCTCTACACTCCGTACAGTGGTCTGAATCGAGTGTTCAGTTGGTCAATCAGTGGCTGAGTGGACAGTGGATTTCCGGTGACAACTTCCACCAGCCGACCAGCGGAGAATCGCTGTCCGTGCTGGTGAATATTTTGCCGCAGCCATGCCAGTAACGGTGCGAAATCGCCGGACGCAAAGAGACTCGGTAGATCGCCAATTTGTTCGGCTGCCGAGTCAAAGAACTGGGCTGCGTACATGTTGCCCAGTGTGTACGTCGGGAAATACCCCAGCAGCCCGGCACTCCAGTGGACGTCTTGTAGACATCCTTCGGAATGATTCGCTGGAGTGATGCCAAAGTCGGACGTGAACCGAGTGTTCCAGGCCTCCGGGAGGTCGAACGGTTTCAGGGCACCGGACATCAGTTCCCGTTCCAGATCGAATCTCAACATGATGTGCAGATTGTACGTTACCTCATCAGCTTCAACTCGAATGAATGACGGGTTCACGGCATTGATGGCAAAATGGAAATCGTCGAGTGACGTTTCGCTCAGGGCCTGAGAAAAAATCTTTTGTACCGATGGAAAGAAGTGCTCCCAGAACGACCTGCTGCGCCCAACAAGGTTTTCCCAAAGTCTCGCCTGCGATTCGTGAATTCCCAGAGAGACCGAACTTCCCAGGGGAGTGCCAAAAACTTCATCGGGCAGCCCCTGTTCGTACATGCCGTGTCCTGATTCATGCAGCGTGCCGAAAAAGGCGGAAGAGAAGAACGACTCGTCATATCGAGTTGTTAAACGACAGTCCCCCGGCCCAAAGCCACTGCAGAACGGATGTGTGGTGACGTCCAGTCGTCCTCTCCGAAAATCAAATCCAATGGTCTCAGCCGCACGACGGCCCAGTTCCGCCTGCTCAGCAACCGGATAATGCCGCGACAGCAACGAAGTGTCCGGCTGCCGTTCAGCACCGTGTATAGCGTCCAGTAGCGGGACCAGCTGATTTCGCAGCGCGTCAAACACTTCCGCGACGTCCGCGCTGCTGGCACCGGGTTCGTATTCGTCCAGTAGCGCGTCGTATGGTTCACCGTCATCGCTGAATCCAATAGCAGCCGCTTCCTCCTGCTTCAGGCTGATAATTTGAGACAGCCAGGGCGCAAATCCATTGAAGTCGCCCGTCTTGCGAGCCTCGGCCCAGTGGTGCTGCGCCAATGCAGTGACTCGGAACAGTTCTTCCACCAGACGCTGCGGCAACTTTCGGGCTCGGCGATAAGTGCGTCCGATTTCTCGAATATTGACCGTCGAATCTGAGTCTGGAGCATCCGCCAGTTCGCTGTCAATCAGCTGATCCAGCAGCTCGCCGATCCTCGAATCCGTCGCCCACTGATGAGCGACTCCCGCCAGCAGGCTGAGCTGGTTAGCCCGGTGGTCGTTGCCATCGACCGGCATGTAGGTCTCACGGTCCCAGCTCAGAACAGAACCACAGGACTGCAACAATGTGGCTTTGCTGACGCGGGCGATAAGCTCCTGATAGAGCGTTTGCGGATCCGTCATGTTATTCCAGAATCATGTTCTGCGCGGTGCCACCAGATGGAATCATGGGCAGCACATGTTCCTGGTAGGCGCAGATAACGTCCAGCAGGTAGGGGCCGTCATGATTCAGCATCTCTTTCAGTGCCGCCGGAAAGTCCTTCTTCGTGCGGACCTGGCGGGCCTTGACGCCATATCCTTCCGAAATCTGTACGAAATTCGGGAAGGTTTCTACCAGCTGCACACCGTCACCTTCTCCAAGAGCTTCAGGATGATCGACTGGTCCCAGATAAGTATGGGCACGTCTGCCCTCCATGAAGCGGTCTTCCCACTGCGTTACCATGCCAAGATGCTGATTGTTCAGTAACAGGATTTTGACCGGCAGTTTTTCACAGTATAGGGTCGCGAGTTCCTGAATATTCATCTGGAAGGAACCGTCGCCGTCGATGTCGATGCACAACGCATCCGGATTTGCTGCCTGCATTCCCATTGCCGCAGGCAAGCCGAAACCCATTGTTCCCAGACCTGAACTGCTGAGCCATCTGCGCGGCTTGTTGAATTTGTAGAACTGAGACGCCCACATCTGGTGCTGACCCACACCGACCGAAATGTACGGGTCTTTTTCTTTAGTCCGGCGATAGAGTTCCTCAATCGCCCATTGCTGCAAAATCTCAGCTCCCGAATCGCGATAGCGCAGTGGATGTTTCTGCTTCCACTCAGAGATCCGAGTGGTCCACTCTTCGATTTCCGGTATATCCTGGTCGGTCAGAGTCTCATTCAGTGCCGTCAGTGCTTCCTTCAGGTCCGCATTGATCGGAATGTGAGCTTCTTTATTCTTATGAATTTCCGATGGGTCAATGTCGATGTGAACGATTTTTCCATGTCGGGCAAACGATTCCAGTTTTCCGGTAACACGATCGTCGAATCGCACGCCGAACGCCAAAAGCAAATCAGATTCGTCAACGGCATAGTTAGCGTAGGCCGTGCCATGCATGCCCAGCATATGCAGGGACTGCTCGTGGTCGCCAGGAAATGCTCCCAGCCCCATCACTGTCATTGCCACTGGAATACCCGTGCGCAAAGCGAACTCACGCAATTCTTCAGATGCATCACTTAGAATGCAGCCACCACCGACGTACAAAACCGGTCGCTTGGAACGACGTATTGCAGCCACAACCTGGCTGATTTGCTCGGGAGCTGCTTTACGAATCTCGGGATGGTACCCCGGCAGACGGAACGATGGGTCGAAGTCGACCTCGTTCAGCGGCAGCGTCGCCTGCTGAACGTCCTTGGGAAAGTCGATCAGAACGGGTCCCGGCCGACCTGTCTCCGCGATATAGAAAGCCTCCTTCACAATCCTCGCCACGTCATTGATGTCAGTGATCAGATAGTGGTGTTTGGTGATTGCCCGACAGACTTCCACCATCGGTGTTTCCTGAAACGCATCAGTCCCGATAAACTTTTGCGGTACCTGCCCGGTAATCGCAACCATCGGAATACTGTCCAGCTTCGCATCTGCAATGCCGGTCACGAGATTTGTAGCTCCAGGCCCACTGGTCGCCATACATACGCCGGCACGCCCGGTGGTTCGTGCCACGCCCTGGGCCGCAAACGTTCCGCCCTGTTCGTGCCGTGGCAGTATCGTGCGAATTCGATCGCGTTGGGCGCGCAGAGCCTGATGGAGCGGCATGCTGCATCCACCGGGATAGGCGAAAATGACATCGGCCTGCTGCCGAATCAGCATTTCCACCAGGATTTCTGACCCGGTAATCGTTTCGACGGAGTTTTCAGTTTCAGATTCGATCGTGGACAATGGAATTACCTTAGAAACGCTGTTCGAGTGACTTGGACGCCCTTTTGGTGCACGCCACCTGCACGGCAAGGGTTGTGGGAGATGTGGCATTGAGACGTGCCTCGGGAACGTCAGGGCATCATCTCATCGAGGCATCCGGGCAGGGAATCATCATGTGATTCGCCTAACGTCGCTGCTTAATACAGAGTGTACGAGGCGATTTGGGTACGATCGACCCCGGACTGACGGAGATTTATCCGAATCAGGTAAATCCTGACCAACACGGGCCACAAACACGCTCTGGCCCCCCGGTCGCCCCACCCCGGAGCACATTTTGGGGCACGACCGCTTCCTTTCACCGGAAAAAGACCGATTATGACAATATGACCACATTCGATGTCTGCTCATATCCCGGCTCATCGTTACTCAGCCGTAGCGCGGAGCCCTGCAGCAAACGCCCCGTTCCGTCCAGTCCAAATTTGTTGCTGGCTCTGAGCAGTGCATTAATGCTCCTGATTCCACTTCAGCCATGCGTTTCTCAGGAATTCGATTCCAGCCCCCGGAAACTGGCGAAAACGCTGTCTGCCGCGACGGTCAGAATCGAGACTCCCACGGACGTTTCCTCTGGCGTCATCATATCGTCGAACGGTTTAATTTTGTCCGTGGCGCACGGCCTGGCTGCCACCGACAGAACTGTCACGGTATTCCTGCACGATGGCCGGTCTCTCAAAGCAACCGTGCGATTCCGTGACGCCAATGCAGACGTCGCCCTGGTGCAGATCATCAATGTTCCGGGACTTCAGTTCCCCAAACCGATCCCGCTGCAGAGCGGACGTCCGGCACTGTTGGACCGCGATCGCAGGACCGCCGTTTTTGGCTGTGGATATCCAGCACGCGAATCCAACGGGCAGTCCCCCGTATTTCGCATTGGTCGAATCGATGCTCAGAACAGGAATACGATTCGCACGTCGTGCGTTTTGACCGCCGGTGATTCCGGAGGACCGCTGGCCAACTCGAGCGGACAGTTGATCGGACTGCATCGACGTATCGGACTTCAACGCGACATGAACGTACATGTTCCAACCCGTGTTATTCGCGATGCCGTCAGTGAATACACTGAGCTGGCAGAGTTCGATGGTGATATGACGTCGACCGTCGACGTTTCTATGCAGCCATCCGACCGCGTATTGAGTGAACTACGGGCCAGAACCGTCCATTTTTATTCGGCGAATGACGACCAGCCATTGCCATTCGTAAACGGTACTCTGATCACCCCGCGGTTGGCTGCAACAAAACTCAGTGAACTCTCCACCCATCACCCTAAACTGACGTGCGGCCGCTCACCCGCATCTGCCGTCTCGTTTTCAAAGGTCGCGTCCGACAGACAACTGGACGTCGCGATCGTCAGGCTGCATCAACCACTTGACGCTGACGTGACTCCGTTGGTGCAGCCCTTGGGAGCGCCGAATTTGACGAATCTGTCCACAGGACAAATCATCTTCGCGGGACCGGATGCTGCCATCGGTGTCGTCGCCAGAACGAATCACTGCGAGACAGGCATCGAGCCGCGGCTGGGGCTGAGTCTGCTCGACAAAGAGGGCCGCATTATCGTGGAAAAAGTCAGTCCGATTGGCGCGGCGAGTGATGCCGAGCTGCTGCCGGGCGACCGACTTATACAGCTCGCCGACAACAACGTCACAGATCTGGATGACGTCGCCGGCGTACTCTCACAGTTGCAGCCTGGTGATCACGTGGTGTTTGACGTTGAACGAAACGATGAAATATCGCGCAGCAGCGGCCAGTTGACGTTCCCGGCAGACCACCTGCTGCAGCGGACGGAGTTTCTGGACGGTCGAGCGGGTGAACTAAGTCGCCGCCGAACCGGCTTCACAGACGTCATTCAGCACGATGTCGATCTTGTACCGTCGCAAATGGGAGGACCACTCCTGGACAGTCAAGGCCTCTGCGTCGGGATCAACATCGCTCGTTGCGGAAGAGAATCGGTGCTTGCGATTCCGTTCACTCGGCTGGCCCACCTGCAGAAAGCTTTGCTGGATTGATAGCATGCGTCAGTTTTTCATCTCCCGGACAATAGTTCAACCACTTGCGTTCCGTCACGATGGACTCCAAAATTCCGTATTCAGAATCACGGCAACTTTTTTGAGAGGCAATAATGCCCGCTCCTGCACTTAAGTCCCTGGCCGGTATTAATTTGTTTAGCATGAAGGACCAGGTCGCCGTCGTGACCGGCGGATCCAAGGGGCTGGGGGCTGCGATGGCTGCCGGTCTGGCGTCTGCGGGAGCGTCCGTTGTGCTGGTCAGTCGAAATCCGGATGAGGCCAAGGCCGCCGCTGCTGAAATCTCTGACGGCTTTGGCGTGGCGGCCGTCGGTGTCGGCTGCGATGTCACCGTGCAGTCCGAGGTTGAGGCCATGGTTTCTCAGGTGGTCGCTGACTATGGCCGGATCGACGTTCTGATTAACAGCGCAGGCATCAATATTCGAGGCAGCATCGAAGAGCTCACCTACGAGCAGTTTCAACAGGTGCAGAAAACGAATGTGGACGGTATCTGGCTGTGTTGCAAGGCCGTGACTCCGCACATGAAAAATGTCAAATACGGCCGCATCGTGAACATGGCCAGCACTCTGGGATTGGTGGGCCTGGCGAATCGCACGCCTTACACGTCCAGCAAAGGTGCTGTTGTTCAGCTTACGCGAGCTCTGGGGCTGGAGCTCGCGACATACGGCATCGCTTGCAATGCCATATGCCCTGGACCATTTTTGACACCGATGAACGTCCCTATTGCCGACACTGAAGAAGCCAGAAAGTTCATTATCGGTGCGGTGGCCCAGGAACGCTGGGGCGAACTGGAAGAGATTCAGGGGGCGGCGATACTGCTCAGCAGTCCGGCTGCGAGCTTCATGAATGGCAGCATGGTGACCGTAGATGGCGGCTGGACTGCCCGTTAGATGAAAACGGTACTGCGGAATTGCAGTCACGCCGATTTAGCTGCTGCAGAAGGCACGGAGTCAGCGTCGGGGCGGATAATCTTCCGGCACCGGAATTTCTGAAACAGTCTGCCGGTTGCGACCGATCGTCCCACAGATGCGTCAGCCACTGCTGTGAATCGCTCTGCGTCGTGCTCTGGCTCGACATCGGTCTGGTGCAGCAACTGCCCGATGGGCCGCGTTTGCGTGATACCGCGCCCACCACGTGCTTCAGTCGCGCACAGCGGAGCGGCGACGTCGTGCGGCTAAACAATCGTGCCTTCGTCGTCGCATCTCGTGATCGTTTAATGTGCCACTGGCTCTGCCAGAGACTGCTGCTGCTCAAGGGGTGCTCAGCCATCAATCAGCA
>JAQWLN010000054.1 GCA_029247265.1 Fuerstiella sp.
AGTATGGGCAGCCTCCACGACTCGAAATCACCCACTTGGGCTAAGCCAAAAGCCGATGCTCGGATAGAAGACTGGGATCCTCGCCGCATATTTCCAAATCGTTCATTGACAAGCAACTACTTTTCATAGAAGTGGTACACACGGTGCGATGAGGGTGGCACTGGCTCCGCCAGTGTGTCCGATCGGATTTCCAATCTCGTAACGCGGCACGACTGCACACCTGGCCCACTGGCGAAGAAATCCGTCAGCCTATGCCAGTTCGGGCAATGGGCGGTATTGCGGATCCAACAGATAGCGAGGACGACCGTTCAGATCAGTCACAGTGGCGTGGTCAATATCGATGCCCAGGTTGCGATAAAGAGTAGCGAAGACCTCCTGGAAGTGCACCGGTCTGTCAATCGGTTCTTCTGCATAACGATTCGTTGTGCCGATCACCTGACCCACCGGCATGCCGCCGCCGGCCAGCAGGGCAAACGTGTTTCTGCTCCAGTGGTCTCGGCCACCTTTGGCATTAATCTTTGGAGTACGGCCGAATTCGCCCCAGACAACAACCGTTACATCATCCTGCAGGTCGTGACGATAAAGATCGTCAATAAGAGCCGACAGACCCTGATCCAGCAGCGGAATGACTTTACGGCCGTTCGCAAAATTTCCGCTGTGCCAGTCGAAGTCGGCGAAGGTCGCCGATACGCAGCGAGCACCAGCCTGCACAAGTCGTCGAGCCAGCAGGAATTTTGACATGATGGCCTTGTAGCCTTTGGAACTGTAGGGCAGCGCATTGGGATCGTCCTGGCCGTAGCTGGCACGAATTTCCGGATCTTCCCTATTCAGATCCAGTGCATCAGCCAGTCGACTGGATGTCAACACGTTCAGCGCCTGTTCGGTAAATGGATCCAGTGATGTTGATTCACGCTGGCGTTCGACCTTTCTGCGAAACTGATCGAAGGTGGATAACAATTCGCGTCGATGCCCCAATCGATCAACAGTGATGTTGTTCAGAGTCATGCTGGATTTTGATTCGCCCTGTGGCTGAAACGGCTGATGCGCTGCGCCCAGAAATCCAGCTCCTGGATGATTATACGGAAGATGTTCCATCTTCATGAACAGATCGATGCCCGCCGGGACCGCGGGATGCACGGCCCCCTGAAGTTTCGACACCACGGCTTCGAAACAGGGCAAGCCGCCCTGCGGCTGATTTGCGAATGGTTGTCCTGTCACACATTGAAATGAGGAATGACGGCCATCGGATCCCACCACCGTGCGAACAGTCACAAGGCGGTCCATACGTTTGGCCAGCCCCGGCATGAGCTCACTGATCTGCACACCCGGCAGACTGGTTGAGACAGGATTAAACTCACCACGGATATCTGCCGGAGCACCGGGCTTCAGATCAATCATGTCCTGGTGCGGCGGTCCGCCGGTCAGATAAATCATGATGACCGCTTTGTGCTTGTCCGGTCGTCCTGCCGAAGCGTCTTCCGCCTGCAGCAGTTGCGGCAACGACAGGCCGCCCATCGCCAGACCGCCGATCTGCAGCACTGATCGCCGCGAAAGGCCGTCGCATTGACGGAATGATGAATTCCCGAAGATGTTCAACATCCGAAGATACCTCGCCTGCTCGGACTCAACTGTTGTGTCGTCAGTATGACAGTCCAGGGGGAATGTGGGAATCGTGATGTGTGCAGATAGCAGCCGCGAAAGCATTTTACCGAATCTGAGGTAACGACACAGAATGGTCAGGTATGAATCCATTCGCTCATGCTGAACACGTCACACCAGCCGCCTCTGTCTTGATACAACTCTGATCGATGCCACGCGCACCAGCCATCAAATGAGAACCTTGACGATCACTCAGACGAAAATCGAACCTCCGCGAATCGCCATCGGCGGAATAATGACGGAGTGCAACCACTTTGGTGGTCTGCCAATCGACATCGCCAGCTACGAAGAGTCCACGGGTCGTGGATAGTGGTCACCCCAAATGCAAGTCGAGCGTAATTGACCAAGTTCTGCTGCGGAATCATGCTCTGACTTGCCTGAGCACCATGAGCATGTGTGTCGACAAAACCGGGCAGCACGACCTGGCCGCGGATGTCCAGAACTCGAGCGTTCGCTGGAATCGGCACTTCACTTCGCCGGCCCATAGCGACAATGCGATTTTCCTGGACAACGATGGTGCCATCATCAATGACGCCGGCAGGCCCCATGGTCACAATGCGACCACCCACTAACGCAATGCTGCCTGACGGCGTCGCATGTTTTGCCTTGAAGCCGATGTTTACTGATTCAGCTGCAGGCTTCTCCGCGTCTTCACTGCTGTCGTCTGTCTTCTTGGAGACTTTTCTGGTGAAGTCACTGATTTCTGCAGTGAACAGTTCCGGTCCCAGTGACCAGTGCAGCCGTTTTCCATCGCCGGAAAAATGAGGCCAGTCGCCCGCCTGATCGCTGAGCCTTGTGACCGGCAAACCTTCAAACTTCGGGCCGAGTTCGATTGGCTTACCGGTATTCACGAAGGGGGCAAGGTAACCATTGAATCGTTCGACGAAGGCAATCTGCGAACCGTCCGCAGATAAGCGGTAATCGGTGGCCCATTTGCTGGTGTAGTGCTGGCGTTCCTCGTGTCCATCCAGGTCGACGGAATACAGTGCCAGATTGTCAGCGTCTTTTCCGGAACTGGAACGCTGCAGAAACACGCGATCAGAATCGGCGGCAAACTGAGGGCGGTTTCCGCGTTTCGAAACTCGTTCCGGTTGTCCGCCTGCCACATCGGTGCGATAGATTCCTGGGTCATGCGAGTACAACGGCGACCGCAGATTACCGCCGCTGGTCTTTTCGAAAACAATGACCTTGCCGTCAGGCGAGAACACCGGATTGCGGTAATGGCCGGGGCGAATGGTGAGCGGTCGAGTTTCGTTCGGGTTACTTACCGACGCAATTCGAATGGATCCCAGAGTTCGATCATTCCACGTCGTGTAAACCACAGAGCGACCATCACGTGAAAAGCTCGGGCAGAATTCGAATTCATTCTTCCGTTGAGTCAGCCGTCTCAGCGAATTGTCTTCCAGATCCCGCAGGTACAAATGCCCCAGACTCTGAAAGACGACAAACTTTGCTGAGGAGTCGCACGCCAGACTTCTTCGTAAGCGTCGGCCAGCGATCCAGAGATGACGGCCGTGCAAAGCTGTCGCCGCACTTGCAGAGCTCGGGCGATAAACAGCAGATTCCCGAAGTCTGGCGACTCCGGCTATCTGCGCTACTCTGAGTCGATCAGCTTCTCATATTCCGCCAGCAATGGTCGATAGGCGAAGGCATTCAGTACGGCAATCACGACGCGATCACTTTGATCCTGCGCGACGTCGGACAATGTGCTGATGCAGTTATGAGTCTGCTCAATCGCTGCTTCGAGGTGCTCCCAAGCCTTTTCCATATCACCGGCCTTTTGTGCCAGGCGATATTCACGAACGGCTTTCACTGCCCCCATGTATTCCAATGCGAACTCACTGCGTTTGGCGTAGTAAAACAGAATCGGCTTGGCGTCCCCGTCGATCGCTCCGTTAGCGCGATACAACTCAACCATGTATTCTGTGTAGGCATCGGTTGCCTCCTGCCACCATTCGGGAATGGGATTTTCGTTGTTATGTTTCATCATCATTCCCGGGACAGGAAAT
>JAQWLN010000069.1 GCA_029247265.1 Fuerstiella sp.
ACTGTGGCGACAGGAAGCCGAAGGGCTCGACGGCATGTGGGGAACTCCTTCGCTGGTCAGTATCAATGACGAGCGAACGGATCTGGTGATGTGCGTCGCGAAGGAACTGTGGGGAATCGATCCTGACAGCGGTAAGCTGCGTTGGTAGGTGCTGAACAGGCTTCTTCCAGCCTTGTCCTGAACGGCAGCCGCGTGTTTGCATTCACCGGTCGAGGTGGCGGAAGCATTGCACTGGATGCCGGTGGAAAAGGCAATATCTCCGAAAGCCATACCGTCTGGAAAGGGAACGAAACAACCAGCTTCGGATCGCCGGTCCGCCACAATTCGAAGCTGTACATCGTCACGCGAGGTGTCTTATCGGTCGTCGATGAAAGCACTGGTAAGAAGATTAACCAAGCTCGGTTGCAGGGAGTTCAGCAGACTGAAGGTCGCTTCGGATCTCTCGATTACCCGTCACCGGTTGTTGTCGGTGACCGCTTGTTTTCCCTGAATGGCGGCGGACAGATGTTCGTATTTGACCTTGCCGGAGAATTAGAGCAGGTCGCCGTCAATCGCGTGACTGCAGACAAGGAAATGTTCGGTGGAACGCCTGCGATCAGTGACGGAAAAATGGTGCTTCGCAGTGCAAAGCATCTGTATTGCGTTGTGGACAAGGGCGAAACGGTTCTGCCAAGTGAAACCGTAGTTGCCAAAGCCAATGACACGCCGGCAGCCGCACCGCGAGGTGGCGGTCGTCCGGGAGGCAGCGGCGGCAGATTCGATCCGATGAGCATATTCAGCGGACTCGACGCCAACAAAGACAAGAAAGTGACTGAAGAGGAACTCGCTGGCAATCGAATGGCAGATCGTCTGAAGACGCTGGACAAAGATGGTGACAAAGTCATTTCTGAACAGGAATTTCGAACAGGCTTCGCGTCACTGTTTAGCGGAGGAGGCAATGGCGGCGGTTATCGGGGAAGAGGCAAGGATACTCGCCCAGACCGACCTCAACGCCCTGAATTGGCCGAATAGTTGTCGCGGTCTCCAAACGGCGATACTGGCGGCTCGATCGGTAATCACATCCGAGTTCAGCTGCTCCCTGGCGTGACGAGGACCAAGAGTCTCGAACTCACGCTAGCGAGCGGCAAGAGCGCGACGCCGTTGAAGTCGTTGGGTTTCCGGTCTCGGTCAGGAACTGATTCGCTCCACCCAATCATCTGAGCTAATGACTTCACCCAGAAACATTTGCTGCGCAACCAGGATCGAGTTCTGAAGTTCCTGAGCGGGCGCCGCACCAGCCTCGTTCTGCACGTCAAGTGTTCCAGTCGCGTCCGACAAAAACTCAACCTTCAAACCGCGATGGGCCGCCTGCCGAGCCGTTGTGTCGCAGCACATGTGAGTCACGTAGCCAGCGATCGTTACTGTGTCAATTTCGTTCCGTTCAATCCATTCGCCAAGACCAGTACCGGTGAACGAACCAGGCAGCTGTTTGTCTATCAAGACGTTGCGTGGGCGTCGTTCTACTTCCGGATGCAACTGCCACATGTCGGAATTCAGACGAAAAATGGGCGATTCTGAATCTGGCTGATGATGACGAATCACCGCTGTCGGCAACTCAACTGCTTCCGCGTTGTCCATCACGTTGAGAATACAGTCGAGGTGCCCAACCGGATGAGAGATCGGTAGCGTTCCGTCAAAGTATTCTCGTTGCACGTCGATGACCAGCAATGCTCGTGAAATTCAACAATTCCTCTTTGATTGACGTCGATTGAAGGGGATATCGTTGCGGAATCGAGAGCCAATGCAAGCGAGCGATCGTAAGTCCGACGTCTTTCCGCAGTGACCTCGTTAACTAGGCGGATGAATGTGTTAAACGTGCCGTGGCTTATTGATGGGCAGTACTTCAAACATTCGACCAGCGTTCGGTGAGAACACGTTTCCGATAAGCAGATTGGTAAGGTCTGTTCGGTACTCAGGGTACTGCTGAAGAAAGTCGCCAAAGCTGAAATCCGGATCGTAGAAGGCGTAAACCAGACGTCTAAAATGTTCGACTCCTTTGTCGTACTCTGCCTTCCATGACCCCAGTTGCCGCGCAGACAAATCATCGCGTTTGAGCCCCGCGTGAATGGCATCAGCTGCAAATTCTGCGGACTTCAATGCGAGAAAAACTCCCGACGAATAGACGGGATCGATGAATCCACTGGCGTCGCCAACCAGCACCCAGCCGTCACCGGCGGCTCTCTTAGAACGGTAAGAAAAGTCACGTGTACTGCGAACCGGCATGGATTGAGTGGCGTCTTTCAGTCGATCGCTGAGAGCTGGACACTTCGCAAGTTCTCGGGACAGCACGTTCTTGGCCGACAGGCCGGATCCGAACATGTGATCCATCGCGCCAGTACAACCGATGCTCACCGTGTCGTCAGGAAGTGGAATGGACCAGAACCACGACTTGCGGTCAGCGGCGCTGTAAATGATGGTTGCTCCTTCATCGCGTCCAGGGTCTCGTTCCGCACCACGATACCATGTCCACACCGTACCGTTTTTTAAATCGGGATCGGACACACGTAGCCCCATGCGATTTGCCAAGAAACAAGTCTGTCCGCTCGCGTCGATCAGAACCCGGCAGTTTAATTCGGACAGCTCGCCTGACGCTTTCGCAGAAACAGAGGTAATGCCTTCCTTGCTGAAATCGATGCAATGTACCCGCGTTCCTGTTCGAACGTCAGCCCCCAGTTGTTCAGCGCGACCGACCAGCATTCGGTCAAAGTCTCCGCGAACGACTTGCCATGTGTAGCCCAAACCTAACGGATCAAGGTCATCGAAGTAAAAAGGCGCAGATGGTCTGCCGGAGTCACCCACAAACTGCACGCTGTATTTGCGCGGAAACGAGGATTGCCTGAGTTCGTCGATGAGTCCAAGCCGAGCCAATACCGAATTCGCCGCCGGAATGAGTGATTCGCCAACGTGGTGGCGTGGTAATATCTCACGCTCCAGCAGAAGCACATCGTGACCGTACTCTGCCAGCAGTGCCGCCACGGTCGCTCCCGCCGGGCCTCCGCCAATTACGATGACGTCTCGAACTTCTCCGCTGTTCCCTTGAACCATGTTCTCTCTCCGATCCAAACTGCCGTCCGTTGGCCTTCGGCAGAAAAATGCCTGCCTGGAATTTCCGATCAACGTATGGCCAGATGGAGGGTCCCATCTACGACACGTTGACCCCACTAAGACGGCAATGTCACAGTGCAGTCAGGCAGTTGTAGACAAGCACGGGCATTTGACCAAAAATAACGGCGGACGAATGATTGATTTCACCCCGGCTCCGGGACACGCAGATTTGGCTGCCAGCGTCGGAACGCACCAGAGTATGCAGAAGACAGCCGCAACATGTAGTGAGCCGTCGCACCCTGATGAGGCCGCGCATGAAAAAACGCTGGAGAATGATGATTCCCCAGCGTTTCCATTGTGTAGCAAATACACCCGGGAGCTATATCACCCAAGGTTATTCTCCGTGTTTCAGAGCGTTCGACGTTTTGGTTGGCGACCCGTTGGCAAACAGTGTTGGTCGCATGAGGGTTATAGCAGACACCTGAGAGTTTGGCACATCCATTTTGGGGTTAACTGTGGCGAACGTTACAGCACCTTGTAGTTTGTCTTCCGGAAACATCGACGTGGACTTATTGGGATGGATGGGGTGGTATCAAAAAAGACAACTACCAAGAACTGTCTCATCAGCTCCAACGAGTTGAGAGTCAGATCGTGATAGAAGGATGTTGCCGTAGTTTGATGAAGATCTCTCCTTCTATGCCACTTCTTACTGTCCATGATGAACTCATGACCACGAAGCAATACGAGTTAAAAGTAGCCATTGAGCTACAATACGCCTTTTTCAAAACATGTGGTTACCTCTGTGTGGTATCAAACTAAGAGCCATGAGGGCCATCAACCGTCCGTCGAGATACTTATCCGCGTCTTCCTGAGTCGAGCGGTAGATTTTGAATGCCCTGTCTGAACGGTCAGACTGAACCAGTGTTTCTACCCGCTCAGTCTCAGGGAGTTCCTTCCCATTCCAATCAACGTTTGGCCCGGTGCTTTCCACAAAGACGATCCCTACTCAATCGACAACAATCATTCCGCGGTCACTCGGGATCGTGGGAAAGAACCGTCGTCACTATACACAGATAAAGCAGAGTAGAGTCAGTGAACGTCTGAGTAATCAGATCTGCGATTCCAAGCTCCGCCGTACTTGATCTTCCAGCGGTAATAGTGCCTGCTCGTTCACCACATGAGTCTGGACCACTTCCGCAACTGTCTTCCCAGCATGCAGCATCGTCTCCGCATCACGAAGCTTCTTCACGATCTGCTCCGCTGAATGGTGTTTACGTTTCGTCGACATCGAATCTCCTTGCCTGATTTCGGCGTTGAGACTCTCATTT
>JAQWLN010000117.1 GCA_029247265.1 Fuerstiella sp.
GGATTCTCCTGAGTCAGCCCGTACCCCGAATAGCACGTGACATATACTCTCTTACCCACGATGATCGGACTGGAAACCCCCGGACCGGGCATCGATGTCTTCCAGGCAAGGTTCGCATCGGGTGACCAGGTCATCGGCAGCGAGTCCGAATCACGAGCCACCCCGGAACCATCCGTACCGCGAAAAGCGGCCCAGTCTCCGGCGTGCAATGTCAAACCGGAATAGACCAAGACGGCCAAAGTTGAGTATCGAAGAACAGACATTGTGTGACTCGCAAGTTGATAGGTGTGAAGGAACCAAACCCTACCAGAATTGCTGAAGAGCCAAAAGCAACGGACGTGTTTTGCCAAGTCAGGATTACGGCGGCGACTTGACCTACGCATTGAGCGGAAATGTGACGCTCGGTCGGAACACGCCAAATTAACGGAATCCGCCAACACGCATTTCCATGGACCTGCAGTTTGGTGGGTTACCTGACGGCGGATTCTGGTGTTGCCGTGTCCCACCCAAATGTGAGCAGTCCGTTCAGTTCTCGCACAAATATCTGGTTGCCGGCGACTGCAAGGTGAGCCCATGTAGACGAATCGCTCACGTGACGGCCATCGAGCTGGACGAATTCCTCCGTGTTCAGGTCCAGCAGCATCAGGTCGCCGCGTTCATCCAGCGCCAGAACGCTGCTGCCGTTTGCCACCATGCTCCAGTATTTACCGAATGGCTTCGTCGTCCACAACGCTTTGCCGCTGCCCGGGTCCAGACAGACGACTCGCTGATTGCGCAGATGCACATAGATGTAACCGTTCTCCACAACCGGCGAAGACATGTACGCTTCGTTCTTTCCCTTCCACAGCTCTGACACCTTAAATGCGTCGCCATTGCGAGACACCTGGAATATAAACGATCCGCCACCGTAGCTGCTGGTGAAAATCTGATCGCCGATCACGGTGGGCGTCAGGATATTCATGCCGCGAAACGCAGGCACCGCAACCGACCACAATTCCTGACCCTCGTCGAGTGAAACGCCCGACAGCTTTGAGCGGGACTGCACCACAAGCTGGCGTACTCCAGCTATCTCAGCGATGATCGGCGACGAGAATGCTCCCCCCATCATTCCGCCTCCCTTTGTGAGTGATCTCCAGACAATATCGCCCGTTTTACCGGACAGCTTTACCAGTCCGTCTCCTGTCTGAACATACACATGGCCTCCATCCGCCAGTGGCGAACAGGCGAAGCCAAACGACTGATTTCCAGTACCGAATTCTTTGCGAAAATCCTTCCTCCAGATCTGCCGACCATCGGTGGCGTCGAGGCCGACCATGACATCTTCCATGCTGGCCACAAACAGGCGGCCATCCGCGAACGCCGGAGTGGATCGAATCCAGCTGCCATTTGCCGCCGCAAAGAACGGAACGGTCATGGCACCCGGCCATTGAACCTTTCAGACTTCATTCCCGGTGCTGCGATCCAGAGCCCGCACGAATTCGCTCTTTCCCACCGTTTCCGTTACGAATACGCGGTCTGCGGTCACAATCGGCCCGGAGTAGCTCTCTCCCAGCGGCACCCGAAACATCTGCTTCAGGCTGCCTTTCGACAGGTTTGCCGGCCATGCTCGAGGCGAAAGCTGGCAATCCCGGTTGGGTCCTCGCCACTGAGGCCAAGTCTCCCCATCCCCAGCGAAAACAGCGACGGGAAGCATCAGGAGCAACGTCGTGGCAAATTTTATTATAGTTTCCCCGGACAAGGCGAAGTG
The DNA here is from genome assembly GCA_029247265.1 of Fuerstiella sp. Classification (GTDB taxonomy): domain Bacteria; phylum Planctomycetota; class Planctomycetia; order Planctomycetales; family Planctomycetaceae; genus Fuerstiella. The sequence continues at coordinate 1,748 of JAQWLN010000117.1, forward strand.
AATCGAGCATCAAAGAGTTGCCGGGTTCTAGTCACGGCTTTTCATATGGCCGCCCTAAAGCGGGAGGGCCCGCAAGCCGATTCGAGCTGCCGCTCGGAAACGCTCGGAAACGCTCGGTTATGGCTCCGCAAAGATGCGCGCAAAACGGTAAGGAGATTCAGCGAAAGACCCTAAAACTGATCAGGATCAATTGGGCTGTGCCCACGGCCTCGAATACGGAGAATTCGCACCTCGATCCCTGACTGATGAGTTAGTACCGCCAACCGCCCTGCAGCAATAGGCCGTCGCTAAGTGAAACTTCCGTTTCCGTGGATTGGTATTCGACGCGGCGGTTGAAGGCATAGCCAAATTCTGCGAACCAGCCGCCTCCGCCGTTGGTGACTTGATCGACTCCGAACACTAGCCGGATGTCACGCAGAGACAACTCGTCAGTCTGGCCGGATACTCGTGTCACGGCCCATGTGTTTCCGCCGATTCCCGCGGACAGGTAGCTCCAGGTTTCGCTGTGGCTGCCGTCTTTGGCCAGTCGCCACGCGAGTTTTGATTCCGGAAATCGGAGATCGAGTTTCGTTGTCGGTTTCGGCGTCCATGTGAGACCAACTGCGGGCAGCAGAGGCAGATCGGCTCGGTCAAGGTACACCGCACCGAACGACAGAGACAGCACGTCGGGCTTGTAGTCCCAATTCAGCAAACCGAGACCGAAGATTCGAAACGCTTCTTCACTCGTCGTGAAGTCGCTGCGGACGGACGGTCGAACGATGGCCATGGCATTCACGCGATCGTTGATCGGTCTGCGGTAGAAGAAGCTAACACCGGTCTCGAACAGTTGCGCCGGAATATCAATCGACGGTGCGGCGTCGATAAAGTCCGCTCGAAACGAAGGCGTCACACCGAGGATATTGTCGAAGCTGCCCAGCGGAACACCAAGGCCGATCGATGTCTCGAAGAAACTGCTACTTAGATCGTTGTTTTCGGTTGCCCCCAGCCAACCGCCAGACAATGTGATCTTCTGGATGGCCTGTTTTTTGAACCGGCTGACGGTAGGCTCATTGACCATCACATCCTCCACCGAAACGCAACCTCGGTCGTCACGTAAATTTGGGATCGGGCCGCGAGAAAGCGTCTGGGCCTGAACGCCGGTCGTCAGAAGAATGATGATGCAGTAAATTCGTGTCACGGTGGGATTGTAGACTCCCCCTCGCCGTTGACCGTGGCAAAGCACTGGATTGGCGGCGGATCCATCGCTGCGAATCGACAATCTCATGGCAAATTGGCCATTATTGCCGGTGGGATCCGCGAGCCGATTTCAGTCGTTGGCCTGCATGACAGATATGGAATCGATCTCCAGCTTAAACGGCCCCGGTTTCTTGTCGCCCAGAAGCACCCCAATTCCGCTGACCTGTGTGGGACTTATTGGAGCGTTGGAGACCACTCGCCCGAACGATGTCGCGACGAATTTGGAGAGTGGAATCGTCACTTCAATCCATTCGTCCTTCTTCGTCTGGAACGTGGCTCGATAAGAAAACGCCATGCGTCGAGCGGGAGTGTACAGATTCAACGTGTATTCGCGGCCGTCTCCACGAACGTTGACGCTGATCGAATCACCGTTCCTGAGGCTCAGAGCAGAGCCACGGGAACGCACCGAAGCGAATCCGCCGTTGTTGGCTAACGACAGAGTGCCGAAGAATTCAAGGTTTTTAAACTCGTTTATCCTGATGCGACCGTCGGAGCGTCCGCCCATCACGCCGTCGTTGACAGTCTGCCACTGACGCGCAGATTCAGGGTTGTTAAATGAGAACAGTGTGCGGTCAGCGGTCGTATTGTCCGCAATGGCGTTTACAGTCATTAGTGCGGCGAGCAGTAAGGTTGTTCGGAACATCGTTTCAGTTTCCATTCGGTAAGGTGTGGCTTGATTAGACTTTGGGTCGTTCACAGTGGATGCAGTCGATGCCCGGTCAAACCGGACGAAAGAGAGTTGCTGATGTCGTATTTGTATATCCCCGAAATGTTGCTGACAGAACGTTGGCAAGTTGAAAACTGTTGCTCATGATAACTTTTCCATGCAGCGAGATACGTCCGCGAAATTCGAAGATGTCTCCCAGCTGATCTGCAAGTTCAACCTGAGTATTCAGCGTATCTATCGGTCGAGCGAATCCCCGGAATGGTGCACCTTTAACTCGAACCAGCACTCCCAAAGCGTATTCGTTGAAGAACGGATCGTGTGTGTTGAATTCCTGCATTGGGTTGAATCGCGCTGCCAGCAGAATCCAGACTGTCTGAGTCGTCATTTCCTGCACCATGGCTCCAGGGATAACCGGCGCTCCTGGAAAATGACCACCCATGAAGTATTCATCACCGGTGATGGTCGTTGACGTGTCGATTGCTCCATCATGGATTGCATCAATTGCTCCAACCATGAGATAAGGATCTCGATGGTGCAGATAATCCTGAACATTTTCGAAATCATGCCGAAAAACGGACGTTATACTGATTCCGCAGATTCTGACCGAAGTGAATTCCTAGTTGGGATAGCGAATTGGTTTGGATCCTAGACCGCAGTTGGAAATCGACCAGTCGGCTTCGGTTCGGAGTTCCGACATATTTTTTGCCGATTCAACTGCGTCAATTCAGTGTCGACAATCCGTAATTCAGCACGGTCGCAAAACTAACCCACGCCAGATACGGCATCAGCAGGACTGCGGCTGACTTTGAATGACTCCGGCAGAGCAGGATCGTGATTAGAATCGCAAGCCACAGAAAGCAGATCTCGACGAACGCCCACCCAGAACGGTGCAGGCCGAAAAAGATTGCCGACCATGCAGCGTTGAGGAACAACGGTACGCCAAAAACTAACAGCTCGGGGCGTTTAGAGGTTGATCCGAGTGACTTCCAGACCATCCAGCCGGAAACTGCCATCATCAGGTACAGCACAGTCGAGACTGGACCGAAAACCCAGTGCGCCGGGGGCGCGAAGCTGGATCTCGTCAGTGATGCGTACCAATCGTCAGGTGGAAAGAAACGGCCGGTCGCGGCGACTGGGAAACACAGCACAATAAAGAATGTGAGGGACAGATGCTGCCCGAAAGAAGGGGCGTCCCTGCGCGGCGTTGCAACCGCTGTCATGACTGTTTTTCATATTCGGCAAGATAGCCCATGAAGTCTCTGCGGTGCTCTTCTTCGTCGGCGAGGCTGGATGCACAGGTCCTGTGTGACGTGGTCGACCCCATCACATAGCTTGATGAGTTTGTTGCATTGACGGATCGCAGAATCCTCGGCGGCAACGACGCCTTCCATGAAAAACACGACGTCTGTTGTGTCTTCGAGGGTCTGGAGTGAATTCTGAGCAGACTTAAATGGGCGCTGCCGGGTACCTGCAATGACGACGTGGTGAATGCGATCGTTTGGCCCAGCGGTAACCGCTGCGCAGAGCCTTAAACACCAGCAGCGGTTTCTTCAGTTCTGTCGCGTAGCCCACGGCGCGATCCAGTCTGAAATCCCAGCCTGGACGCCGGTGGGCGGTCATCCAATACAGCACGAACTCGCCGTGGGCGTTGCTAACGCCCGGTTTCTGTGCAGCCTGTTAAGCCACGGGCTGGCACCGAGCTCACATCTTCGTACGTGTCAAACGGATCTGAGGCCTCCGTCGACTCGAATGGTCTGTCCAGATTCTTGCCATCGGCCATCACCCCGTAGTTGCTTGCTCACCTGCAATCTCGGCGGCGCGACATCTCTACCAACCCGGATATGGCTCGAAACCGCCTGTCGGCGTTTTTAGATATTTTTCGTGGACGTTGTTGATGCCCCACCTACAAACTGCCATCGATCGAAAACAAACATGTAACTCAAATAAATCCCTACTCTACCGCACGACAGGAACCAGACACATGAAGAAGCTCATCGTACTCACAGCCATGGCAATGATCGCATCCACAGCAAACGCTGGAAAGAAATGTAAGGGCAGCAAGCCACGTCGACAGCAGTCACACGTGACCTACATTACGACAGCTCGGCCCGCAGCTCATCCTGCCGCGAAGGCAGACATTGTTGATACGGCTATAGGGGCCGGTTCATTCAAGACACTTGTCGCTGCCGTCCAGGCTGCCGGTCTGGTCGACACCCTGAAGGGGGCTGGTCCGTTTACTGTGTTCGCTCCAACCGACGCAGCGTTCGCTAAGTTGCCGAAGGGCACTGTTGAAAGCCTGCTGAAACCTGAAAACAAAGCGAAACTGCAAGCCATTCTTACCTACCACGTCGTTGCTGGCGAAGTGAAAGCGGCTGATATTGTGAAACTGACCGGTGCGAAAACCGTACAAGGCCAGCAGGTCGATATCAAGGTCGCTGGTGGAAAAGTCACCGTCGACGGAGCAAACGTCGTCAAGACCGACATTGAAACCAGCAACGGTGTGATCCATGTGATTGACAGCGTCATTCTTCCGGCGGACAAAGACATCGTGGATACAGCTGTTGGAGCTGGGTCATTCAACACACTTGTCGCCGCGGTAAAGGCTGCCGGTCTTGTGGATACACTGAAGGGTGAAGGTCCCTTCACCGTGTTCGCTCCAACCGACGACGCTTTCGCAAAACTGCCGGAAGGTACGGTTGCCAACCTGTTGAAGCCTGAGAATAAAGACCAGCTGGTTTCAATTCTCACCTACCACGTTGTGGCTGGAAAAGTGCTGGCAAGCGACGTTGTGAAGATTTCTTCAGCGAAGACAGTCAATGGCAAATCCGCCTCCATCAAGGCGAGCAACGCAGGAGTCATGATCGATGGTGCTAATGTCGTCGCAACTGACATTGAGACCAGCAACGGTGTGATCCACGTCATTGACAGCGTAATCCTCCCATAATTGTCCCGACCCCGCGACGAATTGAGTGGGCGGCCGGATTCTTCCGGCCGCCTATTTTCGTGTCCCGACCGCTGAGAACATCGAAAACATTGCCCGGGGATGCCGGTGGCCGTCATCGGGCCCGGCTGGGGCGCGTTGGTTGATGTGTCGGGGCGACTGTTTACGCAGGAACAGCGAGGCGACAATGAGGTGGTTTCGTGTTACGACGCGGTGATCAACATGTAATCCTTGCACCACGTCAATGAATCCGTAGGACCGGCAACTTGCCTGTTAGCCACGACTCAGTTTTTTCCGGTTGGAAAGACAGACTGGAAATCTGTCGTACGTCGTCCCATCGCTATTGCAAACTTCCCTCGGTAGACTGACATGCTCACAACCCTTCCAACCAAAGAAACTCCCGTGGCCGAATTAACTCAGGAGCGAATGACGTGCATGGAGGTCTGGGGCGGCAACCGCTCCACGTGGTCGAACTTCGTGGTGCCCGGGCTGGATATCTGGGTCTACAGCCAGCCGTTCGAAGGCGATGAACAGGGAGGCGACGTCTACTACGTGTCCTCGTGTGCATCGGGGCGGATTACTCGGATGTTGGTCGGCGACGTCAGCGGTCACGGTTCGGAAGCGTCTGTTTTGTCGACCGAACTCCGCGACATCATGCGACGCAACGTCAACTACATCGACCAGTCACGTGTGGTGAAGAGCCTGAACGAACAGTTCGAAGAGGCGGCCACCGTCGGCCGTTTTGCCACGGCGATCGTGGGAACTTACTTCGCCCCGACACGCAGCCTGACCGTGTGCTTAGCCGGCCATCCCTCGCCGCTGATCTTTCGTGCGGAATCACAAACATGGGCGCCACTTGTGGGGGGCGATTCCAGCGATCACAGCCAGTCGAACATGCCGTTTGGAATTCTTGGCGAGCAGAATTTTGCATCCACGAAGTTGAAACTCAAGCCCGGAGACCTTGTCCTCGCCTACACCGACTCTTTGTACGAAGCGTTTGCTGCGAATGGAGAAATGCTGCGAGCCGTTGGAATCGCTGAAATCGCCAAATCGATCAGCGTTGATGGTCCCGGTGATTTTGTGACAACGTTGTTGCAACGAATTCGGGACCTCAATCCGCAGAATCTGGCCTCCGACGACACCACCGTGGTGCTCGCCCGAGCGAACAGCGAGCGAGTTTCCCTGAAAGACAACGTGCTTGCTCCGTTTCGCCTGCTGCGCGGGCTGTTTAGCTAAGAGTGCAGTGTTCCAGTCGACTTGCACTTTGCGTCTGGAAATTGGCGGAATTGCAGGCCGAAAAGTGCAGTGCGTCTATAAAAATCTCCAACCTGTATCTTCTTTTGAGGCCGATTCAATGCGCAGTGTTCTCCTCTTGTGTTTGTCCTTAGTAACTTCACTTGCAACAGCTGCGGATTGGCAGCAGTTCCGCGGCGGCACTGCTGGAAAGCTGGGGAAGGTGAACCACCCGCTGGAATGGAACGCTGAATCCAACGTGGCATGGGCCGTGCCGATGAAAGGAAGCGGATGGTCGTCACCAGTTGTTGTTGAAGACCGCATCTTCCTGACAGCTGCCGTTCCGGAAGACGGTTCTCGACCAAAAGGAATGATGGCTGGAGTATCCAGCATGCGGACTTATCGCAGTGCCAAGCCTGTGAAGCACACCTTTGTGGTCAGTTGTTTGAATCTGACGGACGGCCAGGAGCTGTGGAGCCATGTTGTTGACCAACTCGTGCCTGCGGTGATGCATCCTTCCAACACCTATGCCACAGAATCTCCGGCAACTGACGGCGAGCGGGTGTTGACTTTCTTTGCCACCACGGGAAGTCTGATTGCGTGGGATTTGGACGGAACGGAACTCTGGAGAAAGAATGTTGGCACTTACAAGTCCGGCAATGGCTTTGGCACAGGCAGTTCGCTTGCTATGAGCGAAGGGACGGTCTTTGTTCAGCACGACAACGATGAAAGTTCCTTCGTTGTAGCCTTTGATTCGAAAACCGGCGAGCAGGTCTGGCGAGATGATCGTTCTACGAGGACGAGTTGGAGCACACCACTGGTGTGGGACACAGGGAAAATGTCTGAATTGGTGACGTGTGGTTCAGGTGTCGTCACGTCATACGATCCCGCAGATGGGCGGGTTTTGTGGAAGCTGAGTGGAATGAAATCCTCGTTTAGTGCGTCACCGGCCATTGGGATGGATCAGATCTACTTTGGCATGAGCGGACCTGGCAGCGCTGGCCCTTTGGTCGCTGTGCCGGCGGGTCTCCGGGGGGAAGTTGAGCTAAACGAAAAATTCGAATCCGACCAGATTTCATGGTCTATGACGAAATCAGGTCCAGGCATGGCGTCCCCGGTTGTGTCCAGCGGGCTAATTTACATCCCCGGTTCTGGTGGAATACTGAATTGTTATGACGAGGCCACTGGAGAACGTGTCTATCGAACGCGAGTTCCCAAAATGACGACCGTTGCCGCGTCGCTGTGGGCTGATGATGAACATGTCTTTATTCTCGATGAAAATGGCACCACGCACGTCATTCAATCAGGACCGGAATTCAAAGTCCTCGCCACGAATAGCGTTGACGACCTGTTTTGGTCAACTCCGGCTATCGTTGGCGAAATTCTGTTGTTGCGAGGTGTAGAGAAACTGTATTGCATCCGGGATTGAAACAAACGTGCCTGAAGGACACACCATACACCGCGTCGCTGAAGACCAAACGCGAGACTTCGTCGGACAGAAGTTATAGGTTTCATCGCCTCAGGGACGTTTTGAGTCCGGCGCGAGGACACTGAACGGTCGACGGCTGATCGGCGTTGACGCTCACGGCAAACACCTGCTGTACGACTGGGATGGTAAGACGCTGCACATCCATCTGGGGCTGTACGGAAAATTCCGCCCGCACAAATCACCGCCACCGGAACCGCGAGGCCAGATTCGATTGCGAGTTATCGGGGAAAAAACAGCGTTCGACCTGAATGGCCCGACGGCGTGCGAATTGCTTTCGGGAGTGAAGGTGAAAGCTCTGCGAAGTCGCTTGGGGGTTGACCCGCTGCGGCAAGATGCCGATCCCGACAAAGCGTGGGAGCGAATCAGCGGCAGTCGTTCTCCGATCGGCACACTGCTAATGAATCAAACCATTATCGCTGGAGTCGGCAACGTCTATCGTTCGGAAGTGCTGCATCTGCTGAACATCCATTCCAATACAACTGGCAGCGGAATTACCCGAGGATTGCATTCGCCTCAATTCTCCCGTGAGTGAGATTGCAGCAAGCGGTGTGTCGTTACATTCGGGAGAAGTCATTCCCTGCAGTCGTGTTATCATTGCCACCGAGCAACCGGCCGCGGCAAAGTTGTTGCCGGAACTGGCTTCGGAACGAACACCCCGGTTCGTCCGGTGTGTCTATTTCTCTGCACCGGAACCGCCGATCGAGGATCGAATGCTGGTGCTGAACGGCAACGGGCACGGCATTGTGAATAATCTGTGTGTTCCAAGTCAGGTTGCGACGGATTACGCTCTAGCCGGACATTCGCTTGTGTCTGCAACGGTGCTGAATTCTGATTTGGACGATAATGGACTGTCCGCAAGCGTCACAGCTAAGATGCGTGAGTGGTTCGGAAGTTCTGTCGATGCGTGGCAGCACCTTCGCACCTACACGATTCCGTATGCGTTGCCCAACCAAACCTCACCGGCCTTTGATCCGCCCGTGCAACCGTTGCAGATTCGAGATAACATTTTCGTCTGCGGCGATCATCGGACGAACGGATCGATTAACGGTGCCATGCAATCCGGATGCCTTGTTGCAGAAGAAATTCTGCGAAACTGGATGCCCGACGTACGACTGTCAGCGGCGAGCTAACGTTTAACCGTTGAGACGCTCTTCAACGATACGCTGACGACGTTTGTCTTGAAACTTGCCGGCAACCTTTGACGGCTCGATCGAGCAATTTTCACTACAGCAGCCGGTCAGGCGGAGGCGGAGGCGGTACCTGGCGATTACCAAATAGCCAACGCTCAGTGCTTGTTTGATGATCGGCAACCGAGTCAGCCAGACAACTGGGCCGAAGCCCACCGCAGAATACAGCCGTCGAAATACCTCAACGCTGGTAACCCAACTTCCATCGGGCAGACGGCCGTGCATTTCTGCCATGAGTTCGGCCTGAGTCTTCTGAACTGAAGAGGCATCGAAATCGAGCCTCGCAATGTTGGTAAACCGAAGACGCTGATGACGGTCCATCCGCTGCAACAAGCGAGTTTCTCGCATGCACAACGGGCAGTCGCCATCATAGAACATTTCAATAGCGTAGGATATTTTCATGGCGTAAGTTTGCTCATCAGCCTGCGGTCGATGCGTCAGACTCTAGACGCCGCGGCCAATTTTTCATTTGAGCTTTTGTCGAAACGATCTGATGCCGCGGCTTCAGCGATTCGTCGCAGCATTCCCGTGAAAATAAACTGATGAAGCGGCCAGATGGAGTACCAGTAACACAGTCCGAACAGGCCGACCGGGTCGAATATCGCCGTTTGAGCGATCTCGCAACCGGCGTCTTTAGGGGTGACCGTGAACTCCAGCCAGGCTCGGCCGGGAAGTCGCATTTCCGCGTGCAGACGCAGTTCGCGGGGTGCGTCGATTTTCTCGACACGCCAGCAATCCAGTGTGTCGCCAACGATGAGTTCCACTGGATGACGTCGACCACGTCGCAGGCCGGGCCCGCCGACCAGCAGATCCAGGAAACCTCGGATTCGCCACAGGAAGTTGCCGTAGTACCAGCCTGTTTTTCCGCCAATTTGCTGGATGGGCGCGAAAGCCTGTTCCGGCGTCAGGTCCAGTGAAACCGTTCGGCAATCCACGAGACGATTGCCGAACTGTTCACCGCCAAAACGACTCGGCGCCTTTGATGAAGAAACGGCGTCCTGCCAGCGCGTCGTGGCAAACTCCTGATCTTCTTTCGATAACGCTCGCTGGATGGCAGATTCCAGCGACATGGGCCGGAGAGGAAACGCGTCCAGCGCCGAACTATTGTTCACGACCGTTGGGTTTTTCAGACTTTCGACAAGCTTGCGGCCGATTGTCGCGTAGACCGGTGTGACCAAAGCGAGCCACAGGCTCGACAGACACGGCACTGGGATCATTAGGCGTTTGAGGCCTCGCTGTCGCGCGTATTCTCGCATTAGATCGCCATATGACACCTGATCCGGGCCGCCGATTTCGTAAACTTTGCTTTCACCGTATTCATGGTCCAGGGCATACGACAAATACGCCAACACGTCTTCGATAGCGATTGGCTGAGCCTTCGTTGAGACCCACTTCGGGCAGATCATCACCGGTAATTTCTGAACAAGAGCCCGAATGAGCTCAAACGAAAGACTGCCGGAACCAATCACGATCGACGCGCGAAATTCGATCACCTGAGCACCCGATTCCTTCAGTACTGCGCCCACTTCGTGCCGGCTGCGGAGATGCTTTGACAGCGATTCATCCCGTTCGCCCAGACCGCCGAGGTACACAATCCGATTGACTCCGTTGGCCCTGGCAGCTTCAGCGAAGTTTCTCGCTGCCAGTCGATCCTGATCTTCGAAATCCTCTCCACTGCCCATCGAATGAATCAGGTAATATGCCGTATCGATGCGTTCCAGTGCGGCCGTCAGCGTTTCCGGTTTGGTCACGTCGCCGGCGACGATTTCGCAGTCATCGCCAACTCGAGCACGAAGGTAGTCCGGCTTCCGCGCCATCAGGCGAAGTTGGAAATCGTCGCCACGGTCCCGCAGCAACGGGATGAGACGTCCTCCAACATAGCCGGTGCCACCTGTGATGAGGATTCTGCGAGGTTGGTTCATAAGTTGCGGATTATCTGAGGCCAATATGCGTGACTTGAACCCGACTCGAAGAGGTGGAGGCGGTGCATCAAAAAAACCTGGCCTGCGGCAACGGGGAAAAAATGCAGTTGCACCGGTCGTGGATTCATCGTCTATGGCCAGCCTCATGATAGGTGTTGCCTGGCATGCGGAACACCGAACAGCCTAAACAACCACGAATTGCCGTCTCGACCGATCGTCAACAACCGGCGACCGGGAGTCCGCACTACTATCGTCAGGCCAACGTTGGTCAGCAGTTGAGACAGATCTTTAACCCACTCTCGCACCGGCTTGAAGGCCCCGACGGAACGCAACATCCGAAATGCGAATGAAATAGTCGGCACTTCGACAACCACGCTGCGGCCGTCTCCACGAACGGACACTCGGTTGTCGCCGATGTCGATTGTTACGTCCGCATCGACGGATAGCAGTCGTTCGATTGTCACTTGCCTGTTCCACTGCCAGTGGTGACTCGAATCGCTCCGTTGAGCTTCCAGTGAGCGTGCTCAGCGTTCGCATCGGTGCTGCTGGGAATGCCCAATTCAAAATTTTCGAAGTTATACGCGATTTCGGCGTTTCGTTTGGTTAGCTGATCGTACAGACCAATTGTGAGTTCAGGCCATGTTTTGGTGTCTGTGCTTTCGGACATTTTGGTGTTTCCAGTCGGAGGCTAATTCGTTACGACATCGTTTTTCATCCCTAGACACGACGAACGTTCTGGCCATTCAAAATCGAGCGTGTCTCAAAGCCCGGACAGAGTGAGCTTGCTCGAGCATCGAATTAGGGAAAGCGTCAAGCGGCGTCACGCTTTGTGTTTCGTTCGGACAGTTGCTGCGGTTCCTAGACGACACCCAATCATCTCTGCGTTGCTAAAGATCAGGAAAATGAACATGTCAGCACCCGCCGCTTACCGTGAACCGAACGAGCACAATGACACGTCGATCGAATCACAACGAGTCAGAAGGATCATCCAGCGCGAAGTGAACTTTATCTTTAGCGCAGAATTCGAACGACCTGGCGCGGAGCGACGCATTCTGAAGCATTCGACGTCTCAAGTAACGGCCAGACGGCGGCGAAAAGCGCCACCTGATGTGCCGGGCCATCTGCGGCACTTGTGGGAAATCCCTCTGCTGAGTCCCGACGAAGAAACGGAACTGTTTCGGCGGATGAACAATCTGAAACACAGAAGCAACGTCCTGCGGAGTCGACTAAACCCGGCACGGCCGAATGCACGGCACATGGATGACATCGAGCGAATGTTGAGCGAAGCGACTGAGGTTCGCAATCACATTGTCCGGGCCAATGCGCGACTGGTGGTGTCGATAGCTCGGCGATTTAAACACGCGGCCGATGCATTCGATGAGATGATCAGCACGGGGAACCTAGTTTTGATCAAGGCTGTCGAAAGATTCGACTACAGCCGTGGATTTCGCTTCAGCACCTATGCAACGCATTCTGTTCAGCGAGAACTCTATCGCAGTTCCGGTAAACGACAGAAGCTCCGGCTGACAGAAGTGTCCACGGCTCCCGAAATACTTCTGGAATCCGTGGAAGATCGCAGCGATGTGCAGGGATACGAAGAACAGGACCGCAGAGTCGATTACGTGCGTTCGCTGATAGAAAAAGTGCTGCCTGAGCGAGAGCGAAGGGTGGTCATTTCTCGATTCGGTCTAGAGTCAGACACCGGGAAAACGCTTCGCGAGATCGGCGACGTTATGGGATTGAGCAAGGAACGAGTCCGGCAGCTACAGCTTCGAGCACTCAAGCGACTGCAGGACTCCGCAATGACTTAGATCCCAGATTCTGGCATCGATCATGCATAAACGAATTGAGAGTTATGCGGTTACCACGTGGCGGAAGTCGCTAACGAGTTTTTGAATTAGTCAATAGACCGTCACTGGATGAACAGACAGTCTAGACCATTGGTTTCCCCTGCGACTTGGGAAGGCCGAATGTCATGTCGGCTTTCGCTAAGACCAACGGCAACAAACTTGAAAATTGGAGACCGCTGCTATGTTCGGCCTGTTCAAGACGAACCCTGTGAAGAAGCTGGAGAACGAATACGCGGTTAAGCTCACCGCAGCTCGTGACTTGCAGCGGAAAGGGGACATCCCTGGGTTTGCACGAGCTTCCGCTGAAGCCGACAGCTTACTTCAGGAAATCGAGGCCGCAGAATCCGCCGACAAGAAGAATGCCAACCCCTGACAGTGCGTTGTTCACGCGTCGTCAAGTATTCACCATCTGATGACCAATGTACGCCACCACGGTTTCGCTCGGCGACTTGATTTCACCTTGCGTTCCATGCGGTAGGACTACTGCCGCCAGCAACGTAACTCATCTCGTTAAAGACTTCAGTGTTTGCCCAGGGGCACTGAGCGAGCGCTTGCGGAGTCTGACGCCCGTCGATCGAGGTGTTTCCGACACATTCCCTCTGGTCGATGCGCCGCACCAGTCTACTAATAGAAGAACAAGACACTTTTTTAAAAAGGAATGAGTTCTATGTCTAAACGCTCACTTGCCAAGATCGGTTTTATCACCGCGGCCGGCGCTTCCTTTCTCCTGTCGATTTGGCTTTGGTTCGGCGGCAACAAAGAGCAGGGCGCATTCGTCGGCTTATGGGTGCCCTCGATACTCTCTTTCGGCACATTGCTGCTGTCTGGCGGTCGTCATGAGTGACATCTCCATCTTCATTTTCGGAATGTTCGTCTTCGCAGTGGCCATTGCGTCTTCGATGGTCTCAGTCATCGGTACATCCCGCCCAGAGTCGAAAGGTGACGGCCGAAATCAACTGGCAGAAAAAGACGAAAGGCTTGCTGATGTTGCCGGTCCTCTAGCACCAAAGTCGCTGTAATGTGTGAGACCTGAACACCCAAAGACCTCGGGGATTCATGCGATCTCAACTCAGTCTGTTTAGACACCAGCTATCGGCGCGGCGGGGCCTGGTCTGATTTGCAACTATTGCGAACGAATGCTTTGGCCCGCATAACGACGTAGTGATGCCAGACCCACTACGCACCGTCTGCCAGACCGTCCCTGTTATCTCGACATTCTTGTGGACGTAGTTCATATGCGTTCTAGAAACTGGCGCAGCTCTAACTCAAATTCGCGTTTATCTCTGTACACCCAACTCAACCGCACGACAGGAACTTGGACACATGAAGAGGCTCATCGCACTCACAGCCGTCGCAATGCTCGCATCCACAGCCAACGCCGGGCAGAAATGCAGAGGCACGGTTACTCTCAACAGCAAGCCCTGCCAGCAGCAGCAGTCACACATCACCTACATTACAACAGCAGCCAATCCAGTCGCTGTCCACCCTGCTGCCAAAGCAGACATCGTTGACACGGCTGTTGGAGCTGGATCGTTTAAGACGCTGGTTGCCGCCGTACAGGCTGCTGGCTTGGTTGATACATTGAAGGGAGCTGGACCTTTTACCGTGTTTGCTCCAACCGACGCAGCATTCGCAAAACTGCCAAAGGGAACGGTGGAAAGCTTGCTGAAACCAGAAAACAAGGCCAAGCTTCAGTCGATCCTGACGTACCACGTTGTCGCTGGCCGTGTGATGGCCTCGGATGTTGTTAAGCTAAGCGGGGCAAAAACCGTTCAGGGGCAGCAGGTCGATATCAAAGTGGCAGACGGCAAGGTCACCGTCGATGGTGCCAACGTCGTGAAAACTGACATCGAAACCAGCAACGGCGTTATTCACTTCATCGACAGCGTCATCCTGCCGGCCGACAAAGACATAATCGACACCGCCGTAGAAGCGGGTTCATTCAAGACGCTTGTCGCTGCTGTGAAAGCTGCCGGTCTTGCCGACACGCTTAAGAGCGAAGGACCGTTCACCGTGTTTGCACCAACCGATGACGCCTTCGCAAAACTGCCGGCAGGCACTGTTGCCAATCTGCTGAAGCCTGAGAACAAGGACCAGCTTACCGCGATCCTGACTTACCACGTTGTGGCCGGCAATATGCTCGCCAATGACGTCTTAAAGATTTCGTCTGCGAAGACAGTCAACGGCAAGTTGGCTTCGGTCAAAGTGAGTGACGCCGGTGTCATGATTGACAGCGCGAAAGTGATCGCCACCGACATCGAAACCAGCAACGGGGTCATCCATATCATCGACAGCGTCATTCTCCCGTAGTCAGGACTGATTGCTGAGACGCTCAAGCGAGACTGGAAACAATCCCAGCCTCCCATGTTAGTACCGAGGTGGCACGAATGGCAGGCACTCTGCCTGTCCGGTTGACGCGGACCTCCAATCAAAAAAATCTGCAATCACGCAGGGCTTTGATACGCTGAATACGGAAGAATCATTCATGTCCATTGCCTTTCCTGAAACAATTCCCGGCGATACCGAAGTCGATGACAAGTGCGTGCATGTTAAGACGGAATCGCCGACAGCAAAGAACCTCATGAAGCCCCTAGTTGATCTCGACGCCATCAACGGTGCTGTTCGCACAATTCTCAAAGCTCTCGGCGAAGACCCTGATCGTGATGGTCTGCTGGAGACTCCGCGGCGAGTG
This sequence comes from Fuerstiella sp., assembly GCA_029247265.1. Lineage (GTDB taxonomy): Bacteria > Planctomycetota > Planctomycetia > Planctomycetales > Planctomycetaceae > Fuerstiella. Next base: position 16,965 of record JAQWLN010000117.1, read on the forward strand.
GCGAAAATGTACGCTGAAATGTTTGGAGGTCTGCACCTCGATCCCGGTCAGCATCTGGACGTGACTTTCGAAGAAACTTACGACGAAATTGTGCTGGTTCGCGACATCGAATTCACCAGCATGTGCGAACACCACCTGTTGCCATTTCGAGGCGTCGCTCATGTGGCTTACATTCCGAATGGTCGCGTGACGGGCCTGAGTAAACTCGCCCGTGTTGTCGAAGAAGTTTCTCGTCGACCTCAGGTTCAGGAACGGATGACTCAGACTGTCGCCGATCTGATCGAAGATCGTTTGCAGAGCACCGCCGTCGGAGTCATCGTCAAAGCGGAACATTCCTGCATGTCAATCCGTGGCATCCGGAAGCCCGGGAGTATGACGGTCACGAGTTCTATGCGAGGCAGCTTTCGCAATGATGCCGCCAGCCGAGCGGAATTGATGTCTCTGATCAATCAGTGATCGTAGGGGTCCCCCCCCAAAAATGGCCGGTGAGAACCGGCCCTACGAAAGGCGAACCATGATCATTCAAAAACAGTACAAGTTCTACGCGGCTCATCGAAACGAAACGCTGCAGGACAAATGCAGCAACCTACATGGTCATCGTTACGGCGTGAAGTGCCATTTCCAAGTGGAACGAGAGGGCGACATCAGCACACTGTTTGGTGACTTCGACGCGAAGGTCGAACCGTGGCTAAAGGAACATTACGACCACGGCATGTTGATCAATATGCACGACCCATTGTTCGAATCGCTGCAGATGTACATGGCACGGACTGGCGAGACACTCAGGCTCAACGTTTTTGACGGGCCAACCAGCGTCGAAAATCTCTGCCACAAACTGTTCACGGAAATAACTAAGATGGGCTTTCGTCTGGCCCGTCTGGAAGTTCAGGAAACTGACACATCAGCGATCAGTTACACGCGAGAAGACTGGGTGGCCGACAATCGATACTTTGGAACGCAGTCAGCGGATTGCAGACTTGCCGATTCCGCACTCCGCGCCAACACTTCAGCCGTAAAACAGTAGCCTGCGTTTTGCCGCTTCGGGCAGGAGAAATTGTGCTTGAGAATACTCACGAACAGTTCATGTCTCGCGCGATTGAGGTGGCGAAAGAGAACCCCTGGGATCCGTTCGGTGCCGTGATCGTGGACCGCGAAACCAAGGTGATCGTTTCAGAAGGCGTGAATCGGTCCAGCGGAAACCCAATCCTGCACGGCGAGATCGATGCGATCAACAACTACGCGGCAACCGGAACTTCTGAATGGTCGCGTCTGACTCTATACACAACCGCCGAACCCTGTCCGATGTGCATGAGTGCCATTCTGTGGAGCGGCATCAGCTCCGTCGTCTTCGGCGCGTCGATTCCTACGCTGATGAAACTGGGCTGAAATCAAATCAACATGCGAGCTGCCGAGGTTATCGAGAAATCGCATCGACGGGATTGCCAGCTGATTTCCGGACTAGCGGAATTCGAATGCAACGCTCTATTCCTGCGAGCTGTATAACTACGTCGATCAGTCACGCGGCATTCGCAATTTGGCTGCACTCTGAATGTTAGCCATCTCGTCCGGCTTCCTTCGCATCTTCTCGAGGTTCTTCATCGGGAACTTCATGCGCGGATTGTCTTTGAGTAAATCGTAGTGACGGTCCATGAATTCCCAGTACAGTGTGGAGAACGGGCAGGCGTCTTCGCCGACTCGTTTCGTGTAGTCGAACCGACAGCCATTGCAAAAGTTGCTCATTTTGTTGATGTAGTTGCCGCTGCTGCAATACGGCTTGGTGCCGACGTCTCCAAATTGACTCATGCCGAGTGTATTCTGCAGGGACACCCAATCGATTGCGTCGACGTACATCGCCATGTGCCATTCGTGAAACAGTCGCGGATGCACGCCCCACAGTTGAGCGAAATTCCCCAGCACCATCAGACGATGAATGTGATGCGAATAACCGTGATCAATCACATGCTTCATTGACTGATGCACACAGATCATTTCGGTGTCGCCGTCCCAGAAGAACGACGGTAGCTCGCGCTGATGGTCGAAGTGATTCAGTGCCAGATATTCGGGCATTTTCAGCCAGTACACGCCGCGAATGAATTCTCGCCAACCAAGTAACTGCCTCACAAATCCTTCTACGCTGTTCAACGGGGCTTTGCCCATTCGATACGCTTCCACAGCGGCGTCCACGCATTCGCGCGGGTTGAGAATTTTCATGTTCAGCGGTGCAGACAGCCGTGAGTGATACGGAAACGCTTCATCCTTCCACATCGCATCTTCCCACTTGCCGAAGTTGGGCAGAATGTTGTCGATGAAGTGCTTAAGAAACGTCTTCGCCTGTCTGCGAGTCACCGGCAGCGTGAAGTGATCCAGATTCCCC
>JAQWLN010000269.1 GCA_029247265.1 Fuerstiella sp.
TGGATGGCCATTGAGATACTTTATTGGCTGCGCGGTTCTGACGGTGCCGGCCGCTGTGTCATTGTTGGCACTGAAGTCGTATCAGATGAAACGCATCACCGGTTTTATGGCTGCGTGGCAGGATTTATCGCTGGCCCCCTGGCAGATTCGACAGTCACTGATGTCGCTCGGTTCCGGAGGATTGGAAGGCACCGGTATTGGTGGAGGCTGGCAGAAGCTGAGTTATCTGCCGGAAGCCAACACGGACTTTGTATTTGCCGTCATCGGAGAGGAACTGGGACTGTCAGGTACGCTGGCCGTTGTCGTTATCTGGATGGGCGTCTTTCTGACCGGGCGAGCTGTCCTGCGACCATTGCGTCGCGATTCCTTCGAATGGATCCTGGGCTCAACACTGGTTATTCAGATCGTGCTGCAGGCGCTGGCAAATGTGGCGGTGGTCACCGCAATGGTGCCTCCCAAAGGGGTGCCTCATCCCTTCATCAGCTACGGCGGAACAAATCTGCTGGTGAACGTAATATCCGTGGGTCTGATTGTGGGACTCTCGCGTCCACGACCGGCCCCGACCGGCCCCGACCGGCCCCGAGTGGGCCCGAGTGGGCCGACGGGGGCAGAACGACAGACCGTCGAAGAGTGTGATCAACAGGTGAACTTGAATGAAAACCTGTGCGCCACCAGCTGACGCAGGGGCGTTCTATTCCGCCAGCCATTTATCAACATTCTGGGCGACAAATGCTTCGTCGATCAGAAAAGGATAGGCCGCACTTACGCGGTCCAGTTCTTCGGCCTGACCGGGCGACAGCACTTCATTCGGATCCAGACATCGGGTGGACGACAGCAGCCCCTGTCGACGCAGCACTTCATTGACCCCAGGAATACAGCCTGCGAAATCATTCCCAGCGTCAAAGATAACGGCGTTGGCGTCGGTCAACGCCATGTTCTTTGACAGCCACTCCGTCGGAATCGACGTCTGTTCACGAATAGCTTTGATTTCGTCCAGCATTTCGACCGCGGCCCTCGTCCAGACAGCCCACTGTCCCAGCAGGCCACCGACGAACCGGCGACAGGATCCCTGATACTCAAACGGCGTCAGCAGATCAGCGATGATGTTGTCGTCGTTACCCGTGTACATGGCCACATCCTGTCGTCCGGACTCGATAACCGCCCGCATGACATCCCATGTCTGATAACGATTGAACGCTGCAACTTTGATGGCGACCACCGTGGGCAGTTCGCAAAATCTGCGCCAGAATTCGTAACTCAATACTCGCCCACCGACGCCCGGGTGCAGGTAGAACCCAAAGATTGGAATTGCATCGCCAACCGACCTGCAGTGAGCAATCAGAGCATCGTCATCGTCATTCTGCAGCGCACTCAGATTCAGCAGGCCGCAGTGATAGCCCAGATCGGCAGCTGTCTGAGCTTCGGTGACGGCCTGTTCCGTCCGTCCACAGATGCCGGCGACTTTGATGAATGGCCGATCCAGCGGAGTGTTGTCCAGTTGCTGAGCGGCCGACCGCAACACAGGTTCATACAGGCCGTGTTTCGGATCACGAATTTCGAACTGCGTCGTGTGCACACCGATGGCCAGTCCACCAGCGCCAGCGTCCACGTAATATCGCAGCAGCGCCTGCTGATGTCGCTCAGACCACGAACCATCGTCGTTCAGTGCCAAAGGGCAGGCTGGAATCACCACGCCGTCGTTCAGAGAATCTCGCCATGCAGTCATGTCTTAATAACTTCCGCTACGAACTTCAAAATGAGTGGGTTTGCCCAGAGTTTCGCCGCCCTGGTCCAGCCAGTCCGCGACCCATTGAACCATTTGCGTTAACGAAATTCGCGGCTGACCAAACAACGCATGTGCTTTAGCAGCGTTACTGAGCCATGCTGTCGGCTGCTCGCTGCCTTCAATAATCGGTGTACAACCAAATCGATCACCAAACATGTTTGCGATATCACGAACACTCAATACGCTCGGACCCGTAATGTTCACAATAAAGGGTGGAGCATCGGCGTGAGGCAACGACTGAATTGTATGAGCGATGGCGTCGCCCTGCCAAATAACGTTAGCGTAGCCCATGTCGACGTTGACGGGCTGAGACGCACGAACTTTCTGGGCAACATCCAGCAGCACGCCATATCGCAGATCGATGGAATAGTTCAGTCGGATCAGGGATGAACGAGTGCCGAACGACATCGCGGCCACCTCAAATGCTGATTCGCGGCCCCTGCATGATTTGGCGTAATCTCCTGGTGGGTCGACTTCGCTGTCTTCCGTTGCCCCGCCGGATTCGGGTGAGGCAAAAGAGTAGACGCACCCCGTTGACAGGGCCACAATTCTTGCCGCCTGATAGTGTTCGGCGACCAGCCTGGGCATGTCCACATTCATGCGCTGCAGCATTTCCGGCTGATTGCTGGTGCCGAATTTGACGCCTGCCAGGAAGAAAACATTGTCTGCCACAGGCAGACCAGCAATGGCCAGCGGATCGCTGAGATCCGCAGCAATCACTCGAAAACCGGCTTCGTCAAACGACCGCCGGGCCGCTGAAGAACCAAATCGCGAAATCGTCGTCACCCGATCATTGCGGCCAAGTTCACGCAGCGCTCGCTGCAGCATCAGGCTCACGTGAAAACCCATTTTCCCACCAGCTCCCAGGACAGCATAAGTACCCGGGCACCGTTCCACAGCACGAATGACGTCTTCGCTGGGTTCGGAAATCAAGCGATCAAGTTCTGTGGTGGTCTGGGGAGTGGGCTGCATGTTTTTGGCGCGTTCGTTGCCTTACTGAGGTCTTGACGTATGCATTCTACGGACTCGGGGCACGGCCCATGTCGTTAATCCAGAACCTGGGGGTTCGGCTGGCCGTCAATCCTTCCCGCCTTCCTCTGGCCAGTCCCCTGCTGGCCGATATCCCCCAGATCTTTTCGCGCCGCATTCGCAAACTTCGTCAATCGTTCCACGACGTCGGGACGCTCAGCAGCAACATTCTTTGTGCTGGCGATATCAGTCACGACATTGAACAGCAGCGCGTCCGCCTTTTCACCGGCCTGGAAATGAGGATGGCGGACAAACGTCTTCAGCGGCAGGAATAGTTTCCACGGGCCACTGCGGACAGCCTGCAATTGTTCACGGGAATAATAATAGAAAGCAGCGTAGGGTGATTGAGCACCCATTTCGCCAAGAATCAGCGGACGCACATCATGCCCATCAACTGCGTGATCGACAGCAACGTCCGCGAATTCAGCAAACGTCGGCAGCAAATCCATGGTGGTTGCAAGCTCTTCACATGTCGTTCCAGGCTGGACATGGTCTGGCCACCACATGATTGTCGGAGAACGAAATGCGCCCTCCGATGTTGTGTACCCACGACCATGCAGCGGCCGGTTTGTCCCTCTGGCCGTGCTGCCCATGTCATTTCCGTTCATCGGAGCGCCGTTGTCGGACAACCAGATCACAAGTGTCTGCTTATCGATTCCGAGATCGACCAACTTGTTCAGAATCTCGCCAGTGGACCAGTCGATTTCTTCAATCGAATCGCCCCACGGACCATTCTGGCTTTTCCCCTTGAATGCCGGACTGGCAAACGGAGCCGTAGTGCTTCCCGGCATTGGCTGGGGGAAATACACGAAGAACGGTTCGTCCTTGTTACGTTCAACAAAACTCAGGACCTCTTCCGTACATTGTTTCGTCAGCATGTCGCGATCGACCGGAGCGTCGATAACTTTTTCGTTCTTCATCAACGGCAGTTCCGGCCACGACCGCCCCTGCAGCCGATCACCAATTCGCAGACCCACATCCCGGGTCATGTCGTCGCTGTACGGGATCCCGTAGAACTCGTCGAAGCCCTGTCGAGTCGGCAGAAATTCCGGTTGGTCTCCCAGATGCCACTTGCCGAAAATCCCGGTTGCGTATCCTTTTCGACGCAGAATCTCGGCAATCGTGGTTTCATCCGAATTTAAGCCGTATGGTGATACCGGCCGCAGTACCTGCCCGTCTCGCGGGTTGTTGTGCATACCAACTCGCTGTGAATAGCACCCGGTCATAAGGGACGATCGAGACGGCGTACACACTCCGGCGGTCACGCAGAAATGAGTGAACCGGCAACCTTCCCGGGCCATGCGGTTTAAATGCGGAGTGCGGTGAACTGTCGACCCAAACGGCTCGATATCACCGTAACCCAGGTTATCGCAGAAGATTACGATGAAGTTGGGCTGTCTGGCGATACTCGCTGCCGGCGCGGCAAGTGCAAGAAATACCATCGCGGCTAACGCCGACTGAAAAACACTCGCCATTGTATATTTGCCTCGTTGTTGCGATCTGTCGGTTTTTCTGCAGCATCTACACTGTCCGACGACTGCGAGAACACAAACGCAAGAATAGGAGGTCTCCCTCGAGTTTCAAAGCAGCTTCGGGAATTGGAAGATACTGGATCAATAGATGTCCGTTGGCTTCTGAATGAGCTTTCTTTGCCAACAAACCGTCGAATGTGTGCGGGAAAACAGGAAAAGTTTGGTGACGAAGGCGGAAACCACGGTTGGCCCGTACAAGAAACGGGCCCGGCGGCGTTGGTGCGGCTAAGTTCACATCGTCCTGCCAAAAAGACGGTTGAGTGCCATGCGCAGCTCCACGGCAGTAAACAAAAAAAACCATAACATGTTCCATTAAAACGACTTGTGTCGCCCCAGACCATTTCGGCATGCTGTTAGCTATAAGGCGACCACCGGCACGTTGCTGCCAAAACAGACACTCAACATGCGCTCATCCGCATCAGTGGTAAGTAGATAAACTGAGGAGAAACCGTGGCAAAGTTACTGACGTTCGATGAAGAGGCTCGCAAAGGCCTGCTTTCCGGCGTTTCCAAACTCTCACGAGCCGTCGCCAGTACGCTGGGACCTCGAGGACGAAATGCAGTTCTGGACAAGGGCTGGGGAGCTCCCAAGGTGACGAAGGACGGTGTTACCGTTGCTGAGGACATCGAATTGGAAGACCCCTATGAAAACGCGGCAGTCCAGCTGGTAAAAGAGGCAGCTTCCAAGACCAACGACGTTGCAGGGGATGGAACAACCACCGCAACCATTCTGGCCGAAGCGATCTACAAGCATGGCTTGAAGTACATCGCCGCTGGAAGTGGCGCCATGTCTCTTACTCGAGGCGCTCAGAAGGCCGTTGATGCTGTTATTGAACAGCTTGCAAAAATGTCGAAGCCCGTGAAGGCCAACGACAAGGACCAAATCGCTCGAGTTGCCAGCATTGCCGGAAATAACGATTCGGCGATCGGGGAAATCCTCGCCGACGCTTTGCTGAAAGTCGGCAAGGACGGTGTTATCACTGTTGAGGAAGGTCGTCAGGTCACAACGGAAGTCAATCTGGTCGAAGGGATGCAGTTTGACCGTGGCTACCTGTCACCTCACTTCATCACCAACGAAGATGATCAGGAATGTGTGCTGGAAAACTGTCGCATTCTGATTCACGAAGAAAAGATCTCCAGTGCCAAGGAGCTGGTGCCAGTTCTGGAAGCGATCTCCAAAGATGGCTCTCCGTTGCTGATCATTGCAGAAGATATTGAAGGCGAAGCATTGGCGACTCTGGTTGTCAATAAGATGCGCGGCATCGTCAATGTGGCCGCAGTAAAGGCTCCAGGCTATGGCGATCGACGCAAGGCGATGCTGGAAGATATTGCTGTGCTGACCAGCGGCAAGGCGTTCTTCAAAGACCTTGGCATCAAACTTGAAAACGTCCAGTTGTCGGATCTTGGCAAAGCCAAAACAATCCGTATCGATGCCGACAAGACTGTCATCGTCGAAGGTGGCGGGAAAAAAGGTGACATCAGCGGACGTGCTGAACAGATCCGGCGAGAAATCGAAAACACCGACAGCGAATACGATCGTGAAAAACTCCAGGAACGACTGGCCAAACTGGCCGGCGGCGTTGCTCAGATCAAAGTTGGTGCTGCTACCGAAACCGAAATGAAGGAACGTAAGGACCTTGTCGATGATGCTCTGGCAGCGACCCGAGCGGCTATCGAAGAAGGAATCGTTCCTGGCGGCGGTGTCGCCCTGCTGAGATGTGCAGCTTCACTGGACGGCCTGAAGCTCAAGGGCGATGAAGCGCTGGGTGCAGAGCTCATCAGCAATGTGCTTGAGATGCCACTTCGTAAGATCGCTTCCAATGCCGGACTTGACGGCGCTGTTGTGGCGAATCGTGTGAAGAAGGAAAAGAAAGTCACATACGGCTACGACGCTTTGAACGACAAGTATGGCGACATGCTTAGCTTTGGCGTTGTTGATCCTGCCAAAGTCGTCCGCACATCACTGCAAAATGCGACCAGCGTCGCATCTTTGTTGCTGACGACTGACTGCATTGTGGTCGAAGAGCCAGTTGAAGAAGAAGCCGGTGGCGATGACCACCATCATGACCATGATGGTGGCATGGGTGGCATGGGCGGCGGAATGCCCGGCATGGGCTTCTAGCCAACTCCCTCCCTTACACACACACAAAGAACAACCACCAGCAAGAGATAAAGAAGACCCATGGCCAAGCAAATCATGTTCGACGATACCGCACGCCAGAAGATGCGTGCGGGCATCGAGAAGCTCGCCAAGACCGTCAAGGTCACCCTCGGCCCCGCAGGCCGAAATGTCATCCTCCAGAAGTCCTTTGGTAGCCCCTCGGTAACCAAGGACGGCGTCTCGGTCTCCAAGGAGATCGACCTCGCCGACCCCTTCGAGAACATGGGCGCCAAGCTCGTGAATGAGGTTGCCAACAAGACCAACGACATTGCGGGCGATGGCACCACCACTGCCACCGTCCTCGCCGAGGCCATCTTCAGTGAAGGCCTCAAGTACCTGACAACAGGTGTGAACACCATCGCCCTACGGAACGGCATCGACAAGGCGGTTGACGCTGCCTGCGACTCCCTCGACACCCTCTCCCGAAAGGTGCGCACGCGTGCGGAGAAGGCCAGCGTTGGTGCTATCTCCGCGAATAACAACAAGGAGGTCGGCGAACTTCTCGCCGAGGCTTTCGAGCGAGTTGGCGACAACGGAGTCATCACCATCGAGGAGGCCTCCGGAACGGAGACCGAACTGAAGGTTGTCGAGGGCATGGAGTTCGACAAGGGCTACCTGTCACCCTACTTTGCCACCGACCTCGGCAAGCTCGAGGCCGAGCTCACGGACCCGTTGATCTTCATCTACAACAAGAAGATCAGCAACGTTCGCGAGTTCCTGCCCGTGCTCGAGGGCGCTGCCCAGACCGGTCGCCCCCTCTTGATCATTGCTGAGGACATCGACGGCGAAGCCCTCGCAGCTCTCGTGATCAACAAGCTCAAGGGCATCCTGAACGTCTGCGCCGTCAAGGCACCCGGCTTCGGCGAACGCCGCAAGGCCTACCTGGGTGACATCGCGGCGCTGACCGGCGGAACGGCCATCAGCGAGGAGCTCGGTCTCTCCCTGGAGAACGTCACCCCTGAGCACTTTGGTAGTGCCAAGAGGGTTCACATCAGCAAGGACGCGACCACCATCATTCAGGGTGCCGGCGCCAGCAAGGCAATCAAGGATCGCTGCAAGCAGATCTCCGTTCAGATCGAGAACACCAAGTCTGACTACGACCGGGAGAAGCTCGAGGAACGACTGGCCAAGCTCTCCGGTGGAGTCGCCGTCATCCGCTGCGGTGGCAAGACCGAGGCCGAGATGAAGGCCATGAAGGACCTGCTCGAGGACGCGCTCAATGCGACCCGGGCCGCAATTCAGGAAGGCATCGTCCCTGGCGGCGGAGTTGCCCTGCTGCGTGCCGAAGAGGCCGTCAGCGCGATCCGTTACAAGGGTGAGGAGCGCTTCGGAGCCGAGATCATCGGTCGCGTGCTCTCCGCGCCTCTCCGCCAGCTGGCGGAGAACGCGGGCTTTGACGGCTCGGTCGTGGCTGAGATCGTTCGCGAGTCGCCCAAGTCAAAGGGCTTCAATGCTCTCACAAGAGAGTACGTCGACATGCTCAAGTCGGGCATCATCGACCCCACCAAGGTCGTTCGCGCAGCCCTGCAAAACGCTGCCTCGATCTCGGGACTCCTGCTGACCACCGATACGATGGTGACCGAGCTCAAGGACGAGGAAGAGCAGATCGACGGCAGCGTCTCCTGACGACTGCTCACAGATTGCTGACGGGGTGCCCTCAGCGCACAGCTACTGGCACTCCTTGCGATAATACGCAGGCCGGCCGTCTCTCGCCGTTGTACGGGAGAGGCGGCCGCCCCACACCCCAACATCTTCTATTGCCCTCAAGCACCCTGGTGCCACATGAGTGACAAGCGCGACTACTACGAGGTCCTCGGCCTCGAGCGCAACGCGAGTCAGGCGGACATCAAGCGTTCGTATCGCAAGCTCGCGATGAAGTTTCATCCGGAT
>JAQWLN010000136.1 GCA_029247265.1 Fuerstiella sp.
AAACAGTCATGAGGAACTGAATGCGTTCAACGCCGCCGCGTGGGACATTTCGCTGAATGTGGATTTCTTTAAGTGGCTGCGGGGTAAGACGAAGCTGCCGATTCTGCTGAAGGGTGTCCTGTCACCGGATGCCGCGCAGCAGGCCGTCGATCTGGGTCTGAACGGTATTGTCGTGTCCAATCACGGCGGCCGGCGGTTGGACGGCATGCCGGCATCGATAGATGTTCTGCACGAAGTGGCTCAGGCGGTCGACGGGAAAATCGAGATTCTGATGGACGGCGGCGTTCGTCGCGGCGGGGATGTCATGAAGGCTGTGGCGTTTGGTGCGAAAGCCGTTCTGATCGGCCGGCCGCAGGCGTGGGCTCTGGCCGCGGAAGGCGAAGCGGGAGTTAAACGAGTGCTGGATATCCTTCGTGACGAGTTGACCAACGCGATGATTGCGTCCGGTTGTGCTACGGTCGACGACGTCAACGCGTCGTTGCTGCGAGTGTGAGCGGCCAGGGCCGCAGCCAATGCGAGCTGACGCTCGGAAACGCTCCGTTGTCGCTCCAAAAAGATGCGCGCAAAATTGAGGGAGGTCTTTCCAAAAGACTCCAATCCAGTTTTAAACAAACCAAAACCGTGAGTGACAGGTTATGTCAAACTCAAAGCGTCAATTTCGTCATGCGTGGGCTTTCTTTGGACTTGTTGCTTCTCTGCTGGCAACGCCGAGTCCTTTGTCGGCGCAGCCGCCATCTGAGGTCAGCCTGGCGTCCGATGGACGGGCACGACAACCGGTCGTTGTCAGTCCTAAAGCCACGCCGGTCGTACGCGCAACGGCTAAGGAGCTTGCCGACTATCTCGCTCGCATCAGCGGAGCTGTGTTTCGCGTCGAAGACGGAGACGCCGCTTCGGGCATTGTTGTTGGATTGGTCTCGGACTTTGCCGATTTACCCATCGAGGTCAATTTTGAAACGGCCACCGTCAATCGCGATCAGTATCTGTTGCGAACGACGAACAACGGACTTTACTTACTCGGCACGACACCGGCGGCCGTCCAATGTGCCGTATGGGACTTTCTGCATCGTCAGGGGTATCGGCTCTTCTTTCTGACCGACACCTGGGAAGTCGTGCCGAATCAACCGAATCTGACCGCGGCAGTCAACGTGACCGAGCAGCCTGATTATGTTACTCGGCAGGGCCCGCGCGGCGCCCCGTGGTCGAATCGAGACTTATGGAATCGCTGGAAGACACGCAATCGAATGAACTCCTCGTTTTCGTTGAGTACGGGACATGCCTACGGTGGTGTCGTTCGCAGAAACCAGAAAACATTTGACGAGCATCCTGAATACTTTGCCCTGATGAACGGCCAGCGGCCCGGTGGCGCGAATGCCAAGTTCTGTGTCAGCAACGCGGAGCTGCGACAGGTCGTTGTCGATGATGCCGTCCGGGAAATGAAGGCTCAACCGGAGCGCGATAGTATTTCGGTGGATCCGTCTGATGGTGGCGGTTGGTGCGAGTGCGAAGCGTGTCGCGAAATGGGGACTGCCAGTGATCGGGCACTGACACTTGCCAATCATGTTGCCGTTGCAATCAACGGTCTGGGACTGGGAGACAAGTACGTGGGCATGTACGCCTACAACGACCATAGTCCACCGCCGAACATCAAGGCGCACCCCAAGGTTGTCATCAGCGTGGCGACATCGTTTATCCGAGGCGGCTACAACATTGAGGAATTAGTTTCGGGGTGGCAGGCCGCAGATGCCGTGCTGGGCATCCGTGACTATCACGACGTCTTTGCCTGGAGCCACGATCTTCCCCGGAAAGCACGCGGCGGCAACATCGCGTATCTCACGCGCACGATTCCGTGGTTTCATGAGCACGGTTCACGATTCATGAATTCGGAAAACATGGACAGTTGGGGGGCGAATGGTCTGGGGTACTGGATCACGCCGCAACTGCTCTGGGACGTGGAAAACGCTGAACGCGTCGATGTATTGATCGAAGACTTTCTGGACAAGGCATTTGGGGCAGCGAAAGAGCCGATGCGTTCGTTCTACCAATTGGCCAATCGTGACCACGAATCCGTTCGTTCGCATCAGGATGTGGTCGCACGAATGTACCGCAGCCTGGATCAGGCCCGGACATTGACCAGTGATCCGCGCGTGCGGGCTCGATGCGACGATCTGGTTCTGTACACACGCTACCTCGAACTGTACGGCGAATACCGAAAGGCCGATGGGAAGGCGAGGCAACACGGGTTCGAGCAGGTGTGGCGACATACGTATCGGATGCGTGATCGAATGATGCTGTCGACGGTGGCGCTGTGTGATCGAGGTGGATTCCGTGACCGCACCGTCCAAAAGCCGGACGACGCAACATCATGGAAAAGCAGCAAACCGTTTGGCGAAGTGGAGATCGCCGACATTCTGAATGCTGGAATCTCCGCGAATGAACCGACAGTGCTCGACTTTAAACCGACAAAGTACAGCGACGATCTCGTGCCCGCCACGCAACTGAAGCTATCACACGTCGCTCCCGGTCGCTACGACAATCGTGGTCGCGGTCGGCAGCAGGTCTACCTCTGGTTACCTGAAAACAGTCGGCAAATCGAACTCGACGTGACCGGCGGACTCATCACGCATTACCGTGATCGCGGTAACGTGAAGTTCTCGCTTTTTTCGCCGAAGGAAGTGACGCTCGATGCCGTCGATCACGATGACAGCGTGCCGCCGGATGGCAAGCAGCGCCGCATTGTCTTAAAGAGCCCGCACCGTGGACTTCATCGCTTACAGTGGAACGATGGCAGTGACATGACGAAGGTCATTTTACCCGCAGGCCTGCCACTGACGTTTCGCTCGATGTTGGAAGAACCGATGCGGCTGGGCGGGCGCTGGGATCTCTATTTCTACGTCCCGCACGGCACGGCAATCGTCGGCGGCTACACCGATTCAACGCGAGGGACGATGCTGGACAGTGACAACAAGGCTGTGTTCGATTTTAGTACGCTGGGAGCGGCTGGGTACTTTAGCGTCGCGGTGCCTGTAGGCCAGGACGGCAAGCTTTGGAAGTTTTCGAATTCCCGAGGCAGCCGTATGTTGATGACCGTTCCGCCGTACCTGGCGACAAGCATCGAGACGCTGTTGTTACCGCGCGAGGTTGTGGAGTCGGATAGATCGCCACGCTGAATTCAAAGCGTACCCCAGACCAAAGAACCGGCAGCAAACTGTTTTGGGAAGCCAGCGCCTTCAAACTGCACTCGCTGCGTTGCGAATTTGTTGACCATCGGATAGCGTGGCTGACTATATTGGATGAGGTAGCTCGCCAAAGCACAGATTTGAATCAGTTGTTGTTTTTCGGCAATACGAACAACCCGAATGGAAATCCACTATGGGCACATCTCAAAACCGCCGCTCGTTTCTTAAGTCGACCACAATCGCGGGTGCGGCAATTGGTCTCAGCGCCCTTCAATACTCGCGAGTCTCTGGGGCCAACAGCCGTTTGGGGATCGCCAGTATCGGCACGGGTGGCAAAGGCTGGAGCGACTTGAACGGTGTGGCGGCCAGTCCCAATACTGAAGTCGTCGCGTTGTGCAATATCGACAGCTCGGCGAAGCATCTTGGTCAGGCGGTGGAGAAGTACCCAGCAGCCAGGCAGTATGTCGACTGGCGAAATCTGCTTGATGAGTCAAAGGACGTCCAGGGCGTGCTGGTGTCGACTCCGGACTTCATGCATGCGCCGATTTCATTGGCCGCGATGCACCTGGGGAAACATGTGTTTTGCCAAAAACCACTGACGCATACCGTTTATGAAGCACGGCAAATGCAGATGGCTGCCGCCAGGTTCAACACGGTGACTCAGATGTGCAATCAGATTCAGTCTCATTCGGCCTATCGGACCGCGGTACATATGGTTCATGCCGGCGTGATCGGAAAAGTCAAAGAAGTCCATTCGTGGCAGGGAGGATCACCACGTTGGCCAAGACACATACCACGTCCTCAAGGAAGTGATCCCGTGCCTGCCCACGCGCGCTGGGACCTGTGGCAGGGCGTTGCGCCGGAGCGGCCATACAAGGCAGAGATGTACCATCCATTCAATTGGCGAGGCTGGCAGGCCTACGGCACCGGGCAGCTCGGCGATTTCGGCTGTCACATTCTGGACCCTGTTTTCAAATCGCTCAAACTCACTTCGCCCATCAAACTGACGGTGGAAGCACCAACGCTGCTGCCGGAGTCATGGACTGATCGTGCCACCGTGCATTACGAATTCCCGGGGACCGAGTATACGAACGGTCCAACCCTGCGTGTCACCTGGTACGACGCCGCTGGTGCGTTGCCGCCACGAGAAAAGCTGGGCGACCTGCCCGCGGATTATGCCCTGCCTGGTGCCGGCTCGGTTCTGGTCGGAGAGAAGGGATCCCTGGTCATTCCACACGTGTCGATGCCCAGACTTTTTCCGGAGGAGAAATTCCCCGCCAAAGAATTGCCAGTGATCGAAGGTGTCGACCACTACACGCAATGGGCTGACGCGTGCACGGGCAATGGTAGAACCACGTCGCACTTCGATTACGCCGGACCGCTGACTGAGACCGTGTTGCTGGGGACGATCGGTATTCGCTTTCCTGAGCAAGAGCTTGTCTGGGACGCAAAGACTCTCAAGATTACCAACCATGCGAAGGCTCAGGAATGGGTCACCAAGCCCTATCGAAAGGGTTGGGAACCGGCATGGATCTGAGATCGTGGACTCAGACTGGCCGCAGCCGCTTGCGGCGCTGGCTACGTTTGATTTGAAAGACAAAATCATGCAAACGCGACGCGACTGGATCAAGTCAACGGCACTGTCAGGTCTGGCAGCGGTTGGCCTCGCGATCGGTCTGCCGATGACTCAAGGCAACGAACCGGAACGACGCAGCACTGAGGCGATCCAGATCGGTTCGCGACGAGAACTGTTCGTCGATCAACATCTCATCGATCGGATCGATGGCGCAAGGCTTGAGCTGCATCGCCCCATTCGGCGTGAAGTCATATTTCGCACCGATGCTGCGTGGGAGGGAAACGGCAGTGCTTATCAAAGCGTCTTTCGCGACGGCGACCTCTTCCGCATGTACTATCGCGGCGGTCATCACGTTGCCTCGAAGGCCTACGAAAAGAATAAGAACTCGTGGGAGACGCTGTGTCTTGCCGAGAGTCGCGACGGCATTCACTGGACGCGTCCCGAACTGGATATCGTTGAGTTCCAGGGATCGACAAAGAACAACCTGATCCTCGACGCCGCCATGGTCAGTGAGATCGGCGGCAGTCCCGCCCACACGGCCGTGTTCAAAGACACGAACCCTGATTGCCCGGACGAAGAACGCTACAAGATCGTGATCGTTGGCAGCAAGCCGCGAGGTCTTTATTTGCTGGTCTCGGCGGACGGCGTCCATTTCCAGTTGAAGAGCAGGCAACCCTTCACGACAACAGGAGCCTTCGATTCACAGAATCTCATGTTCTGGGATTCGGTGCGAAAGGTCTATCGCGAGTATCATCGCCAGTTCGACCAGGGCGTCCGCGGCATCATGACGGCAGAGTCACAGGATCCGAGCAGTTTCCCGGAGCCGCGCTGGCTTGAGTATCCGGATGCGGCCGAACAGGCTCTGTACACCAATCAGGTCCAGCCCTACTACCGAGCACCGCACATCTTCATGGGATTTCCCATGCGCTACAACGATCGAGGCTGGTCGCAGTCGATGAAGGAACTGCCTGGACTCGAAGAACGTCAGTACCGTGCCAAACAGCATCCTCGATATGCCACTACGGTGACCGACGCGTCGTTCATGACCAGCCGTGACGGCCAGACCTTTTCCCGCTGGGGCGAAGCCTTTATTCGGCCAGGACCCGCGACGAAAGACACGTGGGTTTACGGCGACAACTTCATCTTCTGGGGCATGCTGCAAACGAAATCAAACCTGGAAGGTGCGGCCGATGACATCTCGCTGTACGCGACCGAAGGATACTGGGAGGGCAACTCCACGAGTGTACGCCGCTACACATTGCGGCAGGACGGATTCGTGTCTGCGTCGGCTGGTTGGAAAGGCGGATCAGTGTTGACCAAACCTCTGACCTTTTACGGAAGTCGGCTGGAACTCAACTTCGCGACATCGGCTGCCGGGTCAGTTCGAATCGAGATTCAGGATGTGGACGGCAAACCACTGGATGGCTACGCTCTGGCAGACTGTTCGGAAATCTTCGGCGACACGATCGCCAGAACAGTCGCATGGAAAGACGGAACTGGTCTATCCTCGCTCGCTGGTCAACCCGTCCGATTGTTGTTTGAACTCAAAGACGCGGACGTTTACAGCTTCCGTTTCGCCGGCGCTGATTTCGGGCAATAGAAACAGCAACACTGCACCCTGCTCAGCTATCACATCATTAAACTTTCCCGCTGGGCGCCACGGCGCACAGCGGCATAAGGTGATCACGCGCGGTCGAAATGATGACGCACTCCATCTGCGGCGCGAACAAGGGCGATGGCATTATTGCTATGGACCAACCTCGCAGCCGGGCTCGGCCTATTGGCGGTGTTCTTCCGTCGGCAAGCCACTGAGGCGGCAAATCGAGCAAAGCTACAGCCGGCCGACAATCATTGGCGGTCCGGACGCAACACTCGCCTTCACGACAACAACTACCTTCGGGCAGCAAATAGTTTCCTGAAATCTGCAGTGGCAATTGGATCTCAGGAGTCCATGCCTGAAGACCTATGCCATCGCGGGCAGCTCAAATCCCCTGCGGTGTTCACGGCCGATAAGCATATTGGCATCTGAGTCGTCAAATGTTTCTTTCAGCGCATCGAAACGGAGTTTCTTTCCGGTGCGCCACGAGATGTTGCCGGCGTGGCACATGGTCGTGCTGACGTGCCCGGAGTAAATCTCCTGGTTCAGCGATTCGCGGTTGCGGCTGCGGATGGCGTCGAGGAAATTGCGGATGTGTGCCTGCTGACCGAGGTCGCTGTTGCCCTGTTTGACCAGTTTCCCGGTCGCGTCGAAGGCCTTCCACGATGTGTTGGTCACCTGCATCCAGCCGTTCTCGCCGTAGATGTTGGCCCCTTCGCCGTGCCCATCCAGTTTTGGACGCGACCACAATCGCATTTCGTATTGCAGCACAGCTTCGGGGTATTCGTAGTTGACAATCATCGTGTCCGGAAACTGCTGATCGTCCCTGAAGAAATGCATGCCACCGGCGGTTGAGATCGTATCGGGCATAGCATCCAGGCCCATGACGGCCCGGCAGTAGTCGATGCGGTGCACACCGTCGTTCCCTAGGTCGCCCGTGCCGTAGTCGAACAGCCACCGCCACGCACTGTCAACGACGCCCGCGTTGTGTGCTCGTTCGGGCGCAGGTCCCTGCCATATGTGATAGTCGATGTCGGCCGGCGGATTGCTGTCTTTCGGGAGGTGGACGGCTCCGTTGCGGCTCGTCTCCCACGCCCGACCGTAGATAATTTTGCCCAGCGCACCGCTGCGTGCGTATTCAATGGCTTCCTTCAGAAACCCGGCGCTGCGGATCTGTGTGCCCATCTGCACCATTCGATTATTCTTACGCGCTGCTGCAACCGCTGTTTTGCCTTCCAGAATGTTGTGACTGGCAGGCTTTTCAACGTAGACGTCTTTGCCTGCCAGGCAGCCATCGATCGTCAGCATCGCGTGCCAGTGATCCGGCGTCGCGACCATGAATGCGTCGATCGAATCGTCGTGCAACAGGTCACGGTAGTCGTTGACGAGATTCGGCATTCGTCCGGACCGTTCTTTCATCTCCGCACCGCGTTGTTCACGCACGGACTTTCGAACGTCACAGACGTGCGTGATCTCGCAATCGGCCTCCGCGGCAAAGCTCCGCATTACCGAATTGCCACGTCCGCGAACACCAATGCAGGCGACGCTGATCTTCTCGTTGGGCGAAAACGCACGGCTTTCCTGAACACAGGACAGGCTGAAGCCAGCTCCAATTGCTGCGGATTGCAGAAGGAAATCACGACGGTTGCTGAGTGACATAATGGAAGTTCCTGAGTTGTGGCTGAGTACTGAATTGTCGCAAAATCGTCGGCTGACGGGGTCAGGCAGGGCGGGTGTTCCACATGAGACCTCACACGATATTCTCCACGACCCAAGGCGAGCGATATGTCCGCGTGAGCAACGCGTGTGCTCGTTCGTTGCCGACGATACCCTCGGTCGCCGGATTGATCGTGAGCTTCTCGCCGCCGAGGCGGTAGCTGATGGTGGCGTAATGCACGAGCAGCGTGCTGAGATGGCCTTTTTCGATGTCGGCGTTGGGCGCCTGGCGAGTGCGGACGCAATCGACGAAGTTCTGCTGATGCGGTGCGTCGGGAAATCGGCCATACATTTCGTCGCGGACAACCGGCTTGCGGCTTTTCGGTCGCACATATACCTGCCAACCAGACCCCATACGCCCCACAACCATCATCCCTTCGCTGCCGTAGAGTTCCACGCGTTCCGCGTTTTGCGGCCAGTGCGGATACATGTCACCGTCGCGAATTCCGTGATCGGCCTTGAGCATGTACGGCGTGTTAAGCGTCAGTTCAAACGTCATCATCAGGTCGTCGAATTCGAGCACGGACAATTGCGTGTCGGGAGTTTCCGCCGCTCCATCGCGATTGTAACGGGCACCATGCGAAAAGACGGATTTCGGATAGTCCACCCCCGCCAGCCACCGCGCGATGTCGACCTGATGGATGCCGTCATAGTGCATGTCGCCGCCGCCGTAACGCCACAGGTAACGCCACTTGCTGCGCAGTGTTTCGTTGTAGGCGTGCTCGAGGGCGGGCCCGTTGAACATGTCCCAGTCGAAACCGGCGGGAGGGTCACTGTCCTCTGCCATCGGGAAGTTGGCCTCGCCCTTCTGGTTGAAGACGCGTACGAGATCGATGTTGCCGAGCCTGCCGTCGGTAATGTACTTCCTGGCGGCGTGGAGGTACGGAGCTGAGCGATTCTGTAACCCGATCTGAACGACGCGATTGTGCTTCCGCGCCGCCTTGACTCCCTGCCGTCCCTCCCAACAGTTGTGGCTTTGTGGTTTTTCGCAGTAGACGTCTTTGCCCGCCTGGCAGCACCAAATCGTCGCCAGCGTGTGCCAGTGTGGCGGCGTGGCGATGACGACCGCGTCGACCGCCTTGTCTTCGAGCATCTCGCGAAAATCCTTGGCATACTTCGGCTTTCGGCCACCTTGGTTCTCGGCGATTCCTTTGGCCCG
>JAQWLN010000271.1 GCA_029247265.1 Fuerstiella sp.
ACTGGGAAGCCGAAGGCGGCCAGTACCGGGTCGCAATGACGGCACTGGTGGGCACGGCGATGCTGGCAGAAGGGTCAACTGCAACGACTGGACGCTATTCGTCCCGAATCGGCAAGGCTGTTGACTATCTTCTGGCGGTAAGTCGCCCCAATGGACTGATCGGCTATCGTGAAGACTTCCACTACACTTATGGACACGGCTTTTCGATGGTTTTTCTGAGCCAGGTCTATGGCGAGGAGGAGGACATCCGCCGCCGCGAGGAAATCCGCGAGGTACTCACCAAAGCCGTGCAGTTCTGTGCAGACGCACAGACGTCACGCGGAGGCTGGGGCTATGTATCAGCTAAAGAAGGTAATGATTTTGATGAAGGATCCACGTGTATCACTCAGGTGCAGGGACTCCGAGCCTGCCGAAATGCGGGAATTCCGGTTTCGAAAGAAATCATCGATCTGGCAAAACAATATATCGCCGACTGCACGACCAGTAAGGGAGGCGTCCAGTACAGCATTCGCGGAGGCGGTGAACGGCCTCCCATCACAGCCGCTGCTTTGGCGGCACTGTTCAACGCCGGAGAGTACGACACAGAACTCACGAAAAACATGCGAACCTTCTGTGACCAGCGAATCTGGCCAGGTCGGCCGTTGAAGTCCAGTTCCGGCCACTGGCATTACATGCATTTCTATTATGCTCAGGTGGTGTACCGACAGGGCGGTGACCGCTGGCACGAATACCGCCGAGAGATCGAAGAAAAGCTGCTTAAAGAAGTCACCAGCGGTGGCGGGTGGTCGGACCGGCAGATCGGTCCGGTTTACGCGACAGCCGTCAACTGCATTATCCTGCAACTAAATAAGGGCTATTTGCCCATCTATCAACGCTGACCGCGGCGGTTGTCTGTTGATTTTTTCTGCTGTCGAAATGAGTCCATCATGAAATACACATTCTGCTTGTGTCTCGCGCTGGTGCTGTCTTTGGTAGGTTGTGGTGGACAGTCGGCCGAAAGCCCCGCGGTGTCCGAGAGACCAGCAACAGAGACGCCGTCAGCGGACGCACCGGAGTCTGTCGCCACGTCACCTGCGACCCCGACCGAAACGAAAGCCGACGACGGACCAATGGAATTCAAGCCGCTGTCCTCGGCAACGTCGAGCAGCAGTGGGTCCGTTAAATCGCAATCCGAAACTTCTGTGGGTCAGCTTAACGCCGAACAGAAAATCAACGCCATCATGTCCAGGCTTAAGCCGTTGCAGGTGATGCTGGGTAACTGGCGCGGCACAACTCGACGTGAATACGAAGGCTTCAAGGCGGTCGACAGCCACGAATGGATCTGGGATTTGCGCAGCCAGTCTGACCAGCCGGCTCTGGCGTCAGCCTCCGACAAAAGTCCGTATTTGAAAAAGGCCAGCCTCACATGGAATCCGACGGACGCCGTTTTTGAATTGACCGCGACAGATCGGGAGGGAATGGATCGAACGTTCAGGGGAGACTACACAGACCCCGTCCACGAAATCATTGGCCCGGACGACAAATTGCATCGAGTCTTTCGACTGGAACTCACACAGACAGACCAGTCTGCACAAACAGTCGGCGGTGACCGCTGGCAGATCTCGTTCACTCAGCAGGAAAACAACCGTTATCTTCTGGAGGTTGCCAAACGCCGCGGCACTGCTGCCTTCCGACGTTTTGATACCGTCTCGACCCAGCGAGAAGGCACGTCCTTCGCGCTGAGCGACAGCAGTTACGGTGAAAAAGAATGCATTATCTCCCAGGGACTCGGTACAACCGCCGTGTCGTGGAAGGGAAAAACGTACTGGGTGTGCTGCAGCGGATGCAAAGCTGCCTTTGAAGAAGACCCTGAAACCTGGATTGCCCGCGCTGAAAAGCGCAAGAGTGAATAGAAACGATACATTAATGCTGAATTCTGCTGTGGAAGTATTCTCGGGACTCCGATGTCAGATTGTGGACGGCTTGAAGCCTGGTACAAATCCCACGAAACTTGTCGTACTGTCCCACGGATTCGGCGCTCCGGGCGATGACCTGGTTGGGCTGGCGGGATACCTGATTCAATCCAGTGACCTTGTGGCGGACACTTGTCGTTTCGTTTTCCCCGCAGCCCCCGTCGACCTTGCCCCTATGGGAATGCCTGGGGGGCGAGCATGGTGGCCGATCAACATGGCGAAGCTGGCAGAAATCAATCAGACAGGAGACTACGACGAACTGACCAGGCTGCTTCCGGACGGAATGCTTCCAGCGTCGGAACAGCTGGTGAACGCTTTGCGTGAGATGCAGACGCAGTACGGTCTGGATGACGCAGCAACCGTATTGGGTGGATTTTCGCAGGGAGCAATGCTGAGTACAGACGTCGTTTTGCGACGGGGAGTCGTTCCGACAGCGCTGGCGCTGTTTTCAGGAACAGTCCTGTGTTCGGCTGAATGGCAGCAGTTTGCCGCCGAACACCCGGGATGCCCAGTCCTCCAGTCACACGGGAGGCAGGATCCAGTGCTGCCGTTTCCTCCCGCTGAATCGCTGCGGGAGCTGCTGCACGGCAACGGGTTTGACGTCAGCTTCATTCCCTTTAACGGTCCGCACACGATCCCTGAAGAAGCGTTGGCCAATCTGGCACAGTTGCTCTCGAATTAACGGCGTGTTGCCAAATCGCCACATTCGTATGGGGGGTTTACAAGTGTGCGTACTGGTGCAGACTCGGGTTCCGGATACAAATGACCAGCAGAAGTGAACGGATTTGTTAGTGTGCCCCAGAACATTGCCGTTCGGCTGAGAATCCGCCGCAACTCCCAAACCTATTTCCGATGACCTCACCCTCCCCTGCGTCCTATACATCCAGCGGACTGCTCTACGTTTCGTTTCGCGCAGCCTTCCTGACGACGTATCAGGAATTGCTGGATGAATTTAAGTCAGACCGGATCCCCGGAAGCTCGTCTGGCTTCCTTGCCCAGGTTTCGATCGCCGCAGGTTGTGCGTCTCAGGTTCAGCTGGACGTCCTGTTCAAAACATGGCAGCGAATAAAGACCGGACATGAGGATCTGACGGTTCTCGAACAGTGCGTGTGCTATTACGCGGTCGGCGAGCTGGCACGTCTGGGGAAAGCTAATGATCGTCGACTCGTGAAGCGAGCTGCAAACGGGCCAAGAGTCGTTGAAATCATAGACCTCACATGGCTGGCCGCCACATTGCGAACGATTCAGATCACGTGGCCGTTTCCCGGCAACGCATCTCACCTGCAGGAAGAAATGAGCCTGAGTGACGTGAGTGATGACGTCAAGAACAAGCGCACTCTTGCGGACGATTTTCTTGATCTGCTGGGCCAGTGGACCGTATCGCCTCACATCCTCAACAACGCCGCTGGACTGTTAACGCCTGTAGAATCCCGTCAGCTGGGCAACTTCTTTTCTGAACACCCACGATTGATGAACCTATAACAGGGCGTTTCACCGAAGCGTTTCGGGTTACGAACCTGCTCTGTGGATGAGGCAACACGCCTCCTGCCAACACGCCTCCTGCCAACACGCACCTATCTACGCGCCGACTCGTTCAGCGTGTCGCTCGGGATGCAGCCACACCCAGCTCTTTCCCAGACGTCCACCATAGTTGCCGGCGGTAATCTTTATCAGTCCCGCCACATCACTTGCTGCGGCAATCGCAGCCTGCGTGGCTATGGAAACCGCCGGCAGATCTCGGCCGTTGATAATGATCTCCATAGCACACGTCACACCATCAGGTAATTCCGAAGCGACCTGTGCATCGCCCTTGAGTGTGGGGCAGAATCGATCATTGGTGCTGGCAAACAGAAAACCATAGCGACTTCCGGCCTTTGATCCGCTGGACGCCACACCACCAGGAAAGGGAGTGATGACGCCAGGAGATTCCTGGCACGCAACGACAGCTCGTTCGGCGGCTAATAGCGCGGCGTCCTCATTCGAGGCCATAAACCAGAGGTTTCCGCCCATGACTCCGTCGTGGTAAGGAAACCGACGATCAATGCAGAACTCTCCCGCCATTGTCGGAATCACCCACATTTTTCGCCCGTACCGTTCCTCCAGCTTCTCGAATCGATCGCCAAAATAGGCAACCTTGCGACCCAGGCGATAATAAGCCTGAGTCTCACTCAACTCCGCCTGAACGGAGAAGCATCGCGCCGTAGGACACGGCAGCACGCTTTGACTGACTCGCCCGAGCAGAGCCTTTTCCAGCGCCGGGACTCTGTGTTTCCAGAAACGCGGAACATGCAGCTGACAGATCGCGCCCGGTCGGCCGTCCGGAGTCTGAAAACTCTCGTCGCCGCCAGGACCCACGTAACGGTCAACCCCGGCCTCGCAATCACACATGATGGAAGACGAAGCAAACCCGGTCGCGGCATTAACAGCGTGGTCCAGCCATTTTCGATCTCGGGCAGTGATCAGAAACTCAACCCACAGGCTTCGAAATGCTTCGGCGTAAGTGTCCTCAACTTCCACGGTCATAAGACTTCCAATGTGCAGATCAGACGTACAGCGACCAAGGATGCGACAGTTCGCGGCCTCCTTACAGCGTTTCACGCTGACTTGTGGCCGCGAAGAACGATTTTCAGTAACAGTTTCGTTACTCCCACGAGCCAGTATCGTTCACGACAATAAGTAAATTGCTCTAGGTCGTTACCGTCACGAATCGAAGCAGAGGCAAAGACTATTTCTGCCTGCCATCCCCACGTCCTTGTCCGAGGTAAACGTGATTCTCGGTGACGACTTTGTCCATGAACACATCATGAGACGCCACAGGGATCTCTTCAAACATCTGACATTCAAACGCCAGAGCGATCAATGGTGTATCAGGTCGCGCGTGTTCCAGCAGTTTGTCGTAATAACCTTTTCCATGCCCCATTCTGGCACCGCGAGCATCGAAGCCGACGCCAGGTACCATAATCAGGTCCAGCTCCTCGACGTTCACCTGTTTTTCGGGCAATGACCGTAATTCCTGGCGAGGTTCCAGAATGCGGTACATACCGATTTCCAGCTCCTCCATAGTGCTGAGCCGGAACAACTCCAATTCGCCATCCTCGTTGCACCACGGAACAACGACGTTCTTTTGAGACTCAAGGGCGGCCGGCAGATCGAACCGAGTTCGCACTTCGCTGCGGACGTCGACATAGAACATCACCGTCGACGCTGTCGCGTATTCCGGCAGCGCCAGAAACGCACCAACGATACGACGGCTCAGGTCGTCTTTATCTTCCTGGTCGTTGCGGCTGGCATGTGCCTGTTTTCGCAGCGAATTCTTCAGATTCTGAACGGCGACATCGGTCATATTGTAGCCTCTGGCCTGAATTGCACCTGTAGCGATAGCATGTGGGCAGGCGTTATTTCGCTTGCCAAACTCATTTTTACACAGCCGGAATCGGCCTTGCAACAACGTGTGAAGTTTCCTCATGGACAGGAAAACAGCAGTCCCGCGTCAGTCAGCGGCGGCTGGTGGACGAACTGGACGTTCCCGGACAGTAATAACATGGCCTTCGTTCGAAACGACGGCAGAACACGTTAAACTTCCTTCCAGCCAAAATCAGCTGCTGAGGTGTTAGTCTCAGCAATTTGCCTCAACGGGGTCTCGCGGATTCGTCCGTCAACTCCACGGCGTGCAAATGTTCCGAAGTGCGCGCCTCACTGAGAAACTGAAGTCGTCAATTTCTGCCGTACAAACATAATCTCCATGAATACCATTCAAGACTTAAGCAGACTGGAACGCCTGAACTGCGAAGTATTCGCCAATGCTTCGGTGGCTGCCCGCCATGTCGCCACTCAAATCGCCGAACTGATTCGCAATCGCGCTGCGAAACAGAAGAATTGTCTCCTGGGCCTTGCGACGGGTTCGACGCCCGTTGGGATTTATGCCGAACTTGTGAGGATGCACAAAGAAGAGGGCCTTTCGTTTCAGAACGTCATTACCTTCAACCTTGACGAGTATTACCCGATGCAGCCCAACGAGCTGCAGAGTTACGTTCGGTTTATGCGCGAACACCTGTTCGATCATATCGACATTCCATCAGATAATGTGCACATTCCCGACGGCACCGTGCCGCCGGAGGAGGTTGCCACCTACTGTCGCCGGTACGAGGAACAGATCACAGAAGCGGGCGGAATCGACATTCAGCTGCTGGGCGTCGGACGCACCGGACACATCGGTTTCAATGAACCAGGCTCAGACGAGACCACACGCACACGCCTGATCACTCTGGATACGGTCACCCGCACCGATGCTGCCAGTGATTTTTTTGGTGCCGAGAACGTTCCGCGTCGCGCGATCACGATGGGCGTAGGCAGCATTCTTAATGCGTGGAAGATCTTCATCCTTGCGTTTGGCGAAAATAAAGCGCCCATCGTCGCCAGAACGGTTGAAGGTGAACCGTCTCCCGCCGTGCCTGCGACGTACCTGCAGCAGCATCGCAACGTCGAAATGCTGCTGGACCAGGCAGCTGGCAGCGCGCTGACGCGGACGCGATTTCCGTGGCTTGTTGAATCTGTCGAATGGAATCCCGAAATCATTCGCCGTGCCGTCATCTGGCTGGCGCAAAAAATGGGGAAGGCGATTCTTAAACTCACCGATTCTGACTACAACGAAGAAGGTCTGCAGGAACTGTTGGCGCGATACGGCACCGCATACGAAATCAACCTGGAAGTCTTCCGACATCTGCAGGGAACATTGATCGGCTGGCCCGGTGGCAAACCGGACAGTGCAAAACTGCCGGGCGATCGTCCCGGAGAATATGACCATATTTTTCCGAAACGCGTGATCTGTTTTTCCCCTCACCCCGACGATGACGTCATCTCTATGGGCGGTACGCTCATCCGCCTGGCCGATCAGGGACATGAAGTCCACATCGCCTACCAGACGTCAGGCAACATCGCGGTCTTTGATGAAGACGCGATTCGCTTTGGGGAATTCGCTGCAGAATTCTGCACAGCCTTCAATATTGGCGTGAAGGAAGTGAAGTCGCTGGAATCTCACATGGAGGAGTTCCTGCAGAACAAGCAGCCAGGACAGGTCGACAGCGATGAAGTTCAGAAGATCAAAACCATCATTCGTCGTGGTGAGGCACGTGCGGGGGCGCGATGCTGCGGTGTGCCAAATGCAAGACTGCAGTTTCTGGATATGCCGTTTTACGAAACGGGCCGAGTGAAAAAGGAGCCTCTGGGCGACGATGACATTCAGATTATTGTCGACTATCTGCGAAAAATTAAACCGCATCAGATTTACGCCGCCGGAGACCTGTCTGACCCCCATGGCACTCATCGCACGTGTCTGAAAGCCATCATCCGGGCCTGTGATCTGTGTCGCGACGACGACTGGTTCAAAGAATCCGAGGTCTGGATGTACCGAGGCGCATGGCAGGAATGGCCCATCTATCAGATCGAAATGGCGGTACCGTTAAGTCCCGTGGAAGTGGAGCGAAAACGTCAGGCCATTTTCAAACACGAATCACAAAAGGACCGAGCACTGTTTCCCGGACCGGACATGCGCGAGTTCTGGCAGCGTGCGGAAGCGCGCAACGCCAATACCGCTGGCGATTATGATGCACTGGGTCTTGCTGAGTACGAGGCCATTGAAGGATTTGTTCGGTGGGACGGAAAATGGGGCCTGGACGACTGAGCGGACCGACGCGAGTGACGGGACACCTACTCCGATGACGTTGAGGCTTCACCGCATTTGCTGCCGCCGATCGTACGGATGAACTCTGTCAGTCGGGAGGGACGCAGCAGGACGACTTTCTGATCTCGGCTGAACTTCAACAGGTCGACCAGCATCGCTGCCGCAGATTCGTATCGCTCAGAAGGATTTCGAGCGATCGCGTTTTGGACGATCGTATCCAGGCCTTTGGGAATCGTCGAATCCAGTTGCCGCGGATGCGGCGGATTGTGTTCAGCAATCTGCGACAACATGTCCTCTTCATTTTTTGCCTCATAGGCAGGAGTCCGCGTCAGCAGTTCAAAGAGCGTCATCCCCAGCGAATAGACATCACTGCGAGCATCGTGAGTCCCGGAAAGACGTTCCGGAGCCATGTATCGCAGAGTTCCCATGACCTTCATCGATGACTCAGCGGACGCCGTACCAATGGTTTCCGACAGTCCGAAGTCGGTGATCCACACACGACCATCACCGTCCAGCAGCAGGTTGGCTGGCTTGATATCATTGTGCAGAACTCCGTCGCCATGAGCACAGCGGAGTGCCTGAGTTGCCTGAATGGCAATCTGAGTAAAACTGCTCCACGAGCTTCTTGTCAGCTTCTTTCGTCGCGTGCCGGAGGCTTTTCGCACATCATCCGCAGTGCGAATGGCTGACATGGCCATACTGGACACAAATCCTGCCGGCTTCGTTGATTCAGCACTTTCAATTTCATCCTGATACATCACTCCGTCCACTTCGCGCAGTCGACGGATGATGACGTCCAGTCCGATGCCGTTGACAAACTGCATCACGTAGTAGCAGTAACCGTGCTCCTGGCCGAATCGGTAAACCGGAACAATATTCCGATGGCGTAACCGGGCGGTTGTTCGTGCTTCTTCTTCAAATCGTTTCTGCCATTCGGGCACCATGGAAACCCGCCAAGGCAGAACCTTCACCGCGACAATGTGCTGAGACGTGGTGTCCCGCGCCTGAAAAACAACGCCCATACCACCGCGTCCCAGTTCACACAGCAGTTCGCAACTCCCCAATCGCTGAAACGGAAAGGCCTCGGGCATATTTCTGCGAATGGCCGCTGTTTCGCTCTGCTGCCGCGCCTGTTCCAGCAGTGCCAGTACCGGAAACGACTCCTGAATAACGGCGGCATGCAAAGGAAATCGCCTTGCGTAGTTTTCGATCGACGGCATCTGGCCGGTTCGAAGTTCCTCGACAAACTGCGTCGCCAGAATCTCGACCGGGGCCCGAGAGCGCAATTCCGCCTCATTCTGTTGCTCGGGAAATCCTTGCAGGTGAAAATCAGTTTCGTCGACAGGCTCGCTCACGTCTGTTGGTTCCAAATCAGGTGCTATCTTAACAAACGCATACCGTCGACGATCCTCCGCGTTACTGGTCCAAAAATCCGGGCAGGGCCGAAAGAACACCCTTTAAGCGGCCTAATGCCCGCATATAACGGTCGCTGGCCGCCTGATCCGAGATTCCAAGAATCTGCGCGGTTTCTCGGTTTGACAACTGCTCGAAATGACGCAGGGCAAGAACTTCCCGGTCAATTTCGTTCATGGACGCCAAAGCCGCCTTCAATTGGCCAGACAGCTCCTCACGAAGTGCTGCCTGGGTAGGCGACGTAAGATGTCCGAGTAAATGAAAAGA
>JAQWLN010000274.1 GCA_029247265.1 Fuerstiella sp.
TTTCTATGCACACAGGCGGCCTTTCGGCAGATGAAGGCACAGACGCCTGCTGGTGGACGTATCATCAATAACGGTTCGATTTCCGCACTGTCTCCGCGTCCGAACTCTGCGCCATATACAGCGACGAAACACGCGATCACAGGACTGACGAAATCCTCATCCCTGGATGGTCGGAAGTACAATATTGCGTGCGGGCAGATTGATATTGGCAATGCCGGCACTGACATGACGTCACGGATGAGTGCAGGCGTTCCGCAGGCGAACGGTTCCCTTGCACCCGAACCTACAATTGATGTTAACCACATTGCTGACGCGGTTGTCTATATGGCCCAACTGCCGCTCGACGCAAATGTGCCGTTCATCACGGTCATGGCGACGACGATGCCGCTCGTTGGGCGCGGTTAAAGGAAGGGAACAGGAGTGATGAATTGCCGACGCATGAATACCACTGGTTTCGGGGTGTATGCGATCGGAAGATGGCCCCAGGTAATTTGGCGACAGCTCCTTTGCAGCAATGTGGAAAACGTCAAACATCGGGATGATCGTGAGTAGACAGACAAAAATGCGGTCGCCATCGTTCATGTATCTGGATACTTCCGTTCCTAGAGCTGTGAATCAGGTCGGACTAATGGCCACTATGGTGTTATCGAAACGTGAAGCATGACATCAACTGAAGGCAGTCCGTTTCGTCCGTCGTTTTCGCTGAGTGCGACTGCGCTGACGCAATTGCTGGCGTCCTTCGCGTGTTTTCTTGGTGCCTTTGTTCTGCCAATACAGTTTCCAGAGTTCGGCACTCTGTCGCAGCGGGTCCTCATTGTACTTGCAGTGATCACCTTGCTGCTTGGTAGTGGCAATGTGTTGTTCGGCCGGCAACTCAGCCGGCTGCTGACACGGGCAGGAAAGCGATCGCGCGTGGTCATTCCTCGCGAAGGCATCGTTTATCTGGCCATCATGCTGACCCTTGCCGTTGGAGCTTTGCTGGGGCATCGGAACATGCCATTGCTGGTCTTCGGCATGATGGCAGGACCGTTCGTGCTGAATGGCTGGATCGTTTATGTCATGCTTAAGAAGGTGTCAGTGACAAGGCGCGTGCCTCGCCGGGCGATGGTGGGCGAATTTGTCGTCGTGGAGATTGAGGTGGCCAATGGGAAACGCGTCATGGCATCGCACCTGCTGGAAGTGCGTGACCGCGTCTCGGGAGGCAACCTGTCCGGAGTCAGCCGCGACGAAGAAGGTACCGTGACCTACTTGCGGGTTCCGGCGCACGATTCACGAACGGGCCGGTATCAGCTTCGATTCTCCGTCCGTGGACAGTATCAGCTTGGACCGATGCGTGTCAGTTCCCGATTTCCACTGGGCATCGGCGAAAGAGGCCATGTCGATTCGCAGACGGCAGAGCTGATCGTGCACCCTAAAGTCGGAACGCTGCTTCCTGACTGGCAAAGGCGGCAGAAGGAATTGTCCGAAGCCAGTAATCGCGTGCAGTGCCGAATGGGATTGTTTGACGACGAGTTTCACCGCATTCGTGAGTTTCGATCGGGCGACAATTATCGCTCAATTCATTGGAAGTCGACCGCTAAACGCGGGCAGTTGATGATTCGGGAATATCAACAGAACCGCCACGCAGACTCATTTGTTGTTCTGGATCTACCGAAATCCGGCACGTGGGATGATGAAGCCGTTGAGATGGCAATCTGTCTGGCGGCAACTGTCTGCGTCGAGCAAACGAAGTCTTCGTCGGGTGGTCATTATCTGTTGGCGATAGCGACTGGGAGCCCGCGTCTGGTGTCAGGCCGTTCCCCGGGCGCATTTCGGGAAGAGGCACTGGACGCACTGGCGATGTGTGAGCCCTCGTCGAAGGCCAGTCTGGAAGACGTTTTCACTTTGGTTGTCGCAGAGCACGCGGTTTACGATGAACGAATCATTCTCATTACACCTCGCCCTGCCGCAGCGGCGAATGCCCTGGCCACGGTGTCCAGGGAGTCCGGTTCTGAGCGGCTTGACCTGACTTCGAACACCACCATCGTCGAAGCATCGTTGACGGCAGTGGCAAAAGCTATGGACCTGGCGGACTCGTTGAAAGACGATCGACGATCAACGCGGGCATTGAGGTCTGAACGTGATCATGGCGGGGATCGGTCAGCAACCGCAGATGATGCTTCAAAACAGGTTGTGGAGGAGGCCCTGTGAAGAGGCCTGTCAACATCGAAACGGCCTTCCTGCGCAGCGTTGTTTTCTGTGTATCGCTGGCATCCATTGTGCTGGCTAACGCGGAAGAGAACGTGTGGCCTACCGCGCTTACTCCGGTCGTCGCGATCTTTGCATATATTCTTGTCGACCGAAAGAAACTCATTCGGCTGTCTCTTCTGGGTGCCAATGCACTGGGAATCATCGCGTTCATCGCGGCTACGATGGAATTTCGGGATGGCGACCTGTTGGGAAAGCTTCTGGCTGGCGCTCACCTGCTGGTCTACATCACGTGGGTGGTTCTGCTGCTGAAGAAAGGCATCCGCCAGTTCTGGTGGCTGACGGCACTAAGCGTTCTGCAAATTTCTGTGGCGTCCGTGCTGACCACCGACGCGTCTTTTGGCGCGGCACTCGTAATTATGCTGCTGACGATGTTGTGGACACTTTCTGTGTTTACGCTTTTTCGCGCACAGTTGCGTTTGGCGCGTTCCTCAGACGGCGTTGAAGACAGTCTCAATGTCGCCGAAGACTCGGGTTATTCAAGTGGTCTGTTGATTCGAAACGGACTGCAGGTGGATTCCGACGAACGCTGGATCGGTTGGCGGTTCAGGGCCATTGTTGGCTTCGCATTTGTCGCGTCGCTTTGCGTTGCGTTGGTCACGTTTGTTGTTTTTCCTCGGGTCTGGGTCGATCAGGGAACGTTGCCGCAGTTGCATACATCCCGCAACGCACTCAGTCATCAGACCGGGTTTACAGACAACGTGGAACTGGGGGAAATCGGCGAAATCATGCAGTCAGACGCCCGTGTACTGCAGTTCGAAATTACCAGCATGGGCAATGGCGTCGCAGTCACGCCGGATCAGTTTGCGACTGCCATGAAACTTGACGAAATTCTGTTTCGCGGCAATGCGCTGGGGCACTACAGCGACGGCCGGTGGACCTCACGGAATGTTCAGGGAGGAAGCAGTGGCGATACGGAGCACCGTCAATTCAGCGCGCGAGCCGGAGATGCTGATTTTCGAGTTCATATTACGCAGGATCCACCGATCCGCACGTTCGCCTTTGCGCCCGTTCCAGCCATCAACGCGAGAAATCGGGAACGCAAGGGGAGCATCAATCAGAGACGGTTTTCATATTCCCTGATTCATGATATTCGTGAGGACCGATCACGGTCTGAACCTGTGAGCTTCGAAGTCTGGTGTGCGGCTGAGCCGAATCGTCGGGTTCACGGACCGAGCAGGAACCGTCGAAATTACGGCGATTTTCTTAAAGCCATCGAGACCGTGCTGCCGCCAACTCAACGGGAATGGGCGGAACGTAATTACGCAAATAGATATTACATCACCAGTGAGCTGGAGACATCATTGCCACGGTTGTGCAGCAAGGCGGTTGAGCTGTGCACTACCGACGGCGCGTTCGTTTCTGTCCGCGAACGCATGGAACGCATCTTCGGCTACCTCAATGTGTCCGGTGATTATAGTTATTCGTTAACTGCTGACATCGTGGACCAAGAACTGGATCCGGTCGAGGATTTTTTGTTGAATCGAAAAATCGGTCACTGCGAGTATTTTGCGTCGACCTGTGCATTGATGCTCCAGGCCGTCGACGTGCCGGCAAGAGTCGTCAATGGATACAAAGGCAGCGAGGTTAACGCTGTCTCCGGCCACTTCGAAGTTAAGCAGAAGCACGCTCATACCTGGGTGGAAGCATATGTTGACTCTGCGTGGGAAACTCTTGATCCCACACCCGCTGCGGCTCGTCGCGAGGGGGTTAGTCAAACAGGAACGTTTGAATGGTGGTCGGATCTGCGTCTTGCCTTCAGTGACAACTGGTTCGATGTGATTCAGCAAATGAGTCCACAGCGACAGGAAGCCATGGTCCGTCCGTGGCTGAAATCCGGGAGGAACGCGCTAGAAACGATTCGTGAGCAGGGATTGTGGGCGGCGCTGACAATGTTCTACCGGGAAGTCGTGCTGCAGCCCGGAAAATGGTTCAGCCCGCAGACCGGATTTGTGAGCTTTGTCATTCTGTTGATCGTTGGCCTGGTCATTCGGCAGAATCCCGGCACCTGGTTTCTCTCGCCGTTTCGTCGATTCATGGACTGGATGCGTCCTGACAGACGTCAGCAACGCAGCGTGATCAGATTCTATGAAAAATTTCGAAACCTGTGCTGTCGTCATGGATTGCCATTGCCTGATCACAGAACGGCCCAGGAAAACGCGGATGCAGCAGCAGCATTCTTCGACGGCCATCTTGTATCCGTCGACGATAAAGTATTGCCTCGACGCATCGCTGCTGTGTTCAATCGAGTAAGATTTGGCGCGGAGATACTGACCCCGGAACTTGTGACGAGCGTTCGTGGCGATGTCTCGCGGTTCAGCGAGTTGCTGGCGGCAAGACAGGCCGCAAAAACGACGTCCGCCTCCGAGGAACCTGAAGTTCAGCCGGCAACTGTTTGACGGCTTGTGAATCTGCCCCACCCAAATCGACGCGAAAGTCAGAATCTATGCGGGATATCCGTATTGCTGCGGCTCAGTTTGAACACAGAAACGACGATAAAGAATACAATCTTTCGCGCATTCGTGAATTGACAAAAACAGCAGTCGAAGGCGGGGCCGAAGTCGTCAGTTTTCACGAATGCTGTATCTCAGCGTACACGTTCGTCCAGCGGTTCAGTAAAGATCAACTGTGCGAACTCGCTGAACCTGTGCCGGATGGCCCCAGCGTATGTGAGCTGATGAGGATTTCGGCAGACTGTGGTGTTCCGATTCTGGCGGGGTTGTTTGAGCTGCGGGGCGGTGAAATATTCAACACGTACGTCTGTGTCGACGGTGACCGGCTGGTCGCCCGGTTCAGCAAGCTGCATGCGTTCGTAAACCCATTTCTGTCCTCGGGCAACGAGTTTGTCGTATTTGATCTGAAGGGATGTCGGTGCGGAGTACTGATCTGTTACGACAATAATCTTCCGGAAAACGGACGTGTTCTGGCACTAAAGGGGGCCGAGATCGTTTTCATGCCGCACGTAACCGGTTGTCTGCCGTCGGTGATGCCGGGGCGTGGACTTGTTGACCCTGAGCTCTGGAATCACCGGGAACGTGATCCAGCGCGCCTGCGACAGGAATTCCTGGGGCCGAAGGGACGTGGCTGGTTGATGCGCTGGTTGCCGACACGTCTGTACGAAAATGGCATGTATGGTATCTTCACGAATCCGATCGGGCTGGACGACGGCCAGGTACGCAACGGGAACTCCATGATCATCGATCCGTTCGGTGAAATCGTGGTGGAATGTACCCGGCTAGGCGATGAAGTCGTTGTCGGCCTGTGCACCGAAGAAGCTGTGAAACACAGCAGTGGGCAGCGTTACCTGAAAGCGCGGCGCCCCGAACTGTATGACGAGCTGGTCAAACCGTCTGCCGCAGCACCCGTGACGGAACCGGGGTGGAAACTGAAGTACAAGGACCAGTAGACAGACAGACAGCGCAGGGACGGGCCAGTGTTGCTGGTCGGGATCCCACACCATTCTTACTTGTAGAGAATCTTCGTGCCGCCCCCCCGTCGCTGACTTTGGTAACAGGCAGGGCCGGACGCATTGGCTTCCCGTGGGAACTTTAGCCGATTCTGGCTGTTCCCTTTGCTGACACCAAATGCTGTGGCGTTAAAGTCGACCTGATCATCACGAGCATTGTTTCGCGATTAGCCGGACTGAAACGCATTCCCGGAACAGCTCATTCAATCGGCCCTGCAACGCCTGTGATTGTTTTCGGCTGCATGAAGCTCGCAATTCCAGCAGGCTGATGTTCCGATTAATCGGATGAAACGGATGATAATATACGGTTCCTTCCCGGGGCTAATGGGGCTGTGTCCTGGCTCAAAACCCAAGTGGGAAGGTCTCAACGATACCGCCGTCGGTTCTGTGGACCGATCCCGGACTTGAAATCAGGAGGTGTTTCATGTCATTGTTCAGATCCGCCGCGTTGATCGTGGCTTTGATGTGTGTCTGCAGCGCCGCGTTTGCTGAATGTGGTCCGTGTACACTACCCGGCTGTTCCGATTCCTGTCGTCTGTGTTGTCAGCCGGAATACAAGACCGAAAAAGTCAAACGGCACTGCTTCCAGACAGAATGCAAGCCGATCTGCATTCCCCCGGTAACACTGCCCTGCTGCCGCTTAAGCAGTTGCTTTCGGAGAGCCGGCGACGGTAGTTGCTGCGATGACGACTGTCGAAACATCGGACTGCTGCAGAAACTGTGTTCAAGGCTGACGGCCTGTCGGATTCAGCACGTCAACACTTATAAGAAAGTTGAGTACGACTGCGGCACGAAGTGTGTTTGTAAATGGAATGTCGTTCCCTGCGCCGCCGGCTGCTGTGATCAGGGCTGTTGCGATACTGGCGCTCACTGCACATCCCCGTAGCAGAGCCATGTGGTTGTATTCTGTTCAGGCAGCGCAACGGTGGGGAATGGTCGCTACAATGAGGCGACTATGACGCACCAGTTCTCCTTCTCACTTGTGATGCTGCGGTTTCTTGCCGTACAGCTGGCAATCGTTTCGCAGGCGGCCGGCCACGAGCCGACCGCGACAGACAGCGCTGACGAAAAGAATTCAGCCATTCTGAAAGCTGAATTCAGCGAACATGTGCAACCTCTGCTGAAAAAATTCTGCGTACCTTGTCACACAGAAGAGAAAATGGAGGCCGGCGTTCGTCTGGATCTGCTGAATGGCGAACTTGAGGACCGGCGCATTCGTCTGTGG
The DNA here is from genome assembly GCA_029247265.1 of Fuerstiella sp. GTDB lineage: Bacteria > Planctomycetota > Planctomycetia > Planctomycetales > Planctomycetaceae > Fuerstiella. Next base: position 6,939 of record JAQWLN010000274.1, read on the forward strand.
GACGGCATTCTGAGCCAGCTGACAGATGAAGCTATGCCTCCCGAGGATGAAGCACAGCCGACAGCCGCACAGCGAGAGACGCTGGTCGACTGGATTCGGCAGGCAGTGATCGCGGCTCGCTCTCGCAAAGCGGAATGGAACGGTTCGGTCCGCCGGCTGACCGTCCCTCAATACCGTAATACGCTGCGGGACGTGTTGGGCCTGGAAGAGAATCTGACCGATGTGCTGCCTCCGGATGCGGTGTCCCGCGAGGGTTTTAAAAACAACGGGCAGTCCATGGTGCTTTCGCCACTGCAGCTCGAAGCCTATTTCGATATCGCTGAGCGCGCTCTTGATTTGTGCATCGTTGACGAAGAATCCCGGCCTGTGATTCAGAACTTTCGTGTTGATCTGGGTGCGGCCGTCAATCCCAATCCCTGTCCCGATAATCTGATTCTGGGAGCCAACAGTGAATTACTCGCCAACGCCGATCTGCTGGTGACGGAACTGGGTCCGACGAAGCCATTCGATTTCACGCCATTTGTGATGCAGAAAAAATATCGATTTATTGAAGGCTACCAGGGCAACTCAACTGTTCGCGGCTGGCGTGACTACGACAGTATCTACCATTCGGTTTTTGCCTGCATGCGGGGCAATCCCGGATATCCTAAGGGGAAGGCCTATGAAACGATGCCGGCAGGATTGCTGCTGCGCCCCGCGATTCCCAGCGCTGAATTGTTTGGCGTCGAGAGCACCTATGGACCGAAGGCAAACTTCAAGATCTCGCTGCGTGAATTGCCGGAGCATGGTGATTTTCGAGTAACCGTCAAAACTGCAAAATACGATGACGGACTGCTGCTTGACAGTGATACGGAACAGTCGACGGGTGCGAGCAACGAGATCACAGTTGACGATTTGTCGCAGCCACAGACGATCAACATTAAAGAACCTGGTATTTACCAGGCAAACGTCTTTCTGACTCCACCCGCACAGGACAGCATTCCTCCGGATTCGTCGCGGTTGGCTGAGGGACTTGTCGGAGCATGGTCCTTCGACGAAACCACAGAAACCATTGCCAATCGCGAAGAACTGGCCGGCCGTCTGGAAGCGGACGCAAAATTCATAGACTCTCCTTTCGGCAAAGCCATTTCACTCGATGGCAGCGATGACTCAGTTGTCGTCAGTCGCAATGATGCGATGAACGTGGGTACGGGTGAGTTTTCGGTTTCAGCGTGGATCCACCCTCGTCAGTTGCAGCAGGGCGGCATTGTCTGCCTGGGAAAGTACAGCTGGACACACGGCTGGTATCTGGACATGCCCAATGACCAGGGTGTGTTGCGAATTGAAACGGCCAGTCCGGACAACCAGTCCAACGGTACAGTTGCCTCCCGTCCGGGTGTGATTCGAGTCAACACATGGCAACATGTGTGTGCCGTCGTTAGTCGAGGCACCAACCAGACGCGCCTGTACGTGAACGGCTATCAGGTCGGTGTCGGCACAATTGCTCCCACAAATCTGGACAACCCGAACGTTGATCTTCACATCGGCCGGATTCAGGATTCAAAACTCTTTAAGGGCGAGATCGACGAAGTCCGGATTTATCGGCGTGCACTTGATGTTGCAGAGATCCAGGCACTGCTGGACGCTGGAGGAGAATTCGTTCAGCCGCCTCCAGCTGAGAAACCGGCGAATCTGGCTTTGAGTCTTGGCGATCGTCGTTTTTCAGGGATTCTGAACTCACCCGCATTTCTTGCGGTCAGACTTCCCGCCGGAAGCCTGAAGATCAGTGCTCAGTACGATGGACCAACCACGCCTGACCGAATTGAGTTGATTCTGTTGAGTGATGCCGATGAAACCGCGCGGCGGTTCAGGACCTTCGAATCACGTCGGCCCCGCATCAGTGTACATGTCGGGTTACGCCGTGACTGTGGAAGCACGCTGGCAACGGTCGGTCGGCCGCAGGTTGTTTCGTCGGGCGAACTGGCGGACGTGGTCTTCGAAGGCGCCATTGACGACTTTCCGAGTCCGGACGTTGAGAAGAACAACGTTAACTACCTTGCCGGGGTGCGTGAAATCGGCGTCCGTAGCGAGTACACCGATGGACGCGACATGCCGCGACTGCTGATTCGTTCGGTCGAATTCGAAGGGCCGCTCTATGAAAACTGGCCACCGGTCACACACCGCAACATCTTTATTCCGTCGAAGAACAAGCAGAACCCTGCGGTGTACGCTCGTGAGATTATCAGCTCATTCGCCTCTCGAGCATTTCGGCGACCGGTCACCGCGGCCGAAGAAGATCCGATTGTTGCGGTATGGCAGGACTCTTTTTCTGCCAACGGTGATTTTCAACAGAGCATCAAAGATGCGCTGCTTGTCGTGCTGACTGCTCCGCAATTCCTGTTCCTGATCGAAAATAGTGATGGCCCGGAACCCGAGGATGTTGGTCCATTCGAGCTTGCGTCGAAATTGTCGTACTTCCTGTGGAATACGGCTCCTGGTCAGCGACTGCGGCAGCTGGCCGCTGAGGGTGTACTGCACCAGTCACTCGAATCTGAGGTGGACCGTATGATCCGCGATCCGCAGTCGCAGCTATTTGTTCAGCAGTTCGCCTCGCAGTGGCTGAGCCTGGATAAGTTCGATGTTGTTGAAGTGGATCTCAAACGCTATGCGAAGCTGACTCGCGACACGAAAAGCGAACTTCGCAGAGAGCCGGTGCAATTCCTGCGGTACTTGATTGATAACAATCTGCCAGCGCGAAACCTTGTCCAATCGGATTTCATCGTCGCAAACGAAGTCGTGGCCAATTACTACGGGCTGGCCGACCGTACAGAAAACGGTTTTGAGTTCCTGCCGATACGGCACGAAGCCAGTCATCTGGGAGGCCTGCTTTCTCAGGCTGGTATTCTGGCGGGGCTTTCCGATGGCCGCGAATCGAATCCAGTAAAACGCGGTGCCTGGCTGGCTCGCAAGATTATCGCGGAACCGCCGGACGATCCTCCGCCGAATGTTCCCACTTTGCCGGAAGATGACTCGTCGCAGTTGACGCTGCGTGAACGGCTGGAACGGCACCGCAACCAGAAAGGCTGCGTGAAATGTCACGAAGGCATCGACCCGTGGGGCATACCGTTCGAAACATTTGATGCCGGTGGCCTGTTCCGGAATGATCGAGACGTTGACGCCCGGTCAACGTTGCCGGACAAAACAAACGTGCGGGATCTGAACGAATTGAAGACTTACCTTGCGAACGATCGAATCGACCAGGTAGCGTTCAGTTTTTTGAAGCATCTGTCCTGTTACGCCGTTGGCCGCAGTCTGACATACAATGAGATTGTGTTTCTCCAGGATCAGGTCGTAGAATTAAAGGCAGGCGACTATCGGATGCGGGATATGATTCAGTTTGTCGTATCCAGTGATCTGTTTCTGAAGAAGTAGTACAACGTAGCCGTGGGGCCATTTCGTACGCTGCTTTGAAACGGCGGTCGGGGTTAAACGTAAGTCGAAGGGTTCATATAGTGACAATTGCCAAACTGAATCGTCGAGCAGTAATTAAAGGCATTGCCGGCACGTCGTTGGCGCTGCCCGTTCTGGACGCCATGGGGCAGGACATTGCTGAGCAGACCCCGCGGCGTTTCTGCGCGATGTACACCGCCAACGGAATGTCGCTGCCAAAACAGGAAAACGGCATCAACGATTGGAACTGGTTTCCAACGACCGAAGGGAAAGAGTTTGAGTTCAATAAATCGACCGAGCCGCTGAGTCCGTTTCGAGAACACGTCAGTTTTCTGGGAGGGCTATACCACCAGAATGGTACGAAAGCGGATCCTCATGTGTGTTCCGACATGTGGCTGACCGGTGCTCCGTTGCACGATCCGTCGCGCGCAACCTATAACTCGGCCGGCCTGGATCAGGTGATCGCACTGCACACAAAGCAATACTGTCGCCTGCCGTCGCTGGTGCTGTCGATCGACGCGGGTGTCGGATTTCTGTCGCGGACGGGAACGATTTCGTACAACCTCGAAGGCAAACCGATTCCCGCGGAAAGTCATCCTCGTCGAGTCTTCGACCGGCTGTTTCGCGGCGACCGAGCTTCACTGGAGTCGAAACGGGATCAGTTGAGCAAACGCATCAAGCTGGTGGATGCGGTGCTCGAGAACGCTCGGTCATTCAACAAACGACTGGGGCTGTCCGACCGGAGAAAGATGGACGAGTATCTGACGTCACTGAACGAAATCGAATCGCGACTGACAGCGTCAGAAAAGTGGATTGGTGTACCGCTGAAGGAACAGGACTACAGCCACCTTGATCTTGATGCCACGCCCGAAGGTGAACCGGCGGAATACTACCGCAACATGTTTGACCTGATTGCTTTGGCATTCGACGCGGATATCACACGATCGGTTGCGTTTATGCTCAACCGGGAAGACGGTATGGGAATCAGCGATACGTTCCCGTTGAAGCTGGGTTTGACTCGCACACACCACAATCTTTCTCACGCCGGCGATAAGGACGGACAACTGGAGTTCGCAAAATATGACCGATTTCTGAGTGAGCAACTGGCTTACTTTTTCGGTCGGCTGCAGGAATACAAAGATCCGACGGGTACTGTGCTGGACAACAGTCTCGTGTTGTTCGGCAGCGGGGCCAGCACAACGCATTACCCCAAGAACCTGCCGACATTGATTGCCGGCGGTGGCAACATGGGACTGCAGCACGGCACCTATTGGCGCAAGGACGACACGCCGATGGCAAATGTTTATCTCAGCATTCTGCAGTCGATGAAAATTGAGGCGGAATCATTCGCCGACAGCACGGGCGTGCTGCACGAATCAATCTTCTCTGCCGTGTGAGCCCCCCCTCCTCCTTCCCCAGTCCGGAGTTGTTGATGTTATTACCCATTCAGCGTCGCACATTCGTTGGTCAGACGCTCACCGCTGCCGCTGGACTTGTTGCCGCCGGTAATGTGCTGCCTACGCCTGCTGCGGCAAGCAGTCGATCGGGTGAGTTCACTGACCGCATTCGCAAAGCCGTCAAGTATCACATGGTGACGGAGAAACTGTCGGCCCTGGACAAGCTGAAGATGCTGAAGGACCTGGGCTTTGACGGTGTGGAACCTCGAGCCCAGTTGAAGCCGGCGGATGCCGCCAGGGTCAAAGAACTGGCGAAAGCCAGTGAGACGACAGGTTTGCCTATTCACGGCGTGATAAACTCCAGCAATCCGGACATCTCGGGCGCCATCGATCAAGCCAGATTATATGGCGCGACCAGCGTTCTGCATGTCGTTCGATACGATCGAAAGATCGGCTACATGCAGAACTACAAAGAAACCCAGGACATCATTCGCCGAGCCATCGATCATGCTGAAGAAAACGAGATCCAAATCCTTGTCGAAAACGTCTGGGCGTCGTATCTGATCGAACCATTATCAATGGTGCGTTTCATTGATGAACTGGATAGCCCATGGGTGCAGGTTTATTTTGATGTCGGCAACGTGGTTCGGTGGGGCTGGCCACAGCACTGGATCGAAGTGCTGGGCAAACGCGTCGCCAAGCTGGACATCAAAGAATACGACCTGAACGTCGCCATGAACGAAGGCATGCGCAAAGGCTTCGGCATGCCGCTGGGCGAAGGCAGTGTCGAATGGGACAAGGTCCGCGGAGAGCTGCTGAAGATTGACTACCGAGGCTGGGCCACGGCAGAAGTGCCGGGAGGAGACCGAAAGCGACTCGCCGACATCGCCGCTCAGATGGATCGGGTCCTGGATCTATAGACTCTCTTCGAGAGCTGACATCATTCCGGCACTCCAACGAACCGCCCCGGTCTTGCCCGTAGTTAATGACCGCTCAGCCTGAACGTCGGCATTACTTCTGCAGCAGAGTTCCGTCCAGCAGCTTGGCGTCACGGAAGCCTTCCTTCCAGGTATCTTAAACCGTCGCCTGTCCGAAGTAGTCCGCTTCCGTCAGAAAGACGGCCGGATCATCCGCCAGACGCTTTTTGGAATCGACATAGGTTTTGACAAGATACTTACCCTCAGGCAGGACGGCTCCTTCCCGGTCCCACGTTTCGTGCTTGTCTGAGTCTGCAGGAGCCAGCAGAAACAGCATGCCGTTGACCATTCTTCTGGGAGTCACCGTCCCCTGAGTAAAGGCCACCGGATCGGCACTCCATGAATCATCAGCATCGTCCCACGCATGGACAAACAGCTGCACGCCGGTCTTCATTTCCCAGCTATCAGGAGCATGCGTCAGCCTGAGTACCTGCTTCGATGGATACCAATTGTCCAGCGGCAGACGCATACTGGTCTCCAACGACGCGGGAGTAATCCTGGATCCATGCGACAAACGATTTGTACGACTGATCATCGACGTGCATCTTCAGTCCGCCCATGTGAGAGACCGGCTCACCACTCGATGGTTTTTCGAATTTTCCGTCGGCGTCTTTCTTCGGCAGCTTGGACGTGGGCTTCAGGACCAGCAGACTCTTCGCCGGATCGGCCACGTTAAGCAGCGGGGATTTGTCGGGGCGCGGCCTGCGGCTGCTGATCATCAGGTGCCGCAGAGTTGCCTCGGGACTCTCGCGAAAGATGTTGATCTTCTGACCGAATTTCTTCACCATCTCTTTGTGCGTTGCAATCGGTTTTGCATGCTTCGGATTGGATTCGTCAAGTTCGTGTGGTGTGTGGCACGGAAAACACCGCATGCGTTGTGACCAGACGTTGTGACCAGACGTTGCGAGCAAAAGAATCGACCACCCGACTCTTGCGAGTGTATTCGATCACGGAATCGGGCTTCTTAGGCTTCGCCGTCGCCACTCCCTCCAGCGGCGGCAGGTCGCGAATGTTTGGATCGGCACAACAGGCTTTGATCCACGCGGCAAAAGCGTCGTACTCGGCTTTGCGTGTTCGAGCGTGTATCAGTTTGGCGCCCTTATCCAGATCCTTTTCACCCATGTTGATCAGATTCAGGATCTTTGAGTCGTTCGGGTTCTTAACGTTGATCAGGCCCTCGTCTCGCAGCGACACAAACGTCAGTTCATGCGACGGCAGGATGTATTCCTTCAGATCCACGGAAGCCAAATGACACTGCACGCAGCTGGACGGCTTCGGCGACTTGAAGATCGGCATGATGCGTTGCTCGAACAGCTCGATCGGAGTTGAATCATCCCCCGCATCGTCGGCAGCAAGCCCGCCTGCTGATGCCAGCAAAAGTACCAATCCAACGCAGGCAACTGACAGGAAGAATCGGATCATCACAACCACCTTTGTGAGAACGGGAATCGTTCAGTAGCTCGGGAGGACACCTTTGCAGGTATCGCGATTGTACAGCTGTTCATCAGAATTCGACACTGAATGTCACAGAGGGTCGGGAGTCTTTTTAGGATTTGTGACGCTGACAACAGACGCGGCCTCGTCCGAAAAAGACTCCTGACCCTGCCCCTTATCTGGCCGTTGAAGTGTTTGCTTCAGAAGGAACGATGGTGTTGTCGCTCAACGTGCCGCTGGATTTCGTCAACAACACGACTCTGTCGTCCGGATTCGCAGAGACCGCGGTGTTGCCGACAATGCTGACAGCCGCGGGCGCGTTTCGCACAACGATTGCAGCACCGTGAAATCGCTCGATTCTGTTCTGGCTGACGCGAACCGTTGCTTCAGTGGCATGCAGAGCATGACGCCAGCTACGCGCCGTGTTGTCAGTCATTGTTATGTCAGCGCCGGGAAGTGCCCAGACAGCAAAGTTTGGTGGGCCTGTTTTTCGTAAAGACGTACCAACCAATTCGTTGTGGACAAGACGCACTGTGCCCGCGACACGGACGCCGGCAACACCACCCCCGGTGATGACGTTGTCTGTTAATGTTGCGTTTGCACCGGCAAACACCATCACGATGGGGGGCAGGCCACCAGTTCGCGACAGCCTGTTGTCTGACATTGTCACCGTCCATCCGGAGTGGATTCCGACGGCAACTTTTCCGTTGTCGACAACGGTGTTCCTTGAGAGGATGGACCGCCCGGCGCTGCAGGCGGCGAACCCGATTCCGGACTCTCCGTTATTATGGCATTGGTTGCCTGTCAGCGTTGTGACAGCGCCACTTTCCTGACCGATACCCGTCTTGACGTTCTCATAACAGATGTTACTTGTGATCGTTGCCGTCGCATGTGTGCGTATGCCGATGCCTGCCAGCTTATTTTTGTAACAGCGATTACTACGGATTATGGGTGACACTTCCTCTTCGGCTCCGATGCCCGCCATGAAATTCTCGAAACAGTCGTTGTCTTCAATCATCGGCCGCGTTTCTGCACCTGTGCGAACGCCTATGCCCGCTCGCCGGTTATTGTGGCATGTGTTTCCACGTACGACGGGGCAGGATCCTTCGCTGATTCCAATACCCGCTCGAATGTTCTCGTAACAATCGTTATTCAGCACAGTCGGACTGGCATTGTCGTGTCCAATGCCGGCATAGAAGTTCTGAAAGCAGATGTTGCCGCTGATCAGTGCGGCAGATTTATTCATGCAACCAATGCCGCCACCCATGTTGCGATAGCAGACGTTGTTCGTGATCAGCGGCTGGCACGTCTTCCCTTCAACGCCCTGAATGGCGATGCCCGTGTATCCGATGTGGTGCACCACGTTGTTTCGCACCTGGCAGGTGACGCCGGTGATTCCGATGCCGGGCGTACCCGGTGCTCCGATATGTTCGTGAGCTTGTTGGTTGCCCTGAGTCGCGTGATGATGATTCCATGATTCATCATCGTACACTCCCACGTTCGTCACGGTAAATCCATCCAGGATGGAACCTTCTTTCATCAGCACACCAGCCCTGGTTCCGCTGACGCCACCTCCATCGATGATTGTCGCTTCAGCTCTCTTCAGGCCCAATTCTCCATGCGCTTCGTCGCCTTCACTTCGAACGACGACGCCGGCCTTGATTTGAATTCGCTCGCGGTAAGTCCCGGGACTCACCAGGACCGTGTCGCCTGCGGATGCATCATCGATGGCGGCTTGAATCGTCGGATGGTCAGCCGGCACTCGTACAGTGTCGCCGTGGGCATGTGCGCCAAGAGCAACAAAGACTGCCAGCCATACGACGGCGTTGAAATTGCTGCATGACGCGTCATTCTGCGGACAATGGTCAGCCATCGTTTTCTCCTGTAGGTCCGGATATCGAGAAAATCAGCGTACTCGACCTGCCACACAGACTCCAGTGAATGCCCAGGAGCGTCGGAAGTAGGCCGGATCCAGGAGCCACAGCGACGCAGATCCGGCAATGCGATGAACGTGGGTGTGAGATCATACCGCGGGGGTGCCGGAACAGCGCTTCGCTCGGTCGCGGCCTGCTTAACGACATAATTTTGATAACTTAGTGACATAACTTTAAGGGGATGGATCGCAATGTTAGTGAAGACCCATGTTTGTGTACCGCTTGTCATGTGCATCACCACTGTCAGCGTGCCGGCGACAGTGGCAGATGAACCGGTGGCCGAGCTTGTCTCTTACATGCAGGCCTGCGTGAAGGTCGACAACTTCAACGGTTCCGTCCTGGTTTGCAAAGACAACCGAACCGTAATCCGGAACGGTTACGGAATGGCGAATTTTGAACACGATGTCCCCAACACGCCAGACACCAAATTCAGAATCGGTTCCATTACCAAACAGTTCACGGCGATGGCCGTCATGATTCTGGAAGAACGCGGCAAACTAAAGGTCGAAGATCGTGTGTCGGAATACGTCGTTGACCCACCGTATGCCTGGGCCGACGTGACGATTCATCATCTGCTCACACACACATCCGGAGTCCCCAGTTTCACCAGCATGCCCGAGTATCGTCGCGACATGATGTTGCCACAGACCATTGAGCAAATGCTCGCCAAGTTCAAAGACGAACCTTTGGATTTCGCACCCGGAGAAAAATACGCCTACAGCAATTCCGGCTATTTTCTGTTGGGGGCGATCATCGAGAAAGCGTCAGGCGTTTCTTACGAACAATTCATCCGCACGGAAATTTGTGAGCCGCTTGAACTTCACGACACGGGTTATGACCGTTTCCACACGATGCTCAAGCATCGAGCATCCGGCTACAAACGTCTGGCGGGTGCCATCGTGCACGACGCGTATCTGGATATGTCTCAGCCCTACGCCGCCGGCTCCCTGTACTCGACCGTCGAAGATCTCAGCCGCTGGGACCAGGCACTACGGCGCAAAGAACTGATCTCTGATGAACGCTACGAGAAGATGTATACGCCGGAGAAAAAACAAAACTACGCGTACGGCTGGGGCGTTCGTACGCAATCGGGGCGAAAGACAATCAGCCACGGCGGCGGAATCAACGGGTTTCTCAGCTATATCCTGCGATACCCTGAGCAGAAGCTGTGTGTCGTTGTACTGTGCAACGTGCTGCCGGCCAATCCCGGCAAGGTGGCTAAGGATCTGGCTGCCATCATGCTGGGAGACGATTATGAGATACCGAAGTTGCCGGAAATCGCGGACGTCGATCCTGATATCTTCGACGCATACGTGGGCCGGTACCAGATTAGTGCTGACTTCATCCTGACGGTCAAACGTGTCGACGACAAACTGACCACCCAGGCAACAGGACAAGGGGAACTCACGATACTGCCTGAGTCCAAAACAACATTTTTCAACACTCAGGTCAAGGCCCGGATGACATTCGTTCAGGACGACAGCGGAAACACCATCGCCCTGATTCTGAAACAACGTGGTCGGGAAATCCGGGCCGAGCGTATTGCCGAAACCAAATCCGAATAGCACGTGCCGTTTTTCAGCCGTTAGTTTGCTGCTTGTTCGATGAACCGATTGGCGCCGAGACTGTCGTTCTTGCTGCGGCGTGTGAATGACACCTCCACAGAAGGCCGGACGCCAGGAGCATCCAGATCAGCCACGAGGCCAGCTCCGGGGCAACAGCACCACTGGCAGCGCCGGCAGTTTCGGTCATGATCGAGGACTCGTATGAGGAAACTCGCGTCGAACCAGCCAGATCGCCGTAGTCGCCGTCCAGATTTCCGTCCCACGCGGCAATAAACGAGTGTACTCCGGTGAGTACGTCGCCCAGACCAAAGTTCATGAACATTCCGCCGCCACTGTCACCGGACGCGATCAGGTACTCCAGATCAAGTTGCGTGGCGGAGCCAGGCCAGTTGTCACCTGCCGAGCCGCTGTCAAAGTCCTCGAACAGAACCTTGTCGTTATAGCCGCCGACCGAACCTCCATCCACGTCAACGACGTTATAGCCAGCCCGTTTGGTGCCGGCCGGAGCATTCATTTCAGTCAGTCCCGTGCCTGTACGACCGTAGCCGGCATGGCCTGCGGTACGGCCGACTTCTGAAGTATTCGTATTGATGGGCGACGGAGTTACTGTCGTCTCATTCGTCGCCAGACGTAACAAGGCGATGTCGGTACCGTCATTCAAATCTCCGACCCATCCGGGATGCAGAATGATCTCAGCACCCGTATGCGTGCCGCCGCCACTGTCCGCCAGGTTAAATTGGAAGTCGCTGGCGGACAGTCCCCCTCCATCCAGGCAATGTCCGGCTGTGAGAATCCAGTTTTCGGCAATGAGTGTTGCCGAACAGATATAGCCTGGCCATGTAAGCCTGCCCACGGAGGGGTAACTGGAGGCCAGGCTGGTGTAACTTGAGTCGGGACGATCGTGACGAATGACACCAGCTGTGACAGACCTGAATGAACTAACGCTCAGCAGTAACAGACAGCCATACACACTCACACACCGGCACGCGGTGCTGAGGCTGCGACGAATATACGTAATGTTTTTCTGCTTTACTGCGGACATTCCGTATCGTCAAAAAGAGGCGGTTATGAGGTTGGGCTGTGCCGTCGCTTGTGCGTCCGCGGCATCGAGGATCAATTGGACGAATTGTCGAAGTGCGACTTCGGCTGCGCGAGATAGACCACCTGGGTGCCGCATGTTCAGTTGCAGCCGTTGCAGAGACGCATGGCCGGCCAGTTGAAACCGCGGCAGACCTGGTGCTGTCCAGTTGGTGCCGTCGTGCCATGCATATGCGATGGTCAATGCTGATTCCGTCGGTTGTCGCGGTTCCAGTGTCTGAAAACGAAAACTGTCACGGCGTTCGGGGACCGTCCAGATTCTGGCGTCGCTGTGTGCGCAGAACTCGTGTCGTGCGTAGCAGACTTCGGGCTGGTGACTGGCCAATGGACCGGCTGCACCGGCGATGAGTGTCGCGACTACGACCTTTTGTGTTTTTTGACACTGATAGACACGCTGCCAGTGATCGGTGGCCTGAAGAATGCTCAGCTCACTGGCAGCCGGACTTTCCTGCTTCAGCAATTGCCACGATCCAAGAATAGGTGGCAATTCGAATGCGCATTTCAGAGGCACTGTCGGGTGCGAAGCAGTCGACATCAGACAACTGGTGAACGCCAGTCCGCATCCCAGCATCGTGGCCCTCAGACGAGTGAGTGTGGGCATCGTCATCGATGTGTGTCCCTTTGCGTGAGTGGCTCCGGCATGAACTTCTGCTGCAGACCTGCCCATGCGCGTTGTTCGCTGCTGTTCAACAGTTCTGCACGAATCCTTCCGGTTCTGGCTACTTCAAAGTGTTTTTCTGCATGCTTGTGATCGCCGACGGCCATGTAGGCGGCCGCCAGATGCATCCGGGAAACGGGGTCGATGGAAGATGAACGTTCTGCGGCTTTCGTTAACCACGGAATTGCTTCCTGGGCACGATTCATCTGCACCAGAATCCAGCCCTTGGTGTCAAGGAACGCGGGGGCAGGGCCGGCGCGATTCAGCACGTTTTCGATGTGTTTTAGCGCCTGGTCGAAATCACATTCGTCGTCTGCCAGCAGCATGGCAAGATTATTTTCCGCGACGACATTGGCAGGATGCAGTTTGATCACGCGAGCGAGTAGTTCGATTGCGCCCGCGGAAGAATCACATTTGCTGTACCATTCTGCGGCCGCCAGCATCAGAGTTATGTCGTTACCGGAAACTTTCAGGCCCTCGTCCACGAACCGTGTGATTGATTCTCTGGCTCCCTGAGACAGATTGCCTGCGTTGACGCCCACCATGCAGCGGTATGAGCGCGAATCGAGACGCCGACGGCCCAACTATCGTCGGCGACAAGCTCAAGTGCATCCTTTACCTGGTCCTGACGTGCCAGTGCAATCGCCAGCGCGGCGACGGTGTGCGCATCTTCTGCTGCGGCGGCGCGATAGTGCGGAATCGCGCGGTCCGGCTGGCCAGCGATTTCCCAGGCTTGAGCAAGAATTGTGTCATCAATGGGCGCAACACCGTGCTGCGCACGACGGCTCCGAAAATCGACTTCTCCCGCGGCTTCTACTATCCCGGATGTGTCTTTCAACAGTTGTACGTACTCAATCCAGACTTCGGAGTAGTGCCCTAGGCTGGTGAGGGCATTGTGATAACACCTTGTAGCGCCAGATGTGTTGTTGGCCGCGCGCCATGCTCGCGCCGCGGCCGTCCATTGGTCTGCCGCGGCGTCGGTTCTAGCATTCTGCAGATCGGCAACTCTGACCGTGTTGACGTGTTCACTCGATCAGACCATGAGCTCGTCGTGAATAATGTGCCGGTGGCCGAATGGATGCATCCTTCGGATGTTTCAATGGCAGCGCAGGGTGGCACGCAGTTTGAAGAATCCTTTGGGCGCGGCTTCGAGAGCGGTGGAGACTACGAAAGTGGAATGATGGGCGCTGCCAGTTCCGGTTATAGTGACGGCATGACGGCTATGGGCGGCATGGCCGATCCAGGCGGGACGGATGGGTTCGACGAGGAAGGCATGTTGGGCGGAGGTTCCGAGGGGCAGATGGACATGGGCTCTGCGATGAGTCAGGAACAACGGCCGACTCTTGAATTTGCAGACGACACCGTAACACTGAAAGCCGCTGCGGGGCATTCAGCACTGATGAGCGTAAGAGCGTTAGTCAGATCCTGACGGGATTTCATCAGCAGTACCTGCTGCTTGAAGCCGATCATTCTCTCCTCAGCGTTCCGGCTGACGGCTCGGTGATGACAACGGTCTATTGCTTCCCCGGAAAGTGGCAACAGCTGGAAGACGGATTGTGGACACAGCTGGATGATTGCCTGAACGTCGATCAGCAGCGGATGCTTCGCCGGTGGCTGCCTGTCACTGGAACGCGTCCGAATGGAGGCATGGGGGTTGGATTTGCCGGGGGAATGGGCGGCGGCCTGGGCGGAATTTCGGGGGGCCCCGTCATGTTCGGTGGTATGGTGGCGGGCGACGACTATGAAGGTGATATGAGCGGGATGTCTTCAGGCGAATCCAGTCCCGGACTGCTGGGCTGGACACAACCCGCAATCCGCGAAGGTGTTCACAACCAAATCCTGCGAACCGTGCGGGTCCTTCGGAAAGGCAGGTGATTTCAATGCTATGTGACCAACGCGAAACAAGTTGCCGTCTTTCCAAGTGCTCCGGTCATTCCGCCGGAACTTGTTCGTTTTCACCGGGAGCCCGGCCCCGAGATTCCGTTGGCCAACGCGAGTGCTGCGTTCCATCTGGAAAATGGGATGCGTTGCTCGACTGTTTCACAATGCCGTGTCTGATCCAGTGGGCTGCGGAATCAAATGCTCGGTTGCAGGTCGCTTCGCTGACGGACCCAACCCTAGGTGATCATAGAAGCGTGACCGAGATTGGAGAACTTATCCTCAACAAGACTCTTCTTGCGATGCCTCCGGCCTACCATGATCATCCCGAACGGCGCAACAATGAAGGTGGCAGTTCAAGACGACATCAGCTGGTTCATGATTACGGCAAGGAATCTGACACTAAACGACAGGAGGAACTTCTGGACGAGCTGGAGGCACTGGAAACCTACGACAGAATGTTATTTCTGTTCGAATCGTTCAGCATGGTTTCCGTCGTTGATGCAATCGACTTCCCGGTGCACGATGTGCAAGTCTTTAATATCCTGCGATCGGGCAGCGTTGCCACGGCAGAACTGAAACATAGTACTGGCGATGAGTCGTCCGCCAGACTGGTTCTGATTGGCAACGAATGGAAGATTGACCAGATGGACATCAACTGGCAGTCAATTGGAATACCGGATGATGTTACCGCGGAATCCATCAGAGTCGCTGGAATCCGTCACCAGCTGCGTAATCTCAACGAACAGCTGCGTGAAATGGAACGGAAATCAGGAGCGGAGCATCCGGATATTCTGAGCCTGAAAACGGAGATCGATAACGTACGAAGCCAGCTTCAGCAGGAGCCGGATACCACGTCGAATTCGTCCGACGGCGTAAAGACGGAGACCGCCCCAACCTCGCTCGACGGGCAGGATTTGTCCGCCGAACCCGATTGATCAGACGGGGTGCAATTGTAGGCCGCGACCGAGCGAAAGGCTGTCCCGGGAACTTCAATCCCTGTTTCAGGCTGCCGGAGCTGCGTCGCTTTGGCATCCTTGATGCCGGCCCGCGTGCTGCCGGAACTGCGTGCTGCCGGAACTGCGTCGCCGTCGCGCTCGGTGGCCGGCCTGCCGCGTGAGTGCTTTCTAATTATCGCACCACGAAGTTGACCATTCTTCCCGGTACGGCGATGACCTTTATCACCGTTTTGCCTTCCAGTTGCTTTTGTACAGCGTCGTCTGCTTCCGCAGCGGCCTGCATGCCGGCCTTATCCAGGCCATTGGGCACCTGAATCTTCGCTTTTAGTTTGCCGTTGAACTGAATGGGCAGCTCGACAGTGTCCTCGACCAACAGTCCTTCGTCATACGTGGGCCATGGTTCGTACGCCAGTGTGTTCTCGCTGCCCAGGACGTTCCACAGCTCTTCCGCGATATGCGGAGCGAACGGGCTGAGCAGCAGCACGAAGGGTTGCAGCACAGACTTCGATCGGCTGTCTTCGTGAGACATGAAATTGGTGAATTCCATCATGCGGCTGATTGCAGTGTTGCAGCTCAGTTTGTCAATGTCTGCCGTGACGGATTTGATGGTCTTGTGCAGAATGCGCAACTGTTCCTCACTGGGTTCCGTATCCGTTACGTGTTCGTTCAGCACCACGTCTTCAGCGCGGTCGTCGATCATCATTCGCCACACCCGTCCCAGAAATCGCGATACGCCTTCGACACCCTGCATGCTCCATGGCTTCACCTGCTCCAGCGGTCCCATGAACATTTCGTACAGCCGCAGCGAATCCGCGCCATATTCGCGAACCACGTCGTCCGGGTTGATGACGTTGCCACGAGACTTGGACATCTTCTCGCCGTTTTCGCCAAGGATCATTCCTTGGTTCACAAGTTTCTGAAACGGTTCCACCATGCTGACGTGACCGCGGTCGAACAGCACCTTGTGCCAGAATCGTGAGTACAGCAGATGCAGCACGGCGTGTTCGGCGCCGCCAATGTACAGGTCGACCGGCATCCAGTACTTTTCCAGAGCCGGGTCGATAAAGGCGTCGCCGTTTTTGTTGTCACAGAAACGCAGAAAGTACCAACAGCTGCCCGCCCACTGCGGCATGCTGTTGGTTTCTCGCTGCAATTTCATGCCGTCG
This sequence comes from Fuerstiella sp., assembly GCA_029247265.1. Taxonomy (GTDB): domain Bacteria; phylum Planctomycetota; class Planctomycetia; order Planctomycetales; family Planctomycetaceae; genus Fuerstiella. The sequence continues at coordinate 23,434 of JAQWLN010000274.1, forward strand.
GTATCTGTCTTGTACAGCCAATCGTCGCCGGCCTTGGACAGCATGGGCTGTGGAGTGCCGGTGGGTTTAAAGTCCTCCATGTGCGGGTGCGGCACGGGCAGGGATTCGGCTGTTTCTGCCCGCATCAGCCCAGTCGGATTGCCGGCTTCATCCAGTTCGTGCCAGATCGGAAACGGTTCACCCCAGTATCGTTGCCGACTGAACAGCCAGTCTCGCAGCTTGTAGTTGACGGCCGCTTTGCCCAGTCCGGTGTCGTGCAGCAGGTTCGTGAGCTTTGACTTGAAGTCGTCTGTCGGCGTGCCATCGTACTCGCCGGAGTTGACGGCCGTACCTTTGGCGGAAAACGGTGTCATTTTCGCACCGTTAATCTCCGTAGTGAGAGCTGCTTCGTCTTTTGACGGTTCCCAACCGGCGGGAGGTTCAACGACCTGAAGAATGGAGATTTCAAACTTAACCGCGAATTCAAAGTCACGCAGATCGTGAGCCGGAACGGCCATGATGGCGCCTGTGCCATAACTGATCAGAACGTAGTCGGCGACCCAGACCGGAATCTGTTCGCCATTGACCGGATTGACCGCGTACGACCCCGTGAAGACGCCCGACTTTTCCTTGGCCAGTTCCGTGCGGTCCAGATCGCTTTTCAGCGACGCTGTGCGACGGTAGTCGACGACCTGGGCCCTTTGTTCGTCAGTCGTCAGTCGGTCGACGAATGGATGCTCGGGGGCGATCACCATGTAGGTGGCACCGTACAGTGTGTCCGGTCGAGTCGTGTAGACTCGCAGCACATCTTCACCAGGTTCCGTGGGCCAGCCGGAATCGGTTCGTGTTGTTTTCCAGTTTTCGAAGGCGGCGCCGGCGGAGTCAGTGGCACCCGCAGCATCGGCGGCGCCGATGAAAAAATCGACTTCCGCGCCCGTACTGCGACCGATCCAGTTCCTTTGCAGCAGCTTGATCGATTCGGGCCAGTCCAGGTCGTCCAGTTCGTACGCCAGCCGGTCTGCGTAGGCCGTGATTCTCAGCATCCACTGCTTCAGGGCAACTCGTTCGACCGGGTGGCTGCCTCGCTCACTTTTGCCATCGATGATTTCTTCGTTGGCCAGCACCGTTCCCAGAGCCGGGCACCAGTTCACCGGAGCGTCTGAAATGTACGCCAGACGATGTTTGTCCTGGTAGCGTCGGATCGCTTCGTCACCGGCCGTTGTTACGTCGGTCGGAATCGGCAGTTCGGAAATTGGTCGCCCCTTGCCGGTACGAGTCTTCCTGTCCGGTCCTGTCCATTCGTGTTCGGTGTCGTACCACGTGTCAAACAGCTGCAGAAAGATCCACTGCGTCCACCGATAATACTCCGGATCTGTCGTGGCCAGTTCTCGAGACCAGTCGTAACTGAACCCCAGCATCTTTAGCTGGCGGCGAAACGTTTCGATATTCTGCTGCGTGGTTTCGCGAGGGTGAGTGCCCGTCTTGACGGCATGTTCTTCCGCCGGCAGTCCGAATGAGTCCCAGCCCATCGGGTGCAGCACGTTTTTGCCATTCATTCGCGCGTAACGGCAAACGATGTCTGTCGCTGTGTATCCTTCCGGGTGCCCGACGTGCAGACCGCTGCCGGACGGATATGGGAACATATCCAGCACGTACAATTTTTCTGTGTCGTCCGAGGGTTCAGCCGCCTTGAAAGTGGCATGTTCGTCCCAGAATTGTTGCCAGCGGGCTTCAATGCGTTTTGCGTCGTAACGAGGCATCGTGGGTTTTCAGTGTGAAATTCTGTTGAGCCGCCATTTAGCGGGCGGCAAGAAATATGGATTCTGTCACTTCGTTCGGCAAATCATCAGCAAAACTGAATGTCTTCAATGGTGTCGGTTTGGTAATCCGCAATCCGGGCGGCTCATGTCTTACGACTATACACGGCACCATTCAACGAACTTGGCGGCACCATCTGACGAAGTTGGTTGGGCAGTCTATTGAACTGTCGAGTTGATGCAAATTCCGGGCTGCTGGTAACTTAGAAAAGTACGGCGACCTGTGAAAACGCCCGGGCCGGTCCTGGCGGAATCGGATCAGGTGAAGTCGGTGGAAGTCGTGGAGTCGTATTCTCACAGCGACCGGTTTCATCTAAAACGGGTGTATTCGTCAGACAGATCGCGTCTCGGACAGGGCCCGTAATGGGGCATGGCCGCAACCAAACACGAGCTGACGCTCGGAAACGCTCCGTTGTTGCTCCGAAACGGGGCGCGCCGAGTGGCGAGAGGATATCGCACTGAAAGATCTTAAAATGCCGGAGCGGCGGACCATGAGTTACAAACAGCTGTTTCTTTTGATACTGACAATCTGGTCGGCCGAATTGTTCACGCGCCTTTTGTTCGACGCCATGATTCCACCTCAGATGGAGTATCGCACGGTCTACATGGAAAAAGACGCCAAGAAGGGACTGTTTTTGGGCAGCAGTCTGGGCGACTTTGGCCGACGTGGTTGGAAAATTGTCTCGGTCATTCCCGACCATGACAACAGTCAGCAGATCATCGTCTTCATGCAGCGGCAAACGATTCTTCGCATCAACAAATAGACGATCTGGCGAAGGGCGAAGGAACAGACGTGGCAAATCCAGCTGAGACTCGACTGATCGCCGGCTGTGGTTATCTCGGCCGACGTGTGGCCGACCGGTGGCAAAGCAATGATTGTAACGTTGTGGCACTCACGCGTTCTCCTGATCGGGCAGAAGGTTTTCAACGAGCCTCGCTGACTTCGTTGGTGGTGGACCTTGCCTGTGATGCCGATTGGCCAACGTTGCCGTCCGCCGAGGTCGTGTTGTGGGCTGTAGGCTTCGACCGTGCTGCCGGTGTGACGCGCGATGACATCTGGCTGAGCGGGCTGCAACGCCTATTGAATCGTCTTTCCAATGCGCCTCGGCGTTTCATCTACATCTCCAGCACTGGTGTCTACGGTCAGGACGAGGGCCAGACGATTGATGAAGATACTTTGCCGGAACCGAAAACGGATGGTGGCCGCTGCTGTGTGGAAGCAGAGCAGCGGCTGCGACAGCATTGCTCACAGTTCTTCCCTCAGACGCAGGTCACCGTCCTGAGGATGGCCGGGATATTTGGTCCGGGCCGGCTGCTTCGTCGCATCTCGGATTTACAGGCTCAGAAACCGCTGCCCGGAGATTCTGACCAGTGGCTGAATCTGATTCACGTGCAGGATGCTGTCCGGATGATTGATTTTGTATCGTCTGCCGATGCTGTTCCATCAGTCATCAACGTCGTCAATTCCGACACTGTCACTCGCAGACAGTATTACTCCCGACTTGCCGATCTTGTTTCTGCGCCAGCGCCCGTATTCGAGACAAGTAACACTTCTGCACGGCAACGCGGGGGCAATAAGCGCGTCGTGAGCCGGTATCGGCAGGATCTGAACGTTGCGTTTGAGTTCGACGATGTTCTGACCGGGCTGAAGCAGGCGGTGGACGCTGGTTGACGAGAGCTGGACGGTCGTCGTCGATTGCCTCCGGATGTCGAACAGTGTAGCCTGCATCTGCGTGGCTGATCGCAACGAGGTCACTGAAAAAACGATCATGACGTCCACTGTCCCGTTTCTGATTCGGTTGTAGAGTGAGGTGCGACATGATCGTGAAAGTCCTGTCTGTTTGTTCCGCGTTCGTGCTTCTTATTGCAGATGGTGTGCGTGCAGATGATCTCCATTGGGTGGCAGAAGCACCTCGTGACGAGATTCGTCCAGTCTTTCAGCAGCATGATGATACTGGATTGGTGATCACGGCCGATGACCGTGAAGGTCTTAACGGATGGTGGACGACAACGCTGCCTGTTGAGGGACGCCAGCACGTTCGGTTTTCCGTCAGGCGACAGACCTCCGGGATGAGCGATGCTGAGATCCGCCGGGCAGCGATTGTGCGACTGATCTGGGAGAACGCGCGAGGTGGGCCGGTGATTCGCGACGAGCCCACGTATTCATCCTACCGTCCCGGCGAGAAACCGCGTGCGGAACCGGAATTTCCTCCGGACCTCAGCACCAATGATGG
>JAQWLN010000170.1 GCA_029247265.1 Fuerstiella sp.
AACTGCTGCGTCAGGCTGAGCGAACCCGTGCGATGTTCAACGTACTGCTGATTGTCATCGCCGGCATATCGTTGTTTGTCGGAGGCATTGGCATCATGAACATCATGCTGGCAACGGTGACGGAACGCACTCGGGAAATCGGCATCCGACGGGCTCTGGGTGCAAAGCGTCAGGACATCATCCGGGAGTTTCTCACCGAAACGGTCGTGCTGACAAGTATCGGCGGGCTGCTGGGTGTGTCGTTCGGCCTGATGTGTGGTCCGGTATTTCGAGGGTTGCGGGGAGGAGTCACGATGATGTCGCCGGACCTGCTGCCGCCCGTTGTCTATACGCTTGAGCCATTAATCGCTCCATGGTCCGTGATTCTGAGCCTGTTCATTTCGCTGGGCGTGGGGGTCATTTTCGGAGTGTATCCGGCGCGTCAGGCAGCCCACATGGACCCCATTGAGGCGCTGCGTCATGAATAGAAGCGACGAACTCCGACATCGTTAAAATTCCGGAAATCCGTCCAGATGAACCGTAAGAAAGTGTCCACGAAATGAGGCCACCTCTGGTTAGTAATAGATGAATGATAATGATGCAAAACGCGACCGTCTGCTGAAAGAGGCGTTTCGATACCACGTCGAACTGCTGACCTACGCACGTTCGTTGCTGGGCAGTTATGCCGCCGCAGAAGATGTCGTGCAGGAGGCCATGCTGGTCGTTGTCAGAAAACTTGATCAGTTTCAGGAAGGAACCTCGATGCTCGCGTGGTGCCGATCCATTGTGCGTCTTGAGGTCCTGCGGTTGAAACAGAAACTTCATCGCGAACGAAGTCTCACGGAACGTCCGCTGGACGATGCCGTTGACGCGTCATTCGACGAATTCCAGTCGGAAACAAGCATTGACGAGGGCGCGAGTTTTAGAGAAGCACTGGAAAGCTGCCTGCAGCGAGTATCGGAACGCGGGCAGAATGTACTGAAAGCGCGATTTGTCGATGAACTGAGCTACGAACAAATCAGTCATCGCATCGGGATGACGCTGGAAGCTGTACGAAAGATGCTCTTTCGCGTGAAGAAGCAGGTGCGATCCTGTGTAGAAACCAGTCTGAGGGAGGCATCATGAGTGACCTCAATTTGGAAGAACTGATCGACCGTCACTTGCGTGGCGAACTGAACGATTCAGAAAAGGAGCGGCTCACAGAATTGCTCGACACCAGTGCTACGGCACGGCAAGAATTCGTTGAGCAGGCACATTGGGATACCGAGTTCGCTGAGGCGCTGCGTGAAAGTCGCCAATCACCCCGCGATGCTGACCTTCTGGCGGCAGGGCGAGCAAAGACGGATGGGCAGTGGGCGTCGAAGCCCACATTCCTGCGGCTACTGCTGGGCGCCGCTGTCGTGGTCATCGTTGCACTTTCGGCAGGCTTGATCTACCAACTGGGTTATCCAGAGGCTGGGATCCCTGAAACCAACAACATTGCCACACAGCGTCGCGTTTCGGACGAGTCCATTGCCAGGATCACCGGCTTGAGTGGATCGCTGATCTGGACTGGCGACCGCGGGCAAATCGTTCGAGATGTGAAAATCGGGACGGAACTGGCGGGCGGTACGATCGAAGGCATGGCGCCCGACTCGTGGTTCGAACTTCAGTTCAACGACGGTTCGACCGTGATGATCTCCGGTACTTCGATGCTGACATTTGCGGACCTCGGGCAGAAGCATTTGCGGCTGCGAGAGGGACGCCTCTCAGCCAACGTTGCCCCTCAGCGGGTCGGAAAACCGATGTTGATCCATACGAGGTCGGCTGTGCTTGAGGTGTTGGGGACACAATTCGACGTCGAAGCGAATCTCGATTCGACCATGTTGAACGTGAGCGAGGGCAAAGTTCGCCTCAGAAGACTCAGCGACGGCAGTGAGGTCGACGTCCCGGCGAAGCATCACGTCACGACTGACACAGATGACGATCTGCTGTCTGTGCTGTTGCCCGACTCGGTTCATGAGTGGAAGAGCCAGCTTCATCTGAAGCCGGGGAACTACGGAAAATGGCAACCGGCCACTGAGCAACAACTGGCGTCGGTGAAGGCCATCCCGCTGATCCTGCCGACGGCTCCAAAAATCACCCTGTACCTGGCGGGCCTTTCCATCCACCGTTCCGATGGTTCGCCCGTCGTCGTGCTGCCCGGCTCGAAATTCGTGGTTCGCGGACGTCTTCGGTCAGAAGCTGGCGTGCACTTCGGAATTCGAGTTCTGTATCCCAACGGCGAATTCGCCGGCATGTTCCGAGGCGATCTTCACGAAAAGCAACCGTTGTCGGCGATGGACCGGAACGGTCGTTTCGAGGAAGTCTATGAACTGCAGCATTTCACGATTGATCCTGCCGTATATGACCGCAGGGACGAACTGGCCGCCAGCCCCGATGGCCTGATCCTAGACGGTGTCTGGGCCTTCACATACATCGGTGGACCATCCGGACTGGAAATCACCGAAGTCGAATTGGTACCACCGGGCGAAAATTAGTCGCAGCTGAAAATTGCCGGCCCTTATCCCTCCAGTTAGCCTCCCCGGCATCCCACCACGCTTTCACTCACCGTTCACTCGCTATCCCAGTACACACACACGAATAAACATGTCGGTACACCTCAGTGCAATCGAATCAGACCACGAGTGGCTCGACAGTCGAGTTCCCAACGGGTTCTGGCACGACCGCCGGAATCGCGTCACTTACATGAACTGGCTCGGTACGAAGCTTGGATTCGTGCGTTGTGTGGACTGGTACCAGATCCGGAATCAGGATTTCCGCCGCAACAGGGGAGGGACCGTGCTGAATCGCTTCTATCGTTCTTCTGTATTGGAGGCGATGCGTGACACCGTGCCCAACTACGACTGGCTGCCATGGTTGTTTTCAAAAACCCCCAGAGGATTTTGGGACGAGGCAGAGAATCGTGAAGCGTATATGCAGTGGCTGCAGGGAACGTTGCAGCTTAAAACCGAAGAAGACTGGTATCAGCTGACGGAAAAATCATTCAATGAACATGGTGGGAGCGGTTTGCTGATGAACTATTACCACGGTTCGATTCTTGCCGCGATTGAGGAATACCGACCGGAGATCGACTGGAAACCATGGTGCCTCAGGAAGGTACCAAACGGCTATTGGAGTTTATCCGACAACCGACGACTGTATTTCGACTGGCTGGCCGATCGCCTGGACTATCGATTGTTGAGCGACTGGGACAAGCTAACTCGCCGGATTGTCAGCGATAATGGCGGCGCTGGTCTGTTGTCTGATTTCTTCGGTGGATCTCTGGCGCGACTTCGAAACGATGTCGCAGGCACTTACGTCAGGAATATAGTTTCTCCCGCGACTTTGCAGGACCTGTTGCGCACTCCACAATTTACGTAGCACGATGCCAACAACACATCTGCATTATGGCTTCGGAACAAGTGAGATGAATCGTCAAGCAGAAAACAAACACGAAACACCGGCGCCCATCCTGGTTGCAGCGTCCAAGCTTGCCTTTGTTGGCCGTTGCTATTCGTTGTTGTTTGTGATGTTTGCCTGGCTCGTCCCGCCAGCCACTAGCGTCGATGCAGCCGAACGTCCAAATGTCGTTCTGCTGCTGGCTGATGACCTGGGATGGAAGGACATCGGTTGTTACGACGGTCCGGTCAAAACACCGACGCTCGATTCTCTTGCAGCCAATGGAGTGCGATTCACAGATTTCTATTCCGGGGCAGCCGTGTGTTCACCTTCGCGTGCGACCACACTGACCGGCCGACAGCACCTTCGCTGCGGCGTCTACAGCTGGATCGCCGACTGGGAACAAAACTCACAACTACTGGATCGAGAAGTCACGCTGGCGGAAGTGCTGCAGAGTAACGGTTACGAGACCGTCCATCTGGGCAAGTGGCACCTGGGCATGCCCACACCGCAGAAACCCAAAAAGCTGACGCCGGCCGAACATGGTTTCGACTACTGGTTCGGGATGGCAAACGGAGCACACCCCAGTCATAAGAATCCAACGAACTTCCTCCGCAATGGCAAACCGGTCGGCCCGATTGAAGGCTATTCCTGTCAGATCGTGGTTGACGAAGCCATTTCCTGGCTGGACGAAGAACACAACGCCGACAAGCCGTTCTTCCTGAACGTCTGGTTCCATGAACCCCATGCTCCCATCGCCGCACCGGACGACATCGTTTCAGAATATGGCAAGCTGGCCGATCCGGCAGCGGTCTATTCCGGCACCATCGACAACACAGACCAGGCAATCGCCAGGTTGCTGGCGAAGCTGCATGAAGTCGATGCCCCCGAAGACACGCTGATCATTTATTCCTCCGACAACGGCAGCTATCGCGCCGATCGCGTCGGACACCTGCGAGGCACCAAGGGGTCAAATTACCAAGGCGGCATCCGAGTCCCCGGAATCTTTCATTGGCCCGGGCACATCACCAAAGGCGTGGTCGAACAGGAACCCGCCGGGCTTGTCGATGTGTTGCCGACGGTCTGCGGTCTGCTGGAAATCGACAAACCCGAAAATGTGCATCTTGATGGTTCCGATCTCACATCGGTGTTAATGGGACGCAAAAAGAAATTCAGTCGACACCAACCGTTGTTCTGGCATCTGCCGGCGTCTGGTCCTTCGATGGCGCTACGAGACGGAAAATACTCGCTGGTGGCCCATCGCGGTTATGAGTTTCCCAAAGACAAAGAAGCGATGGCCACGTTGAAGAAGCAGATCGAAGCCATACTTCGAAAAGCCGGCACATACGATGACGAAATCGCAGGCGGGGGCTTCGACAAGCAGATGTTCGAAGGCTTCAAAAACAAAGAGGCCGACAAACTTCGAGGACAGTTCATCAAGCTGAACATGTTCAACGAGTCGTGGATTCCGGCCATCAAGGCGGGCGTCCATCGTCGCTTCGAACTGTTCGATCTGGCGAAGGACCCATCTCAGAGGACAGATATTTCGCAGCAGCAGCCGAAAGTCTTCGAGCGGCTGAAGCAGCAGATGCTCACGATCAACGAACGCGTCATCGCCGACGCACCGGACTGGCACCTGATCAAGTCAGGGTCGCAACCCGTGGCAGGAATGAGCATTGAAAAGACAACAAAAGTACATCGTCTTGATTCGACCAGACGATCGCCGTTCGACGCGTTCATCTACGTGAATCGCATCCCGGAAAAACCGGAAGAAGGCGAGTCTGCGGAAGACCTGGCCGGCCGAATTTTTGGACGTCTGGCGAACCAGGAAGGAAGAATCCACGTGAAGCTTCCACCGGGAATGAAGCGTCCGGCTTATCAGGGATTCAAAATTGCTTTGGAAAGCGGCAGTGAAAGTCATGCAGGACGTTGTTTTACCTGTCATCACCTGCCTGGTCTTCAGCAATCGACATCAAAACCGCCGACCCCGACGCTGCGCAATCGCGCGATCACAAAGGCGCAACTACACGCAGTCCTGGCCAACGAAACCCATCGCGGCATTAAGCTCGACACGACAGACATCAATCGTCTGTACGCGTTGATACAGACATTTACCGACGTCCTGGACTCGGAATTCCGGAACCTGATACTCAAAACCACCGTACTGGACACCTCTGGAGAATCCGAATGAACCGTTTGCTCCCTCTACTGTGCCTGGCATTTCTAATCGTCGTCGATGCTAAAGCGTCGGCCGCCGATGCCACCGGTCATTCGATTCGCGGCTTAGTCGTTGATTCGTCAGGCCCAGGCGTCGAAGGCGTCATGGTCTCGGCCATCGACGATGAGCACAGAAAATGGACGTCCGTGTTTACGCAGAATGATGGATCATTTCAGATTTCCGGCTTGCGACCTGTGGCCCACAACATTCGCACCCGGCTGATGGGGCTCTCCGACGAATGGACAAGCGGCGTTGCGGCAGGAACCAAAAACATGGTGATACCAACTCGTCCTGCTGTCGGCGCTGACCTGGAACTTCAACGTCCGGCCAATAGTGCCTTCAGCATGCTCGCGTTCGATGACGCGCGCGACAGGATGAACTTCAAGATGAACTGCTCGTATTGTCACCAGGTCGGAACGCTTGGCTTTCGCACTCCGGAAAAACCGGTCGACTGGGAAACCATGCTGCGGCGGATGGACGGATTTGGCGGTCTGTACCCGCATACCCAGGACACCATCATTGAACGCCTGATGAACACCTACAAAGACGACGCAGTCAACAACTGGCCGAAGTTTGTCCCCCCACCGGCACCGACGGGGTTGGCGACCGCCGCGACGATCACGATGTGGGAAATGG
>JAQWLN010000175.1 GCA_029247265.1 Fuerstiella sp.
GCATGGAATCGGAACATTATTCCGTGGTGGCTATTGCTGCCACAGGGCGTCTCAGATGCGATTAAGAGACGTGCGGGATACGCGCCGTTTCGTGAACTTGGCAAGCTTGGTGCCATTCCGCTCGGCGGCGCTGTGATCACGGGCGCTGGCAGGCTTCCGTTCAAGTCAATTATTCACGTTGCCGGCATCAGCATGTGGTGGCGATCGTCCGAACGCTCTATTCGCGATTCGGTACGGAACGCAATTTTTCTTGCGGCGGAGAACGGTCTTAAATCTATTGCATTTCCGCTGGTGGGGGCCGGAACCGGCGGTGGATCGGCTGATGCTGTCATTGCCATGATGGAAGAGGAACTCACCGGTTGCGAATTTTCAGGTGTCGTTCGGGTCGTTCGTTTCTCTTCCGGCAGCGACTCCTCGCAAGGTTGAAATCCGCATAAGCTCCGCAGAATCGCTAAACTCTGATACGGAATTTCCGAAATTTGCAGGGAACTTATGACGCAAGTTCCGCATTTCGTATTCGATGATATTGGCACCCCCGGATGGTTGAAAATAACGCACGTAATGACGCAGCGTACTGTCCATCGGGGCGAACGCAGGGATTCGCCTGCAACTTAAGGCTAAGGCCGTCTAGCACCGGAACAGGTCATAACATGCATCGTCCGCATTTCAGAATCAAGGGAGGTCATCATCCGCCTGCATTTAATGACTGGAAGTCGTTCGAGGAAATTTCGTCGCTGTCGACTCAGAACGACGCCTACGTGAATCGTCCGTCTACCGCATTGCCATCGGTCGAGGACCTGCGACGAATGATGCACAACGAGCCGGAGGTTCGTCAGGTGCTTCTGAACGAAATTCGCCAGAAGCTTGCCCGCGGCGACTTCCAGACTCGTAAAGCGGCCAATGAATCGGCCGGTCGCCTTCTCGACAGCGGTGACTTATTTTTACCGATGCGGTAGCGGACCGTGGAACGCCACCAACCAAGCCCACGTTATTTACTGGGCATTCGATACTTCAACGGTGGTTTCTGTCCCGGCTGCATCAATGACTGATACTCCACGTCGCCGCGGCGTTCTCGAAGTTCGGCAGCGGCCTGACGCAGTGTCTCCGGACTTGTGAACAGATCGACCGCCGCCAGTGCCAGTGTCCTGGCCGCCAGGTGCATGCCCTGTTCCGCAATGCGATTGCCGCCGCATGCGACGGCCTGCCAGGAATGTCCTGGAGTTCCCGGAACCCAGCAGGCCGTTGAAAAACCTGATGTCGGAACGACCCACGACACGTCGCCAACGTCCGTTGATCCCTTTCCGACCGTACCGCTGACGTTCTCGACTTCACGAATACTCTGCAGTGGTTTTGGCTGCGGAATGGCCTCGCGAATTCGAGCGACGAACTTCATGTCGTCTTCCGTGTACGTCAGATCGTTCAATTCGCGCAGGCGATTGGCAACAACGCGGGACAGAGTCTGGTTGGGCATGATTTCCCGAATGCCGCCTTCAAAGCCGATCTCCAGCTCCGTTTCCGTCGCCAGGGCTCCTGCTTTGGCGCAGAGTTCCAATCGTGTGTAAAGAGGTCGCAGGATTTTTGCCTCGGGGTGACGAATGTAGTAGTAGACCTCAGCGAATGCCGGCACAACGTTGGGGGCATCGCCGCCAGCTGTCACGACGTGATGAATCCGCGTGTATTCCGGTGTGTGTTCCCGCAGTAGCTGAGCGGCGTGGTTCGTCAGTTCCACCGCGTCCAGTGATGAACGCCCCTGTTCCGGCGCACCCGCAGCGTGAGCGGATTTGCCTCGAAAACGGAATTTGACCGCCATGCGGGCAAGGCTGCTTTTGTCACCGGCAGCGTTCCGGCTCGATGGATGCCAGTGCAGGACGGCGTCGCAGTCGTCAAACAGTCCGGCTTCGACCATGAATACCTTAGCGCTGCCGCCTTCTTCAGCCGGGCAGCCGTAGAACCGTACGGTCCCGCTCAGTTTCTTCGCCTGGATCTGCTGCACGATGGCGATTGTGGCGGCGGCCGAGGCCGTTCCGAACAGGTGATGACCACAGCCGTGCCCGTAGCTGTTGCCGTCGTCTCGGGGTGTTCGTTGCGGATCCGAGGTCTGGCTCAGTCCGGGCAGCGCATCGAATTCTCCCAGGATCCCAATCACGGGTTTGCCTTCACCGAATTCGGCCGTAAACGCGGTCGGGATTTCGGCGACATGGCGCCTGATCTTCAAGCCCGCGCCCTCAAGTGTGTTTGCCAGCAGTGCAGACGAAAATGTTTCCTGGTATCCAGGTTCCGCCGCCGACCAGATATTCTGAGCGATCTGCCACGAGTCTTCCCGTCGTGCATCGATCGATTCCAGAATTGCCGCACGAATTGTATTTGACGTCAAATCAGCCTTGGGCTCGTCAGCCATCCCGGGCAATGCAAGTGACGCGAAGGCAATGGCGGCGATCAGTATGTCAAGTTTCATTGAGTGTCATTCATTCTTGTGGCGGTCGTATACGTCGAGGCTGGATGGTAAACCTACCGTCATGCGATCGGTAGGCAGCGACACAGAAAAGGTCTCGGACAACCGTCAACAGATTCGGTTGTCAGGTGCCGAGACTTTGTTCCGGCCGCCGGAATGAGTGAGAGATTGCCCGGACTTCTGAAAACGGGCGAAGCTGTCCAGCGTTTACGACCGAGGTTCGACTGCTCACCAGATTTTCAGCGATTGCTGAAATAGTGTTGCCAGAGCCGCTCCATCGGCCGGGCGGGGAGACAATTTTGTGACTCGATGCTGTGGCAGGGTGCCAGCGACGAGAGCCGGGATGTCCTCCGCCGTGTAGCCGACTTCCTTCAGTCCATTCGGCATGTTCATCAGCTTCATGAAGTGGATGACTCGGTCTGCGAGCACATCTCCAGCGGCATTCAAAGAAACGTCCGTCACGTCTGCCCCCAATGCGGCGGCAGCCTGCAGGTGCCGTTCCGGGCACGCCGGAGCCGTAAATCGAACGACGGCCGGTGTGTTCAGAATCACTGACATGCCATGTGGAATCAACGGATGGTCGACGTTGAATCCGTCAGGCCGGTATTTCCTGACCATGCCCGCGACCGGGTAAGACATACCGTGCGGCAAGTGGACTCCGGCATTGCCGAAACCGATGCCAGCGATTGCTGCCGCCAGCAGCATGCTGCTGCGAGCTTCATTGTCCGTAGTGTCCGCGAATGCACGCGGAAGATATTCAGCCATTAGTTCCAGGGCGTGCAGTGACCACATATCGCTGACCGGATTCGATCCCTGGTACGCGGGGCGTTGCAGCGGCCCAGGCGGTTTTGGACGCCGGTTGAAGGGGATCGCCGTGAATGATTCCAAGGCATGACTCAGGACATCCAGGCCACTGGATGCTGCGACGGCTGCAGGCAATGTTCGTGTGTTGTCTGCGTCCACGATTCCCAACGTCGGTTTCAGGTATCGATGAGCGATTCCGGTTTTGGCCTTTTGTTCCACGTAGTCGAAGATGGCCACGCCGGTGGTTTCACTGCCTGTTCCAGCCGTGGTGGGCACTGCAATCAATGGCTTGAGTGGTGCCGGCACCGGCTGGCCGTCTCCGATTGGAGCATTGACGTAATGCAGAAATTTCGCGGGCCAGGTGGAATACAGATTGGCGGCCTTGGCGGTGTCAATTGTACTGCCGCCCCCAACGGCCACGAAGGAGTCAAAGCCGCCGTCTGTGGCGACCGCGGCGGCATGTTGAAAGCTGGCGTCGGTCGGCTCGACGGAGATTTCGTCAAACGTCACGAAATCCTGCCGCTGCGCCTTCAGCGATTCGATAACGACTTCGGCGACGTCCGACGACCGCAGACCAGGGTCCAGCAGAAGCATCGTGCGTTGCGCCGACATGTCACGCAGATCCATACCGATTTCCGCCGTGCATCCGGCACCAAACCGGATATTCGATGCAGACATCTGGAAGACATTGTCGTTGTCCATGATCGGTTCTCTAATGCAGACGCGGTCCACAGTTCCGGTGGAGGTGGTGGCTCGGAAGTCGTATCCGACGAGCTCTAAACGTCAACGGGGACGGCGAAATGCTTTTCTCGGTATGTCCTTCTGACCAGAGCATCGGCCTCAGCATCGTCGACGATTCGTTCCGTCTGAGGATCAAAATTCAGTACGCGGCCCATTCTGGCCGCGATGTTTGCAAGGTGAACGATTGTTGCCGAGCGGTGTCCGACAGTGATGTCAGCGTTAAGCCGGGCGGTGCCGCGAATGGCAGCGAAGAAATTGTCGTGGTGAGCAACCAGATCGGGCTGACCCGTGCGTTCTGCAATCAGCTTGTTTCTCGGCCCGTACATCCGCCAGCCAACGGTATGTCCGCAGATCAATACGCCCTTCGTTCCATAGAATGCTGCACCGTTCTCATACCCTTCCTGCGTATAAGGAGTCCAAATTCGCTGCTCAAAAATCAGTTGCTTCCGTTTGCCGCTTTTGTCTGCCGGGAATTCTAACTGAGCATACTGTGTGTCCGGAAACTGCTGGTCGTCGTCGAAAAAATACTTCCCACCGAAACAGGCGGCTCGTTCGGGATGGCTGTCAGGCGCCAGTCCCCATAGCGCCACATCAATATCATGGACTCCGTCGTTGCCGATATCTCCGCAGCCGAAGTTGTGCCACCAGCGCCAGACGCCGTGTAACAGATTTTTCTGGTACGAAAACTCCGGCGCCCGCCCCAGCCATGCGGCAAAGTCCAGATTTGCAGGTGGGGCCGTCGGTGTGGCATGTCCGATGGAGGCTCGCCGCTGACTGTTCCATGCTTTTGCGACCAGCACTTCGCCAATTTCGCCTTCATGAATGCGTTTCATGGCCTCGGCAACGCATTCGGTGCTGCGGCTTTGAGTGCCGACCTGCAGCAGCTTTCCTGACCGTTGCACTGCGTCGGACATCAGGCGGCCTTCACGAATGTTGTGACAGCAGGGCTTTTCGACGTATACGTGCTTGCCGGCGTCCAGCGCCAGGATGGCTGCCGGTGCATGCCAGTGATCCGGCGTAGCAATAAAGACGGCAGTGACGTGCGGGTCGTCGAGAACTTCGCGGAGATCGCCAGTCGTCTGAGGCCTGTTGGAGGTTGCGGTGGCGACCGCGCTGGCTGCTTTCTCAAGCCGTTCCCGGTCGACATCGCAGACCCATGCGATTGTCACGTCATTGCGTTTCGACAGATTCCGCAGATGATTTGATCCCATGCCACCAGGACCAATGAGTCCGATGGCGATGCGATTGTCCTTTCTGGTGGCAGATACCGTCGCGGGCGCGACTGCCGCAGCACCGACACCTGCCAGAAAATCCCGTCGAGGAATCGCCATGATGTGTTCTCCTTTAAGGAACCGGAACACCATCATTGTTAACAGACGCGTGACAAAAATAAAGGCTCGCGTTCAATCCGCGAGCCTTCAGGGTTTTCGAGCGAATACGGTACTTTTACAACTGCAGTGGTTCACGCAGGTTATAGATCGCTTCACTGATATCACGAGACAGCGTCAGCAGATGCTGTCGATGATCCGTGTTGCAGCGACCAAGGTAACTGTAAATCGTTCGCCATTCTTCGACCAGGTCGGACGTTTCCTGCTTCAACTCATTTGCGGTTGGCCGAGACTGCAGGAGCCGGTGAATTCGTTGAGTCCGCTGTACGAAACGGGCGGACGCCTGCAGCGCCTGCGTGCGGTAAGATTGTCGGTCTCTGCTGAGCCACTGTCGAACATCCAGATCCAGGTGATCTGCCAGAAGTTCAAGGTTGGCAGCCGTCGGAATCATTGCTCGTGTATCGACGGACGTCACAGTGCCTGCCAGGTTCAACTCATTGCGAAGGGCAAGGATTCCATCCTCGATTTCTCTCAGTACAACTTTTCCAGCCTGACTCCTGAGAGGCTCAAACGCTTGGACAAATGACTGGCCGTATTGTTCAACATAACGATAACATTCGAGTAGAGTCTGTTCGGTTTCGTTGCGATCCACGCAGTCTTTGAAGTTCTGTACCGTTCCGTAGAAATCGCTGGCTGTTTCCAGAACCGAAGCAACTTCCTGCAAATGAAGCAGTAATTTCAGTGGCGTGCGGTTAAAGAATTCATCCACATCACGCATGAGTGCGTCTGCCACCTGGCCTAGGTGCGCTCGATCTGTCTGCTGCTCCAACCACAGCAGATTATGCACGGTTGTGTCGCTGGCCATGATGTTGCGGACGCTGCGTTCCACATAACGACTCCTGATCTGTCGCAATCGCGGCATCATGGCAGTCCACATTCTGCCGAAACGATTGTATTCCGAGACGATCTGCGTGTAGGGGTGCTGGTCAAGAACCATGTCCTGAACACGGGAGGTCTGCTGTTGAAGCTTGCGTGCATCCACGATCAGTTCAAAGACCTGGTTATTGTGATCAGCGTCCACTTCAAGTTCGTCGACGAGATTTCCGACGGAACTGCCAAGACTGGAAAGTTCGACCAGCAGTGTGCGCCGGTCCAGCTGCGGTTCCATTTTGAAGAGCTTTTCGAGTTCACGTCCCAGTCGGTCAATTCGGCTGATTCCGTCAACTGATTCACGACTCAGGCCCCGTGCCTGCGCCATTCGGTGCGACAGCAGATGCCAATCACTGTCCAATTGCTGAAACTCCGGTAGGAGCCGTTTCAGTGAGTAGCCGTCTCTCAGGTCCTGCTCGATGTGTGACGCCTTGGCGCGTGCCGATATTAAATCCGTCAGCAACGGGCGGATCTCCGGATAACGCTGATAGTCTTTGGTGAGTGAACGGTACAGCTGTTCAGAAGCCGTCACCGTCTCGGTCAATAAGTTTCTGACGACTCGCGTGTCCACGCCCGACAGGTCGATATCGGGCATGTGGTTCAGGATGTTGGTGCGGTTTTCGAATCCGGGAGCACCGGTGTGATCCCTCATCAAATGGTTCAGTTCGCCGAATTCTGATTCCCGGCTGGTAAGTCGGTTTTGCACCTGACCGATTGCCGAGACTGAGGTGGCGACTGTCAGCAGCGCTGCTATCGCGGACCGGTACCATTCCTCCCGTTGACTCAACATCTCTGGTTTCCTTTCCAAAGGGGGGCCACCTTTGATGAGTGGCCTCGAATTCATTCGTCTGCCTGCCGCCCGCAATGTTGTCTTCAGTCGGTACATTCACGGTACGCAAACGGGCACTGACGTTGACGTTGTGTGCATACCGACACCAAAGTTTAGGAGAAACCCGCGTTGCAGCGAAATACGAGTTTTTTCGCTATCGCCGCATTTCTGGACGCCGTGGCTGAAAAAGGCAGTAAACAGTACAGCGCGCTGCACGCTCGGTGGCCGTTGTGTTTGGGAAGTACAGCAAATTCAAAGTAATTACGCGTGATGATGCGCCCTTTCGGCGGGGGAATCACGCGATTGTGTCCACGAAGGCTGGCGTCATATTTCATGGACTTCGGTCGCCCGGTGCCGGAACGAATCGACTTTCGGAATTTCGCCATTCACAGCCTGCAGACACTGCCAAACGTTCGAATATTGGGCTCAGTTGCAACGTTTTGGCACCACGCGTTGCCGATCGAAACAGTTTTCCTGACCAGTGAAGCAGCCCCAGTCAATTCCGTGGCGATGAGGGAGTACCTGTGAGTTTACAGGGATCACAATTGACAGCGATTCCGGTCGGTGTTGGAGCGTAAGTCGTCTTCGTGTGGGAGCTCCCAGGGCAGTGCCTGTTGTTCGCCCTGTGGGCAGTTACAGGCCGGCGAGGGCATGAGGCAGGCTGGCAGGCTGCACTCGGAAGGACCTTGTTCTGTGCGGAAAAACCTATGGTACTCGGAATGAGTGGTCCTTCAGGGCATACGTCGCCAACTCAGTCCAACGTCGGCAAAACGAAATTCCGAAACCAAAATCTGTGACTGCAGCTGGCTTCGCCCGCCTGTCCCGCTGGAAAATCCGTCGGCTGCAGCTTAGAACATGCCTGCATTGCACATTGAACGGAGATTCATGCCATGGGAATGGAAGCTTTTGTCGACTTTCTGGAAGGCCGTTTTGCCGGGCAGGTTTCGTCGCATACCGTGATGGATCAGACGGCCGGCGATTTCGAAGACTTTCCGCAGGCGCTCGACCCACGGCTGGTTGACGCGCTGAAGACCAGTGGGCTGACAAAACTGTACAGTCATCAGAGCGAAGCGTTTGAGTCCATACGCCGTGGCCAGGACACCGTCCTGGTGTCAAAAACAGCAAGTGGCAAGACACTGTCGTTCCTGCTGCCGATTCTGCACGACTACATCACGTCTGAATCCCCGTTCGGCGTCGCTCTGCTGTACCCTACCAAAGCTCTGTCGCGTGACCAGGAAGGAACTCTGGGCAGGTTGCTGCAGGCCGCAGGGGCCGACATGAGGCTGGGTACATTCGACGGTGACACGCCACGTGAAGAACGCAATCGCATTCAGTCGCAGGCCGACTTCATGATTACGAATCCGGATATGCTGCATTCCGGGATACTGCCGAACCACAGTAGCCGGTGGCGTACGTTTCTTTCTCGACTGAAGTACATTGTGGTTGATGAGGTTCATACTTATCGCGGAGCGTTTGGCTCTCATGTCGCGAATGTCATGCGACGACTTGTGAGAGCCTGTGCGATGCACGGGAGCAATCCGACGTTTGTCTGTTCGTCGGCCACGATCGGCAATCCGAAGGAACATGTGGAAGCGCTGTTTCAGCGCCCGTTTCACGTGGTCAACCGTGACGGTGCACCTCGTCCTCAGCGAGATCTCTATCTTATTAACCCACCGGTTGTGCAAAGTCACGGCCATGCCCTGTATCGCAAGGGGCCAAATTCGGTCAGCATTCCGTTGATCCGCGAAGCCACAGAACAGGGAGTGCGAACCATCTGTTTTTGCCGATCTCGTCAGCAGGTTGAACGTCTGTGTCGAGCTGTCACAGATGGGCGACCGGAACTGAAGAAGATGGTGAAACCCTATCGAGGCGGTCTGCTGCCCAACGAACGTCGTCAACTGGAACGAGATCTGGCGGAAGGCCGTGTTACGACTATTATCAGTACTAATGCTCTGGAACTTGGTATCGACATTGGTGATCTGGATCTGTGCATCCTGTCAGGTCACCCTGGTTCCATGGCCAGCTTCTGGCAGCAGGCCGGCCGGGTCGGCCGACGTGGTTCGCGAGCGGTGATTGTCTATGCGGCTCGCGACACACCCATCGACCAGTATTTCGTGAATCACCCGGAGTATCTGCAGCGAGCCCCGATAGAACGCGCATGGCTGAATGCCGACAACCCATATATTCTGCTGCAGCACCTGCCGTGTGCCGCTCACGAGCACCCTTTGCGTGATGTTGAACCCGCCTTTCCGGAACAGGCCTATCCGGCGGCTCTTGAAGTTCTGAAGGAAGACGGCACGCTGAAGGAATATCACGGCAACTACCGCTACGCTCAACGCGACTACCCGGCAAAAGGAGTCAATCTGCGCGGCATGACAGATTACAATATCGATATCTACTGTGGCACAGAAGTTATCGGTGAGATCGATCCCATTGGGGCTCGCGGAGAACTGTACAAAGATGCGATCTACCAGCATCTTGGCAACCGCTATATGTCGATGGATCTGGATCTCGAAAAGAAGCTCTGTCGCGTGGACCTGGTGGACGTGGATTACTACACCGAGTGCGTCTGGGAAAGCCGTGTTACCATTACGGAATCGTTGGAGCAGTACGAAATCCCCACCGTCGATAATTCATTGTCGCAGAATGCAGGAGCGATGTCGTCAGGCGATGAGGCACACCAGAAAGATTCTTCGCTCGCAGTTGGCAGACTTGACTTCGGCTACATCAACGTCAATCGTCAACCGAAGCTATACAAGAAAATTCGCGAAAGGACTCTGGAGAACATCGGCTACGGTCCGATCACGCTGGCGCCTTTTATCTACGATACGGCAGGGTTTGCTCTGTATCCGCCTGTTGCATGGCGACAAACCATCGAGGGAAGTGACAAACGCCATGTTGGTGCCGCGTTGTACGGTCTTGCCTACATTCTGAAACGCACGGCTCCCAGCCTGTGTCTGTGTGACGAACAGAACATCGAAACCGACGTGTCATTGACGGAGGTCACTCCTCGTGAATGGAAGAGTGCTTTGTACCTGTTCGACACCATCGAAGGTGGCGTCGGGTACGCTGAAAAGATCTTTGAGGTCTTCAGCGAAGCGTTACGACTTGCCAAAACGATTATCGAAGACTGCCCCTGCGCCGCCGGGTGCCCCGCCTGCGTGACATCACTGCCGCCAGGAGTGGAGGACGAAGAGCTGGAGCAACTGCTTGTCGAATCCAATGCCTCTGTTGTGTGCACTCACAGTTTGATTACGGCATTGCTGACCGGAGAGACAGTCATCCCCGACGTCGTTGAATGTGCAATCGACACCAAAATCGCAGTCATCCCGCCTGACACCGACGAAGAGTTCGAGAAGCTGAGAGAACGACTTGGCAAAGCGAGCCGGATCCTGCAGCAGAAACGTGAACGGATTCATTGAATCCCAGGCGTTGCCGCGTCGGGTAAAAATACCAGGCAGATTACTCGTCGCCGTTGCTACCGTCGAGCTCAACGTCCACAGGTCGCTGTTCGGGACGCTGGTGATAGATCGGGAAACTGTCGTCGTCAATTCGCACCAGCGGGGCGCCAACAACCACCGATTGTCCGGCTCTGACGTGAATTTCGCGCACCACGCCTTTGGTCTCCGCGGTGATTGGTTGAGTCGAGCCATCGGAAAGTTCCAGTTCACACAGCACCGTTCCGGCGGCCTCGACCGGATCGCCGATCCGCACGTTTACGCTGACGACTTTCGCTATTCGGCTTGTCGACGTCAGCTCAGGCATCCTGACTGTTGGTCCGATTTCTCTAAGGCAAAGTACATCTCCAGACTTCGATATAAGATATGTCAGGTCCGTCAGGGAGTTGTGATGGTGCACCTGGTAGTCGTTAACAGAAAGTCGGCCAATAATCTCTGAATCGTGTTTGTTGAATGCAACCAGACGGTTTGCCTGATCGATTCCGTAAATCGCGAAACGGCCGACCGATGTCAGGCTGCGAATTCCCTTCACGTCCCACTCGGTGACTGCGATCATCAGTTTTAAGTTTTTCAGAGTCCTGCCGCGAATCACTTCGACAGGGCGTTCGACTCGCAACGGGAGTTCAACGATTCCCGATCGGGCTTCTTCAACAGTGGTGACGGTAATCTCATCGATTCGGACGATGATGTCACCGATCTGCATTCCTGCTGCTGCTGCCGGTGAATCCGGAGTGCGTTCTGTCACCAGGAGGCCCTGTGCTGCGACCAGGTTGAGATCTTCCTGGATCTTCGCGTCTATCTCAATCTGCTGCATGCCCGCACCGATGTACATTGGTGCGCGATACTTTGGCATTTCTACCGGACGCCCTCCGAACTCGTCACGTGAAATGTTTGTGAGGGTCCCGTCTTCGGTGACAACGTAAACGTTGTCGCCAACAATGACCGGAGCTAAGGTCATCGGACGACCGAGAGGGTACGTCCATTCCGTCTTCCCCGTGATCAGATCGATGCTGAATGCAAGGTTGTCATCATTCAGCATCAGAACGCTGGACGAAGTTGCATTGTCAGCGATGGCCAATGGAGCGGAAGCTGGCTTGTCCAATAACAGCTGATATCGCGCCCGACCTTTCTCAATTCCTCCACTGTTTATTGTAAACACGTTGCCTTTTTCGGAGGCAAATGCCAGCGCCTGTTCACCTACCACGGGAGGATGAAGGATTTCTTCATTACAAATGAACCGCCACATGTGAGGAATCGCAACGTCTTCCGGCAGCGTTCCGTATCGAAACATATATTCCAGGACACTAATGGAATAGGCATAGACGGCGCCACCATGCAGCGGGATGAAAACCGCGTTTTCAGTCAACGCCGGACCAGCCGCCGGCTGTTCAGGCAGGCGGAACTCCAGCCTTTGAGTCCCCGTGAACTTGTTGTATCCGTAGATTGCCGGTCCGGCGAGTACCAGAACCATGTCCCTGTTCGATACCACTGCCAGTGTGGCTTCATCAGTACGACCAATCTGGGCGGTCCACAGCCTGCGACCATTCTCTGCATTGATGGCTGTCAGGACACCCGCCGACGACTGGACGTACAGTATCTCTTCGTCATTGGTGACATAACTGACGTTGTCCCGGCGTACATTCAGTACCGCCTGGCTGTTCCAGCGAACCTCAAGCCCAAGGCTCTGCAGAGCCTCATTGGACAGCAGGTCCTGGCCCGGACAATTGACCGCAGAAAGACACAACAGGAAAGTCAGTGAAACGACTCGGATTCGATGCATGATTGACGGCTTTCGCGATCGCCCGACGGAGATTGCAGGACAAAGAGACGCTGGGAGCTGGGAACGGTCCCAAATTCAGCCGCCCATGATAACCTCAGTCGGAAACTTAACTCCAGAGAGGAAGTCAGCGTTTTGCGTCACCAGCGTGATTCTGTGCCTCTGGAATTGATTGGGAAAACAGTTTTGGCCCAATATGGGTGGTGCAGTCGTTGTGATCAGAACAACTGATCAGGTCTGACAGGAGCTGCCCGATCGCCGGAGAGTCTGACGTTGAGGGATTCCGGCGGCCATAGTTGCCGCGGTCTACGCCGTCATTTGTACACCTTTGGCCTCAATATACCGGCGCTATTGTGCACCAACGAATCGCGCCAGTGTTTCCAGATTGCTGACAAATGTCCGCATCTCGATGACTTCAAGTGACTCTTCCTGATGTCGCATCCGCCCGGCTTCCACCCACGCTCCGCGGTCATCGAGCGATCGGGCGACAGTCGCAGCCTTTTTCTGCAGGCCAGCAGAAGTCTGTATACGAGACAGCAGACGACGTGGCGGCGCCGACTGTGCAGCATCGTCGGCCAGTACTTTCTGATAGTCCTGCTCAAGGCGATCCAGTTTCGACGACACCTTGAAGCCATAGTGTGTGGGCATGTCGCTGTCGCTGTAGGTTAGCTCATAATCCTTCGTAAAGTACAAAGGCCGATTCGTTTTTAATTCATAGAATCGAGCCAGACGACCATCCGGGAGCAGAGACTTTCGATAGTAGGTGAGTGCTCGGGGAAGAGGAGTGATAAACCTGCGATCGGCAGTGAATCGATAGAGCGTGATCAGCGTTCTCATGACACTCTGCGATTCCCCGCCAGTGATCGCAGCCGGTTCAAATTTGCGAGCCCAGACAGGATGCATGTGCAGGTCATACTGCTGAGCCCAGCCGGGCTGCGGCTCAGGCATTTGCGCAGACAGAAAAAATTCTCCGGTCTTCACAGCGGCCTGAAAACAATCTTCGCGATCGTAGATCCGATTGGCCTCGAAAAGCATGTCGACAATGTGGGACATGTTGTTGTCGTTGAGTGTGTAGTATCCGATGTACTTGATTTTCGGATACGTACGCGACCATGAGTCGGGATACGACGCTGCCAGGACTGGAAACTCGGAGTCCTGCGGAGGCTCTGAATACTGCTGGGGCCATGCACCGTTGGGATACTGCGACTTCAGCATGCGTTCAAGTGCGTACAGAACGGCTTCGTGAATCGGCTGGTCCTTAAAGTCCAGGGCTTCGTCGACGTGCATCAGCAAACTTAGTGCCGACTGGCTCTTGTTGTCATCGAAGGTGGACAGGTTGTTCCTGCCACGTTGCTCGCCGTCCGTTCGGTAGGCGTATTTTTTTCGCCCTGGGTTTCCCAGATCAAAGTGAGAACTCCATCCGCCGGACACCAGCTGTGATCGTACCAGCGCCCGAGCGGTTTCAATGGCCGCTTCCAGGCAGGCATTTTCACTGCTCAGTCTCCATGCATCCAGGTATGCTTCCCCAACAGTAGGTGTGCCCGGCGGTTGCGTCCATCCACTCGATCTGCTGGCCGTGCCTTCGCCTTCCTGCGCTGTCAGGTCCGCCGCGTACCGCCAGAGGTAAGCTCCCTCATAGCCAACCTGAGTTCGGTAGAAATTTAACACTTTTGCCAGGGTCACGCGCGCATCAGCCTGGTTGAAAGGCTGTGCCTTCGTCGGCTGAATAGAGCTCATCAGCACATAAGCAACAATGACGAGCGAGCCAATACAGCGGGTGTCAAATTGTCGCGCGGATTTCTGAACGCAACCCGAACACATTGGAGACAGTCGCTCAGAATGCATTATCATCAGTGTTTTCCTCATTTTCCGTGTGGCGATGACTCCGGCACAATGACTGTCAATGTACTCAAGGTCGGAGCTGCTGCAAAACGATGCGTTGAATTCTCTGTTCTGCTGGCAAGCAGTATAGAGCGAACCCAGATGTCGTCTCAGGCGCCGGGGTTGCGTTGCACCAGAAAACTGCGTTCGCCGCGAGTGACGTAGATGGCGTCTTCGTCAAGGCGGTCACACTGCTCAATCAGAAAATCAATCAGCCGATCGAATTCCAGTTCGCTGCCGAACGATACCTCAAATCGTTCCATCACATCATGTACCAGTTGCCCGTGCAGATCCACCCAATACCCCTTAACCGGTGTCGGCGACTGAGTATATGCGCGGTAGCGGTGCATCAGAAATTCGTGAATGGCCGTTCTGGCTGTCTGAGTTCCATCGAAGAAACGTGGATCGTCGAGCTTATGCGACGGGATATAAAAGACCGTCACTTTTCCCAGTTCACGAACGTGCGGCGAGTGAGAGTCAGAAGGTGAGGCATTAGACATGGATTGTGCGACTATCAGAGAATCAGGTGACCAACTCAGGAATTTGAAATTCTTTTACGGTTCGCCGTCTCAGCAGAATTACTTCGTTGGCCGAAATTTTTGCACGCGGCGGCCACCAACTTCCGCCACATACAGGTTACCGCCTCCGTCGACCGCAAGCATATGGGGCAATATAAACTGTCCAGCCCCCGGGCCCTGAGTGCCCTGCCTCGCCACAATCTGTCCCTTGCTGTTCAGGCGAAGTATCTGATGTGCGCGGCCGTCGGCGATGAAAACTCTCTGCGACGAGTCGATGGCGATCCCATACGGTGCAAAGCCGCTCCAGGTTTCGAGGTGGCGACCGTTGAGGTCGAACACCTGGATCCGATTATTTTCTCGGTCACCGACCAGTACTTGCCGTTCGGCATCGACCACAATGGAATGCGGCAGATCGAATTCTCCGGTCTGATCACCCGCAGTCCCCCACGTGGACAGAAATTTTCCGTGGCGATCAAATTTCACGACGCGACTGTTTCCGTAGCCATCGGATACAAACACCTCGCCGTTCGGGCCAAATGCCACGTCTGTCGGCTTGTTGAACTGTTCACGGCCGGCACCCGGACGGTCGCTGGTTCCCAGGGCCAGCAGCAGCTTGCCGGCTTCGTTGAACTTGAAGACCAGGTGATGCTCGATGTCGGTGACCCAGATATCGTCGTTGGAGTCGATACGCAGGCCGTGGGCGCTGCCTATCAGGCCATCTCCCCACGATCGAAGAAACCTACCATCGGCATTGAAACACAGAATGGGTTGAGCTCCGCGGTGAAACACGTACAGCTCTTCCCTGCTGTTCACGGCCACTGCTGAGCAGGCGCCCAGCGTGATGTCGTCCGGAAGTTTCAGGAATCCGGGAACCGGTTCAAATTGGTTCGATGCGAGTGTTAATGCCTGCTCGCCCGTTGTTAATCCGGAGAACGTGACTCGCCCGAATGTGTCAGGAGTATGAAATGCGGGCTTCGGTGTGGTGCCTGGCGACCATTGGCTGTGCTGAACGTTGGTCTTTTCACCCAGCCGGTTCAGGTTCAGATGCCACACATCGCCGTCACGCGGACGTTTTTGTCCGGTGACGGGAGCAAAGTTCATGAACGGGATGGCGACTTCCAGATTCCAGTTCCGGTCCTGGTCGCCGTCGTCGTTGAGCGTTCCGTTGACCGTTGTCGCAATCAGGATTCCCTGAGCATTCCAATTGGGCCCTTTCACTTTGCCGGGGCCGTTTGGATGATGCTGGTCGAGTATTGCACCATTCACATTCATTTCAATGTTGAAGTAATCCTGTGGTCGTTTCGGATTGGGTGCAGTCAAGACCTCGACACAGTCATCCTGGTAGACCGGACTGTCGTGTCCTGTCTGGACCCCCGAAACCCAGGCGTCGCTGCATCGATACGCGATATACAGAAACTGGTCGTCCCACAGCATGCGGGCAACGGTCTGTTCCCGCTTTCCGCTCTTCCACCACGGAAATTCAAAATCATCGAATTTTGCGGCGTTGCGCCAGGCCAATTCTTCAAGTTTTCCGTCGATCTGCATATCGCTGTCCGTTCGATGGACCGTGTACCGAGGTGTTTGCTCAGCAGCACGGCCGATACCAGACATAGAACAGATCGCCATGGCGACGGCGGACAGGCGTGTATTCCGAAGTGTCATCACTTTTTTCCATGCGTCAGCGGAACCAGCTTGGTGGCCGACGTTTCCTGACTGTCAGTCTTCTCGGGCATCGGCACGCGACACTGCAGTCAGCAGTTTCTGAATAGCCGCCGTGAAAATATCCTCACACGGTCCCGCAAAGGCATAGGTCTGCTCATAGCCGCCGCGATCCGTGAAAATGCGATCACCCCCAATATATCCCATGCCGCAGTCGCCGTATCCGGCTACACACACGAAGCGGTCCGGTCGAAATTGTTGTGCGGCCAGCTGGTACTGAACGAAGGGTTCGCCGGGCAGGTGGAGCATCTTTACGCGACCGATGGACAGGCAGCTTAGCTCCACCGGATGCTCAGAGCGGCAGCGTTCGATCCAGGCGAGGCAGATGGCCGCCTTGCGTCGCTTTGAGTCACCGGCCTGTGGGTTGTTAAGAATTCGACGGTTGTGTGCTTCCGAAAAATCCGCGTCGTTGCGCGATGGAAATTGAATGGATTCGATGGACCAGGCCAGCGGTCCCACGGGATTATGCTTCAAGTCGGCGATGCTGCGTTCGGTGCCGGATCGCAGTCGGGCAGCCAGTTGATCACGTGTCTGTGGCGATCCATCGTTGTACTTTCCAAATGCCACGTCGCCTCCGCAGCCGGTGATATACATTTGAAACGCCGGGCTGTTCTGTTCCATGTTTTCCCGAATGATGCCCGGCACGTCATAGCTGGCACGGCCGTCACCATAAAAGCTCTGTGGATGAGACGCGTAATAATGCATCTGTACAACAGGGCCCTTCCGATTCTTCAGGGAAATCGTGCGGACCCAAGGGTCAATCAGGCCTTCCGGCAGTTCACGAAGTCCGGGAGATGCCCCTGTATTGCTGCCACGCCCCTGAATCGATCCATCGGGGCGTTCGATCCGCCGATTTGAGGCGACACGTTCAACACGTGCCCTACCGGTCCCGATGTGGGTCACGGTCTGCCAGCTGGATTGACTCTTGTGGATGGCGGCGGCGATATTTTTTGAAACGTTGAGCAGGTATTCAGCCGTGGCAACGCGTCGCGGATCGGTCTCGTCCAACTGCAGTCGCTGGGCTGCTGTTGAGATCGCAGGCGCCGTGTGCTGATGCAGGCAGTGCACGGCCACGTGGGAAGCATCCACGCCAGCCGCTTCACCGATTTGCTCTCTAAGAAAATCATACGACTCGTTGTGGACTTCCATCCAGTCGAGCGTACAGATCACGCAGGATGTCCCTGCATCCTGCAGCATGATTCCACGGACCAGCAACGGAAATTCGGCCGTTTCCAGGGTCGGAATGAATCCAAGTCCGACCGGCTGACCGAGTGGTGGTGTGATGTCTGCGGAAAACGTTGCGACGTGCAGGCCATCAGCGCCCTGCAATTCAGGTGACGACTGCAGCAGGCTTGCGGCGATTAAGGCAAGGGCGAAATGTTTCATAGGGATCTGCTTCCGTTCAAGCTGCTCAGGTAGCAGATAGTCTGCTCGATTCGGGACCGCGAAGGAACCGTACATCGAAAGATGTCCGAGTGCTGGGATGGCGCTCGCCACCAATTGTCGGAAAGACGGTTTCGGGGCCCATTTGCCCGCCGGCACTTCTGTTAGACGGAGTGCTCCGCATCGGCATCGTTACGGCGCTACGACGCTCACAAATAATGGCTGGCTGCTGTATGTTGCTTTGATTACGAAATTGATCGACACGTTGGCCATGATGCAGCATTGTTGACGTTCGACAGCCGGTGCTGTGGCGGCGGCTGTCAGTGTGATGGCGCCTTTGCTTGTCTTGCCCGTCAGCAGCGTAACGCTGTTTTTTGTGTCGACGGTAACTCCTTCGGGCAGTGTGATCGCGTATTTGCTGGAAAGATGCTGGAACAGCATGTCCAGAGTGACGTTCTTGTCAAAGCCTTCGCTGCGAACAACCTCAACATCAACTTTGACGGAGTCGCCTGGTTTCAGGCTGACTGCCTGGGTGCTGAGTTTCACGTCAAGAATATCCGCTGGTTTGCCCACAGCAACGGTGTGCATGGCGACCGGCCAGTGGCTGCGGCCTCCGCCGGGCATGTATGTTTCCTGCATTGGCTGAGCGTGAGCAGTGAGTTCGGTCCTGGCGACTACGGCTCCGGCGGCAGCGTCTGTTTCTTTCGAGGAACTCACCGGAAGACTGGCGGTGCCCCAGACGTGGATATTCGATGCACTCATCGTCGCGTCAGTGGCTGCTTCCAGAATGATGCAGCCATCGGCTCCCTTGCCCGGCAGGATCCGACCACAGGTCGCTGTCAGGCCATCGGCAAGACCATCGACGTGCAACTGGATCTGTCCGTCGAAACCGTTCCTGCGAACGCAGCGAACGAACAATGCGGCGCTGGTGCCGGGCGTCAGCCAGGACTTGTCGGAATCCATGACCAATTCAAAGTAAGGTTGTGCCTGAGTCAGTTCCAGCAGATAGACGAATTCGTCGCCGCCGCGCAGGTGGACGTCGCGAATTTCGACGACGTATGTTCCGTCTGCGGGAACGGTCCAGTTTTCGATCTGCGAATCCTGAACGGTCATTTTATTCCACAGTCGCAGGTCATCGTTTTCGGTCAGTCGTTTGCCGTCGGCATTCAGGATGCGAATGATCGAATCCAGTCCCGACCGGTTGCGGCGGGCTTTCACTTCGATGCTGACCTTGTCGCCCTTCTTTGCTTCAAACGAGTAACAGTCGATATCCGCTTCTGATTCGATGCGACCACTCACAGCGCCGGGAAAAGAAACAGTTTGAGCCCCGTCAGTCGTGTTGTTTTCGTCTTCGGTTTCTACAGCGACCGGCAGGTCGCTCAGCACAACGGCCACCGGATTTGATAACCCGGATTCGATCGGCAGACTGACATCGATCGTGAATTGCTCAAAGTCAGCAGGAGCCTGCCACGCAACAGTTCCGACAACTGGAAGGTGGCTGCCAACCAGTTGCAGGTTTGCTGTCTGGCCTTTGGCCACCGCCGACGGATACACGTGCGATACGAACGGGCGATCGTTGACTTCAATGGAATAGTTCCAGTAGCGATTGCCGCTGTAACGAACGTCGCGGACTTCCAGCAGGTATTCCCCCGGCTGAAATTCATGCGCCAGAAACGGATCGGCGGCATAAGAGTTGTCCACAGACGCCAGTGTGCTGTTGGTTTGTGCGTCGCGAATTGTGATGATGGGATCCACGTGTGTCTGCAGGTCGTGAATCTTGTCCTGCAGACGCATGGCCTGGCAGTGGAAAGTGAGTGTCGTCGTCTGTTCGACCTTGAAACGGTAGAAATCGACGTCCTCCGCCTTTTCCACCGTGCCGCAGACATTGCCGGGGAGTGTGATTTTCTGAGCGGTCGCCGCAGTGTCGTTCTTTGGGGCCTCCGTCTGGACCGGATCCTTGGTGACGACGATTTGCCCCAGCGTGCTGGCGCCGGTGGGGCCAATGACTCGGAAATCCCGAACGCCCGGCAACGCATCTTCAGTGACCGCAAACTTCAGCTGGATCTTCGTGAGTGCCGGTTCTTTGCCGTTTTTGTCCAGTTCCATCTTTGTTGAAACTTCCCCCGTCACGCCCGCGCCACTGACCAGAACTCGATAGGCACCAAATAGACTGTAACGGGATTCCAGAGTGTGCTCGGACGTCTGTCCCGTCTGAGCTGCCACGGGTGACACACTCATGATCATGGGATACGACGTCTGCGCGCTGGCGGATGAGGCTCCGGCGACAGCAGTTGCGATGAGGATGTGTTTCAGATGTTGCATAATTCCGAGCATTCGCAGGGGGACGGCTGAGGCGGGCTGGAGTTCAGGCGGAGGCAGCAGGAGACCATCTGTGCACGATGACACGGATACCCGTCAATACACGAACAGGAACTGCTTATTGTTCAGCAGTGCCCATTGCAGATCTTCGAGAAATTCTTTCCGTGACGGTGCTTCCTGCCGGAACTTCATCGCGGATGTTAGTTCGTCGGCAGTTGGCGAACGACAAAGCGTTACCTTATAGACTTCTGTGATCAGATCCTGGTCACTTTTGTCTGTGGCCAGCAGTTGAGTAATTCGTCCATTCTTGTCGGCGATTTTGTTTGCCACGATGTCGCCATTGATGGTGTGCAGTGCCTGGCCCAGGTTCTCGTCCGGCACGCGTTCGCATTCGCAGACGCTGGCGCGTTTGGGCTTGCCGAACGTTGTCAGGAAATAGTTGGGATACTCGCCATCCGGAATCTCGATGGCGCGGGTTCCCGCTGGCAGACCTTTGAATTTCGTCGATGTGCCGGTCACATAATCGACGGCGTCCAGCAGCGGTTCGGCCGAAAGACGTTTGACTTTGTAGTGAGAATAGAATTTTCTGTCCGCGACGTTTTCTGCGGTGGGGTGCGATGACAGCTGGTACAGCCGTGAACTCATGAGGACTCGGATCAGTTGTTTCAGATCGAATTTGTGGCTGACCAGGTGATCCGCCAGCGCTTCCAGCATGGCGGGGTTCGTCGGCGGATTTGTCGCCCGCATATCGTCGACCGGTTCCACTAATCCCCGGCCGAGCAGATACGCGACATACCGATTGGCCACCGCCTTCGCGAATTCACGGTTGTTCGATGACGTCAACCAAGCGGCCAGCGGAATGCGTCGGTCCAGTTCATGATCGGATTCTTCACCGTCCAGTGGTTTGGGCTTCATTGTCTGACCGGTTCGCGGGTGTCGAACGTCTCCGGTGGACTTGACCATCACCACGGCTTCACGGCCGAACAGCCCGAATTCCTGACTGTTCTTATTTCCGACTCGCGAAAAGAATGCGGCGAACGAGTAGTAATCCGCCTGACTGTATTTTTCGAAGGGATGGTGGTGGCATTTGGCACACTGCAGCCGGACTCCCAGGAACAGCTGAGCCGTCGCTTCACCCAGATCGGACGAGTTGGCGTTGATCTTGAAATAGCTGGAAGGTCCACTCGAATAGATCGATCCTTTGGCCGTGATCAGTTCGCGGACGAACTGATCAAACGGTTTGTTGGTACGAAACGATTCTTTGATCCAGTTATGCATCGCCCACATGCGCTGTTGGTCCGCAGCCTGCCCCTTCGTCGTGTTGCGCAGCAGGTCAGACCACTTCAGAGTCCAGAGGGCCGCATATTGATCGTTGTGGCGGTCCAGAGCTGAATCGCCGGTCAAACCCAGTAATTCGTCGATCAGGCGATCCCGCTTGTTCGTTTCAGAGCTACTCACAAATGCATCACACTCTTCGGTGGTGGGCAATGTGCCGATGGCATCAAGATAGGCCCGCCTGATGAACGTTGTGTCATCGCACAGAGCAGAAGGAGCGATCCCGAGTTCCTGAAACTTCTGCAGCGCCGCGTCGTCAATGAAATTGTTGCTGTTCCAGTGAGCAGTCTGCGGCGCCGCACCGTACGGTGCAACGAACATGGCAATATCGGCCTGGCCTTCAAAACGAACCATGACCGGCGCCTGTCCGCGACCCTCCATGGTGACGTTGCCAGTTCGTGTGGCCGACAGGACCGCGTCGTCTGTGGAATCGAATTTTGCCCAGCTGGTGACGTCGCGAGTCGTGCCGTCGCTGTATTCGGCCACGACGCGCAGTTGCTGCGTTTCGTTTGGTTCCGCAATGCGTTCGCGAGGGAATGTGGTCAGCTTTACGACCGTGGCGGCATTGTTGTCCGGCCCTGGCGCTCCTGACTTCATCCATGCCACGATTGTTCGGTACGCCGTGGAATCCTTGAGTAGTCGCTGACCACCACCGTGCGGCACCTGCATCGTCGGTTTCTTCAGCAGCAGGCTCTCTTCCGGCTGGACCAGATTGACTCGCCGTTGATGACGATCGCGAACCATCGAGTTATGGTCAAGCTTCGGATCGAATCCCACGACGGACAGAATAAAGTCTCCTTTGCCAAACTGACTTGCATGACAGGCTCCGGCGTTGCAGCCGAGTCGCCCCAGCGTGGGACGGATGTGCGTATCAAAGGCGATGGTGGGGTCTGCTTCGACTCCGCTAACGACAATGGGTACGGATTGTGATTGTCCATTCACTGTGACGTTGACCGTGGTGGAACCATTGCCCGTCGCCAGCAATTGTCCGGTTTTCGAAACAGCCACGATCTTCCCGTCGGCCGATTCGTACGTCGCTTTCTGAGTCAGGTCGGGTGATCGTTTTTGTTCCTCGCCGTCTTCCGTTGTTTGCTGCACAAGCAACTGCGCTTCCGCAAAATTGCCATTCAATACAACGTTGACCGGTGCGACGGAAAAGTTCTGTGGTTCAGCGGCGGCAGCGCACGTGACGCCAGGGGCTGCGAAACACAGGAACAGAATCGATAGACGCTGAGGCGTTCGAAAAGACACGACATGTCCTCCGAGTTCTCTGTAGGTTGGCTGTAGGGGAGGGAGGCCTGAACAGCGAATGTTCAGGCCCAAAGTTGGTGGGATGGGAACGCAACGGCTCCCACCGCAATTATGAATGATCATGTCACGAATGGCCAACGGTATTCGCAAAACGATCTGTTCATGTGGCGTGTGGATGCTGTTTTCTCTCACTTATTCCCACGACCGGGCCTCCTGAACTCTGTTTCTTAATAGCACGAATCGGAAAAACAGGAATGGAAAACCCTGCTGCCCTCGGGGTTTTGGGCAGTCGTGGCCACACGCTGCGTAAACCGACTGTTCGCACCTACGGCGGACGGATCGTCGGAAAAACGTCGGGTTGCCGGTGTACCGTTGCTTCTGATTCTGCCGATGCGATATACTGTAGTGCCACCTGCCGGCCCACCTGCGGCCACATATCCCACCATTCGAGCATCGAGTTGAGTTCACGCGGTTGCCCCGCAATTTTCCTTCGTTGCCTGCCCGAATCATCCACACCCAAACAGTGGAGCCGCAAATGTTTAATCTTCTTCCTCAGCAGTTTCGTGATTGTGAAGGCGTCTCCCGACGTGGCCTGCTTCAGCTTGGGGGCCTTGCTGGACTGGGAGTCGGACTACCGCAGTTGATCGCATCCGAACGCGCCTCACTGGCGGCAGGAGAATCCACGAAAGACGTCAACTGTATTCTGGTGTGGACTCAGGGCGGAACCAGCCATCACGATACGTTCGATCCCAAACCGAACGCACCGACCAGCGTCAAGGGTGAGTTTGGTGTCATCGATACGGCTGTCCCCGGAATTCAGTTCACGGACATCCTGCCCAACATGGCTAAAGAGCTGGACCGCTTCGCCGTTCTGCGCAGCTGGAATCCTCAGAACGGCAGCCACGGTACGGCGGATCAGTTCGTGATGTCGGGGCGAAAATTCAATGCGTCTTTGCACTATCCGACGTTCGGTTCTGTCGTCAGCTGGCACAAGGGCTTCAAGAACGCTTTGCCGCCGTTTGTTCAGCTGAGCAGTTCTGTCGATCGACGGTTTGGTGGCGGACTGGCGGGAATTCTTGGCCTGGAACACAATCCGTTTGAGATACTGGCCGACCCGAACGGCAAGAACTTCAGCGTTCGAGACATCAGCTTTCCGACAGGTGTAACCTCCGAGCGTGTCGATCGACGAAAACGAATGCTGACAGCCATGGACAATCTGCAGCGACGGGCCGACGTGCAGGCCGGAGCATTCGACGCGTTGGACGAGCACTTCAAAGCCGCCTTCGACATGATTACAGCGCCGGAAACAAAGACGGCGTTCAAGATTGAAGAGGAATCCGACAGCCTGCGAGACAAGTACGGTCGACACAAATTTGGTCAGAGCTGTCTGTTGGCTCGACGCATGATTGAAAGCGGAGTTCGCTTTGTGACTGTCACAGATGGCGGCTGGGATACTCACCAAAACAACTTCAAGTCCCTGAAGAGCAGTCGCATTCCCCCGGTGGACCAGGGGCTGCCCGCGCTGCTGGCGGACCTTGAAGATCGCGGACTGCTGGATTCGACTCTGGTCGTCTGGCTGACGGATTTTGGACGTACGCCCAATATCAACTCTGCCAGCGGTCGCGATCACTGGGCCAGTGCCGGTTTTGCGATTATGGCGGGAGCCGGCGTGCCTGGCGGGTCAGTTCTGGGGGCGACGGACGAAGAAGGTGGCCGCCCGATACGCGACGAATATTTTTCCGCCGACATCGCCGCCACGGTTTACCGTAAGCTCGGCATGCGCACCGACCTGATCGCCCAGGCTCCGGACGGTCGCCCCGTGCGACTGATTGAAGGCCATCCGATCAAAGAATGGATTTAGCGTCGACGTTGACGATCGTTACGCTCTGCTCCAGACTACATCTGTTCCCGGTTCCAAGTCGGTTTGGCACCGCATTTCATCGAAGCGCTGCTTCGCCAGCATTCGGCGGACGTAAGAACGCTTCCTGTGATGATGAATTTTCGCAGCGCCGGCGGTATTTGCGGCGTCACCCCGTCACGGAGTAACACCATGATCAAACGACGTACGATACTTCACGCCGGGGTGGGGATCGCCTTCGGCACGCCCGTGCTGGCAGCGCTGCAGAAAGGCAAGTGGAATGCAGCGGCGGATGTGTTGAAGGCAGCCGCCAGGTCCGGGCAGGTGGATGCCGCTGCGATTCACGTGCAGCAGAGTGACGAAATTTTTGCGAAATCGTTCGGGGCTGCCGGAACCACCGACTCCATTTTTCTGCTGGCATCCATCTCAAAACCGATCACGATCGCGGCGGTCATGACGCTGTTTGATCAAGGGGAGTTCCGTCTTGATGAGGCCGTGCAGAAGTTTCTTCCCGAATTCGCCGGCGGTGGGCGTGACGACATAACCATGCGACAGTTGTTCACTCACAATTCGGGACTGCCGGATCAGCTGCCACAGAACTCAAAGCTTCGCGCCAGCCATGCTGACCTTTCAGCCTTCGTGAGCGGTGCGTTGCGTACGCCGCTGCTGTTCAAGCCGGGCAGCAAATACAGTTATTCCAGTATGGGCATTCTGCTGGCCAGCGAGGTGGCTCGGCGTATCAGCGGTAAGCCAATCGCAACGCTCATTGACGAAGCTGTCTGCCAGCCAGTGCAGATGAAGCATTCCGCCCTCGGGATCGGTCGGCTGAATCCGAATGCGTTGATGAAATGCCAGGTTGCCAATGCAGCTCCGGAATCCGGTTCCGGCGACCCCACAACGAAAAGCTGGGACTGGAACAGCGATTACTGGCGCAGGCTGGGAGTGCCGTGGGGCGGAGCTCACGGTTCGGTCGGAAATGTCGCTCGGTTTCTGAGTGCCTTTCTGCATCCCGACGGCAAGTTACTGAATCCGGAAACGGCACGTCTGATGGTTCAAAATCATAATCCGGATGGCATGAGGTCTCGTGGTCTGGGCTTCGACGTCGGTAGCAACCTTGGCGGTCCCGGAAAACGGGACAACGTCTTCGGTCACACGGGTTCCACCGGAACCTTGTGCTGGGCCGACCCAACGTCGGATACCATTTGTGTGATCCTGACGACGCTGCCCAGCGGGGCCGCGAACCCGCATCCGCGCAATGTCGCGGCGCAACATGTGGCCGAGGCCGTCGGGTAGGCAATATTGCTGGCATGCAATCCGGGGTAGCGTCGGTGCCTGCCGGTCATCCTGACGTGGGCGGCCGATGGGAACCGGCCCTACGCAAATATACTGGGTTCGCACCAGAGCGGTGTGTACAATTTGCGGCCTGAGAATCGTGGCCGCAGCCGAGAGACACAAAAACACATGCAGATTGACCTCCGATACGGAAAAGGAACAACACCGCTTGAGCTGCCGGACGACGTTTTCGTGACGGTCGTCCGCAAGCCGGACATGCCACTTCTGAACGATCCGGCCGCTGCGGTCACGACAGCGATTGATCAGCCGGTCGGCGTTCCCCAGCTGGCTGAACTTTCTCAGGGCGCCAACAGTGCCTGCATCGCTGTGTGTGATATCACTCGCCCCGTTCCCAACCACCTGTTTCTACGACCACTCATTGAATCGCTGCTGTCAGGTGGCATAAAGAGGGACAATATTACGGTTCTGGTCGCCACTGGACTGCATCGTCCCAATGAAGGCGCCGAACTGGCAGAACTAATCGGAGACCCGTGGGTCCCGGAAAACGTCACCGTCGCCAATCACTTTGCTCGAAATGACGCGGATCACGTGGATCTCGGCAGCACTTCGACTCGTGGTACCGTTGTGCGAATCGATCGGCGTTTTGTGGAAGCGGACCTGCGGATCGCGACCGGACTGGTGGAACCCCATTTCATGGCTGGGTATTCCGGGGGCCGCAAAGTCATTGCGCCGGGTCTGGCTCATGCAGAGACGATCACGACGTTTCACAGTGCTCGATTCATGGCCAACCCGGCAGCCACCAGCTGTAACTTCGTGGACAATCCCTTGCACGAAGAGCAGCTTGAGATCGTGCGGATGCTGGGAGGGGCGTTGGCCGTGAATACCGTCATTGATGAGGACCGCCGTCTGTCGTTCATCAACTTCGGTGAGATCCTGCGAAGTCATCAACAGGCCGTGGACTACGTCAGTGACTTTTGCCAGGTGTTGGTTCCGAGAAGATTTCACACGGTCGTCACCAGTGCAGCAGGTTATCCACTGGACAAGACCTACTATCAAACAGTCAAAGGCATGGTGTGCGCCATGGATATTCTGGAACCGGGCGGAGATCTGATCATTGTGTCGGAATGTTCAGAAGGAATGGGGTCGGCTGAGTTCGTGGCGGCACAGCAACGGCTTGTGAACCTGGGCCCGGACGCATTCTTGAACAGCATTCTGCAGAAGTCTCACGCTGAAATTGACGAGTGGCAGACACAGATGCAAACGAAACCCATGCAGGTCGGACGAATTCACCTGGTGACCGACGGTCTGCCTGCTCAGGACCACACATCGACCGGCGTAAGCGTCACTTCCTCATTGCAGACGGCGGTAGACAGCAGTCTGTGCAGAAGTCCAGATCAGGCCATCGCCGTAATCCCGGAAGGCCCCTACGTTGTGCCATTCTATAAAGCCATGGAGCCAAATCGCGTGTAGAACATGCGACACACGTGTGTCACTGGCACACAGTACACAGGTCCTTCACCACAACGGAAGTCGGTTGGGCCGTGACCAGCGGATGCGGGCCAGCAATACGTCGCCTTTGTATCCGGCGCGAGGCATCCATTCGCCGACGGTGACCCACGACTCGTGCGGGCTGACGTTCGTGACATTGAAGTTCCCCATGAGGGCCACATTGTCGGCATCGTTGACGCCATCTCCCACAAGAGGCAGCACGGTCCGCTCGGTGGATTTGATCAGACAGCGTTTCTGTGTATCCACCCGAGCGACCCACAGCGGCGAACGCCAGCGGATGACGTTCTGGTTGGATGTGTCCTTGCGAGTGTACACCAGAAACAGTCCGTCGCTGTGAGTCAGCCAATGCTGCTGAGTGGTCGACATATTCAGAGGAGTTCCGTCTTCCCAGGTCCACGCTTTCTTTTCTTCCCAACTCAGACCGTCGTCGCTGACACTGACGTAGCCGCGTTCATCTTCCGCTCGCATCGTCATCCAGAACGTCTTGGCGAATTGTGTCACGCTCGGCTCAAGCAGGCCGCGGCCCATCCGGTTGTGAAGGGGGGGGCCGACCTCTTTGATCTTCAACTGCTGACCGTTGAACGTCGCATGCACTCCGGCCACCATCCGATTCGTCGCTTCCGGTCCGAAGGTGAACGACATCTGCACGTCGCCATTGGGCAGGTTGACTCGCTGACCGCAGTTGTTGGTGTAGATGTGCCCGCCGCGAGGATCATCCCATTCTAGAATCTTCCGCTGTGACCATGTTCCGTCTTTTGATCGGGTGACGTAGACGGGGTACCGAGCCAACTGCTCTTTTCTTGCGAAGTACTTGCCCTTGTAGAATACGACATGTCCCAATGAAATGACGGTGCCCGTTTGAGGGTGGTACTGCGGAGTCACATCGCACACGGCGGCCTTCAGGTCGTCGCTGCGACCGGGGACGCGGTCACGTCCGAGGGCAGGTATCGGTTCCGGTTCGCTCCACGTTTGGCCGAGATCACCGGACGTCGACCAATGCACGGGGCCGAAGTAATCGGAGCCACCAATTTCCTGAAGATTCATCAATGCAACCGGATTTCCATCCTTCGCCGGCACCATGCAGACTCGAGGGTGAAACCACGTTTTGCTTTCTCCGTTGCGGTTACTCCACAGTGTTTCCCTGGAGATAGAAGCGATCAGCGGCTGATCTGTGTCTGATTCAGAAAGAGCCGTCAGTATCGCGTCGGCCACTTTTCTCTGGCCCAATGTGTTTGGATGCATGCCGTCCAGCAGCAGATCGGAAATATGCTGGCCCTCGACGGCGCCATGCTTTTGAAACTGATCGTAAATGTCAATCAGCGGGACGTCTTCCTGTTGCGCGACGACTCGGGCCTGTTCTGCATACTGTTTCAAAATTACGTTGAACCCGTCTTCGTCCGCTGGGATGTACGGCGACTTGCCATACAGTTGGCGCAGTTTGTCTGTCCAGCACAGCGGATTGGGGGTCATCAGGACGACCTGCGAATTGTGCTGTTTCAGCGTTCGTATGAAATGCTGCAGGTTTTCGGTGTATGTATCCAGCGGCACACGCGGTTCGGTCGCAGGAGGATCTTTCCACACGTCGACGGCGGAATCATTAATGCCGAACTGGATGACCACCACGTCCGGATTGTGAGCCATCACATCTTTGTCAAAACGTGCTCGGGCCCGTTGCGTACTGTTACCGCCAATACCGGAATTGATGACACGTACCGACGGTCCGTGGTACGGGATTTCCTCCTGAAGGATTCGTGAGTAGACCTTTAGTGGTCCCCGTGTGGCTGTGGTGGAATCGCCGAACGTGACGACCGTAATTTCCTTTTCCGTCGCCAGCACTGAGCCGGCCAGGACCAGCAGCAAGGCAATGCGATTTGTCGTTTCCAGAATGCTCATGAAAAGTTCTTCAGTCCTGTTGTTCAACGAAGTCCGACAACCGCAGTTTTACTCGCAGGCCACCCTGCATCGTTGTAATCCAGAGCTCTCCCGGGCCGGCTTCGAACACATATGGATACGCCACCCAACGAGCACTGCCAGATGCATTTGTGTCACGCCGATGAGCGATCATGACGGGCCTGCCCCACGTTTTTCCGTCGTCATCGGAAAACGCAATTGACAGTTCCTCACGATGATTGCTGACTGGTGTCGCGGACCAGCGATTGTCGCCGCCGCTGAGAGGCCAATCGGTTTTTCCATCCGGATACGGACGGTTCCAAACCAACACTAATCTGCCGGGAAGCCCCGGCGGGTGATGGCGGGTGGCATGGTCACTGCGGGCTGCGTTCGCACCGCCGAGATTGGTTAATCTTCTCAGTAGACCGGGAGCGCTGCTGGCGGGAATTCCGGAAGGCTGGATAACTCGCCAGAATTTTCCTCCGTCGTGCGAATAAGCCGACCAGAACTCTCCCCAGTTAGTGCGGATCAGCATCCATATACGGCCATCCGGCAGTTCGGTCAGAGTGGGCTCAGTCACACCACCATGATGTCCGGCTCCCCCCAGATCGATCAGATTGCTGGCGATCCACGTCTTGCCGTTGTCCGTGGATGAGTAGCTCAGGACCGAATGCCGCCCCGGATTGTGTCGCATCTTCATGGCGGTAAATATAATGCGACCGTCTTTTGTCTGAATCATGTCACGCACGGCTCCGGACCAGTCATCGTGCATTTTCTGAAGATCCTGCCAGGTTCTGCCGTCGTCCAGGCTGCGCATCACATAAGTGGGCAGTCGAGCTTCCGGGGCATCACCGAGTTGATCGCTCCACGTCCAGTGACGTTCCGCCAGGTTCATGAACGCCGCGATAACGACTCCGTCCCGCGTGCGAAACAAAGCGCGTTCGTTGCTCACACGAATGTTCTGTTCATCAGAGAAAAGCGAACGACCATCGGACCATGTTTGTCCATTGTCGCTGCTGACATAGCTGGCAGCTTCATCGATTGCCAGCACGTCCCCGTTGCCGACTCGAACGAACGGCCCCAACTTGTCGGTTGGTAACG
The DNA here is from genome assembly GCA_029247265.1 of Fuerstiella sp. Lineage (GTDB taxonomy): Bacteria > Planctomycetota > Planctomycetia > Planctomycetales > Planctomycetaceae > Fuerstiella. The sequence goes on from JAQWLN010000175.1 coordinate 30,377, forward strand.
GCTTGACTCGTGAATCAAGCCACAGACCGTCGTCGGCCTGTGTGAACGACAGCATCACCGTTGTGCATATAATCGCGGTGCCAACCCGGCCAATCGTCAATGTTTTCATGTCCGCCTTCCGTTCAATTCACTTTGGAGACGATGGAAGTGCTGCCCGGATCCAGGTGGTTTATGAATGCCGTGGTAGGCACTTCCGTCGGGTTCAGCTTCGTATACACCTTCTGAGCCAGCATGAACATCAAGACACACGAAACGCAGAATCCGATCATTGCCAGCACAAGGATGGGTTTCGGCACCATTCGCGGACCTGTCAGTTCCGGACGCGTGCCCAGATAAATCAGGGCCGCCGCCAGAGCTGGCAGACCGATCACAGTGCAGGCCTGGGCCAGCGTGATCAGAGGCACGACGCTTTCCTTGTTTTGCAACGCCGCAATCGCCACGAACATTCCGACAAGCAGTGCCACGACCGTCAGGTGTACAGGCCATTTGTCCTGCAGACGAGCTCCTTTGCCGATGGAATCCGACATCACCGTCCCGCCGATCAACGCGTTCACAAGAAACGAACTGAGGGCACCAGCGAAAATGCCAAGGCAGAAAATGATCTTGCCGGATGCACCAAATGATGGCTCCAGCTGGCGAGCCACATCACCGACCGATGCCAGCGTGACAGGGTCAGGATTGCCATAGAAGACTCGCCACGATGTCAGCAACACGATTGCCGTGACGATGCCCAGCATGGAAATACTCACGACCGAATCGACAACGCCCGCACGAACATCCGCCAGCCCCCAGCCTTTCTCCTTGACCAGATAGGCCTGGTAAAATGCTCCCCCCACTGAAAATGTTGTGCCGATCATGCCGAGTAACGGGATCCAGTCCAGTGGGCCGCTCGGTGCAAGGGGTTCGAACGACTGAGGCTTGCTCATGACGACCGCGAAGTTCACCAGGAAAGCCACGGTCATCAACCCCAGCAGCAGTTTCATAAAGCCTTCGATGGAACCGTATAGGTTTCTGACCAGATACAGACAGGCAATGATCAGCAAGTTTGCGATCACCAGCGTTCCCGCTCGTGCGCTGAAGCTTAACGGTTCGTCTCCCAGCAGCGGCTCAACACCGCCAATTAGTGCGATGTTGTTCGAGGACTGGAAAAACGCCACCAGAGTGAACAGCGTTAGCCCGACAAAGACGGCGACAGGGCGTCCCAGTCGACTGGCGAGTTCGTCGCACAGACTGTTTTCATAGACGGCCCCCAGACGTGCGGACAGGGCGACCATGGCGATCATGAGAATCGCGGAGACCACGATCACAGGAAAACCGATCAGTCCGAATGAGGATCCCACTTTCGAACTGGTCAGAATCGAACCCGGTCCCAGCACCACGGCTGCAACGATGATGGCCGGGCCGATGCTCTTGATCAGGCTTCTGCGGGGAGCGGCTGGGTTTTCTGCAGACGTATCAGAGTCCACGTTTGTCATATGAGTCTCGTTGTCTGAATTCTGGCGGGGAAGTACGGAGGGAGAGTATCAGACCGACTGAGACGTTGTGATGCAAACGCTCGGGGCAATAGAGTCCTGAGAGTTGGTCGGCTTTTCACCACTTCACAGAATATCCGTCTTGCGAAACGTCGGGTTCCAGAAGGCTTCTGCATAGCGTGCACCACACGTAGCTCCCCGGTAGCGGGCCAGCGTTTCCTTGGTCGTCATGGAGCCGATTGGCTTCCCGGCTTCAAACGGTTTCTGGCTGACCCAGGAATTCAGCTTGCCTAGCCATTCCATGGCTTCGTTCCATTCGTCGCTGACATCGACAAACGTATTCGGCTGAAAACCAATCGTGTGTCGCGGGCCGTTGTCATAGAAGTAGATGTCTTTGGGCGGTCGGTACGATTCATCCCCCAGAATGCGCCCGGCATGACGCAGAGCGATGCGGCTCAGTTCGCTGGCGACCATGTGATCGTTGTGGTTGTCTTCTTTCCACAGCGCGAACGCGATGTCCGGCTTGATCTTTGTGACGGCTTCGGCGACCACGATCTGATTTTCAAGTCGAGCATCAAAGCGGTGCGAGGCGAAGTCCAGAAACTGTGCTTCGACGCCCCGGGCAGCAGACAACTCCGTCGTCATTTTCGCGACGGCGCGTCCGCCCGCCGGCGGCCAGTTTGTGTAGTCACCGATCATATGCAGCGTGACGACTCGATAGTTCTTTCGCACGGCCTGCAACAGAATTCCCGGTACACCGAAGATGCAGTCGTCGTAGTGGGCGCCCATCGCCAGAATTGTTTTCATAATGTGACTTTCTGTGCTCGCCGAACTGCTAAGTCAGTCCGCGTTGATTCGGGGGATCGGCGTCTTCCGGGGCTTCCTTCGTCCCACCCCGGCCACCCTTCGCATGTTCCGGGTCTATTTTGCGGATTCTACAGGGGTTCGCTCAACGTGCTGCAGCACTCGAGCAAAAAATGCTGCGTGGATGTGCGGCGGCGCCGCATGGCCCATCAGCGGTTCGTTAATGACGCTCTTGGTGCCGGTCAGGACATTGTATGCCGCGTAACAACTGGATGGAGGGCAGACAGCATCAATGAATCCAACGCTCATGATGGCGTCTGCTTTGCAGCGAGTCGCAAAGTTCACAGCATCGACATAGCGTGCCGCCTCAAGAATCTGCGGATCAGGTTTGCCGTCGT
>JAQWLN010000198.1 GCA_029247265.1 Fuerstiella sp.
TTTTGCTGAAGTAGGATTTGCCATGGTTGCGGGTCAACTCCGGCTTGGGGTCAAACAGATCCATCTGGCTCGGCCCACCATTCATGAACAGGTGAATGACGGAACGCGCTCTTGGTTCGAAGTGCGGCTGCCGAGGCTTCAGGTCGTACACGCCGCCGGGCTGCCTAGATAAGGCTGCTGTGTCCTCGGCGGCGTCAGCATCCTGGCATAGAAGTGATCCGAGCGCAGCGCCGTAGGTGCCGCCGCTCAGGTGGTCCAGAAAATTTCGCCGATGAAGGGAGGCTGCGGTCATTGGTATACGATGAATTCAGGATCGCCGGCCGACGGCGATTGAAGTTGTTCGGAAAGATTCAGATCGATGATAAACGCCTTAGTCGATGTACAGAAAGTCGGCGGAATTCATGATCGCATGGCAGACGTTCTGCAGAGCTCGCTGAGCGGCTTCTTCGGAGTCTGACGTGCCGTGACGGATCACCAGTCGGGGACTGCTATTCTTGCGGCTGCCATCGTCCCAGTCCCGGCCGTAAGCTGTACCGTCTTCATCCGCGATCAGCGCCAACGTAATTCGGCCGCTCTGTCGGGCCTGATCCAGAAGTTTTAGATCCGCCTCCGTCGCAGCTTCGCTGGCGGCATATTTTCCAGCAGTTCCGGAACCGGAGTCAGCTTCGATTCTGCCGAAGCTCTGGAACGGCTGGTGCTGGCTGACCTTTGACGTTTGGTAGCTGTTCCATGTGATTTGATCGATGCCGGGCGGAAGCAAACTGGCGGACTGTTTAATCGCATCCGTGTTCAGGATTCCCAGTTCCAACCGGGCTGATGTCCAGGGGCCTTCAGGTAGCTTGCTGACGTCGAACTCGAGCAGTCCGACACGCAGTTCACGTTTTCGAGACCAGACCGAGATCAAATCGTCTTCATAAAATCTGTCCGGTTCTGAATGGCGAACCCACAAATGTTTTGTGGCCGGAATCGCCATTTCGACGCCCCGCTGCAACCATTGCTGTGTAAGGTTGTTGAGTGAATCCAACACAATCTGCTGTTCAGCCGTGTTCGGAACTCGTCCGATGGCCAGCAGATAAGCGTGCCGGACCTGAGCCGTGCGTTCGTCGCCGCTCTCATTTCTGACGCGAGCGGCGAAGAATCGGCTGAGTTTGTGAATGCGTTGATTGTTGAGCAGGTGCAGTGCCTGGGGGGCCACAATTGAATCGCTGCGTTCGATGCAATTGGGGTTCAACTGCGGCAGGTCGAAATTGTCCAGAATGGTCAGGCGAGTCGTTCGTCGCTGCAGGACATAGACCGTTCGACGCCACATGTTTTCTTTGCCGACGGCGACAACAAGGCCGTCGTCGCGAGCATCGACCAGGTCAGGAGGACCGTGCTGAGTGAGGTCCAGTCGGCCGGCAAGACTCAGCAGACTGTCCCGCAACACCTCTCCCTCCATCCGCCGCAGTGGCATGCGGGACAGAAGCCCGTTGTCGGGATCCTTCTTGATGAGTTCTGCGGTCGTTGCAGACGACTGTCGATACGTAGTCGAGCGCATCAGCAGGCGATGCATGGCCTTAATCGACCAGTTCCGCCGAACAAATTCGACGGCCAGCCAGTCCAGCAGTTCCGGGTGAGTGGGTCTGGCTCCAGTCACGCCGAAGTTGTCCAGAGTGGAAACGATTCCCTTTCCGAAGTGATGCTTCCAGATACGGTTGACCATGACCCGTGCTGTCAGTGGATGGTCCGGCCGTGTCAGCCAGCGTGCCAGAGCCAGTCGGCGTCCCGTCGTCTTTGTGAACGGAGCCACAACGTTGAATGGTGTTCTGCCATCAGTCAGCACTGAGGGTACACCCGGGCCAACAGGGCGTCCCGGCGTCAGATAGTTGCCACGTTTCAGAATATACGTGGGCGACGGTTCCCCTCGATCCCACAACGCTCGTATGCGTGGCTGCGGAACTCGTTTCGCGTTGATGGCCTTGATCGCTTCATCGGCCTGTTTTGCAGCTTTCGCAAATTCGGGCTCCAGTGTTTTCAAGGCCTCCGTATCCGGCTTGAGGTCGGTATGTTTGCCAGCGAACTCTTTCTGCCGGCTGTCCAGCTTCGTCAGCACGGCTTCGATGTCAGCTGTCAGTTTGTCTTCTTTCGCCTGCCAGTCACGTCGTTCTGTGTCTGAAACATGGTTCACGTAACGCTGATTTGTCGGTTCCAGCCAATCATGTTCGTCCAGAGCCCCCTTGAAAACTGCGGCCAGCCGATAGTAGTCGCGCTGAGGAATCGGGTCGAACTTGTGCGAGTGACATCGTGCGCAACCCATCGTCAATCCCATCACGGACGATGTTAATACCTCCAGTTCGTCGTCGATGATCTCCAGACGATCCGGCACGAAGGCGGTGATTCCTGCGTATGTGCCATCGGGTGCCATTCGCAAAAAACCCGTTGCCACCAGGTTGTCGTGGATCTCCGCAGTGATTTTTTCAGCATTCTGGAAATCGACCAGTTCGTCGCCAGCGATCTGTTCGACAAGAAAACGGTCGTAGGGTTTGTCATCGTTCAGCGAACGGATGACGTAATCTCGATAGCGATACGCTTCGGGGCGGATCCGGTCGGCATGCTGGCCACCTTCGGAATCAGAATAGCCGGCCAGGTCCAGCCAGTACCGTGCCCAACGTTCTCCATAGCGAGGAGACTGCAGCAATCGGTCAATCATGGTTTCGTAGGCATCGGCTGAGCTGTCGGCCAGGAAGTCGTCAATTTCAGCAGGAGTTGGCGGAAGCCCGGTCAAATCGAACGTGGCACGCCGAATCAGCGTTCGCTTGTCCGCTGCCGGCGAGAAATTTAAGCCATCCTCACGAAGCTTGCGCAGCACGAATGCATCGACGGGATTCTTCAGGCTGGCAGCGGTTTCGGTCGCCGGTGTCGGCGCTGCCTGAGGTGGCTGAAAGGACCAGAAGTTTCGGTCTTCATCGCTGACAAGCGGGTCGGGATCGGTTCCCGCCACGTCCGGTGCGACGCTCTGTTCCGCAGCACCGGCAGCAATCCACTCGGATAGCAGTTCGACCTCTGCCTCTGTCATGGGCTTCACACTCACAGCCGCCAGCTTGTCGCGCGGCGGCATTTCACTGGCGTGAATCCGTTTCAAAATCAGACTTGCGTCTGGCTCACCGATGACCATCGCAGGCCCCGACTTTCCGCCCTTCAGAAGGGAGGCCCGTGTGCGTATGTCGAATCCAGCCTGCTGTGTCTGTCGACCATGACACGCAGCGCATCGGAGCTGAAGAATCGGCAGAATGTTATGTTGACTGACACGATCTGCAGTCGCCGGTCCGGATTCCCGAAACTTAGCACCTGACAGAATCCATCGTTGGATTGTTTCCAGTTCGTCTGCCGCTAAAGGCTTCCGGCCTTCAGGCGGCATGTGCCGCTCGTGGACAACTTCGTACAGCAGACCCTGCTGAGGCGTCTTTGGAGAAATGATGGAGCCGGATTCGCTTCCGGCGAGTATCGACGGCCCGGAACGCAGGTCGAGTTCCGCCTTCTGTTTCTGGCCATGACAACTGAAACAGTGAGTCGCAAAGATTGGGCGAACATGATCTTCGAAGACGGGACTGGCGGGACGCTCGTCTGCAGGCAGCAATCCGGCACATATCATCACACTCGCAGCCGCAAGGGGCAGACACAATGGATGTACGTTGTTGATCGCGAACAGCTGATTCATTCCTGTTGGTCGATTCACATTGCAGAAAACAGCTCGGACATCCGTTGTGTCACCGGGCCAGGGCCAAACAACCGTACATTATTCTCAATCGAGTCACAGGCACGAAGCGCGAGTGAGTCAGAATCGGGGTGACCCGTGGTCGTGACTCACTTGCTGGGGCTGCGTGCTGGTATTGAAGCCACTTCCGGTCGTGTTCCTAGGGTAACACGTCTGCGTCTGCAATTCGAATCGATTCTCCCGAAGAGCACATCGGCACGGCCGGAGCGTTTCACATTTATGGCCAGGGCAGTTCGCAAATGGTGGACTCAGAAGTTAAAGTGTTGACGGCTTCGAACCCTCTTCAGGCCGATTCCCGAATCTTCAGAACGGAGACAGCTGTTGCGAATTCGATACAGCAATATGACCGCCTGGATCGGGGTGATCTGTTTCCTGGCGTGTTCCTTTGCCGTGGCCGATGAGAATCAGGCCGGCGTTCGCTGGCGGAAGCATACGATCAACGACCAGTCTCCATTTGAAGCGGCCGGCGCCGCGGACTTTAACGGCGATGGAAGGCTTGATGTTTTCAGCGGTGACTCGTGGTACGAAGCGCCGCAGTGGACACGGCACAAAGTGCGCGAAGTTCTGCCGGGGACGAATCCTCACTACTACGAAGACTTTGCGGATCTGCCGCTGGACGTGAACGGTGATGGCCACACCGATATCGTCACATGTGCCTACTTCAGTCGACGCATTGCCTGGGTCGAACATCCGGGGGATGCGACGAAGCCCTGGATCGAACATACGATAGACCTGCCCGGATCCATGGAGACCGGACAACTGGTCGATTTGAACAGCGACGGCAGCCCCGATTTTCTGCCGAACATTGGTGGTGTCGTCGTGTGGTATGAAATCACAGCGACCGAACCGAAAGTCACCTGGAAGAAACACGATCTTGGTAATCAGGGAGCGGGTCACGGAGTGGGACACGGCGACATGAACCGGGACGGCCGGATCGACATCATCACTCCCAGGGGCTGGTATGAACAGCCGGTCGATGCCGATTCGGACGACTGGCCGTTTCACGCAGAGTTCCAGCTGGGGACCGCCAGCATTCTGATTATTTGCCGTGATTTCGACTCAGACGGAGATACCGATGTGTTATGGGGAATGGGGCATGACTATGGACTTCAATGGCTGAAGCAATCGACCGACGGCGATGGTCATCGCACCTGGATGCGTGAGAATATCGACATGACGTTTTCACAGGTTCATACTCTGCACCTTGCCGACCTTGACGGTGACTCGCAGCCGGAAGTCATTACAGGAAAACGAGTCTACGCACACGAGACCGAACCCGGCGCGACGGAACCACCGTGTGTCTACAGTTTCCAGTACGACCGTAGTCAGGCTCGCTGGATTCGGCAGGTGATCTTTGAGGGGCAACCGGCGAAGTTCGCTCCCGCGAATGCCAAAGACCGATGGGCTTTGAAGGATTTCGAACGGGGCAGTGCGGGGACAGGGCTGCAGATGGATGCTCGCGACCTGGACGGTGATGGCGACACTGACGTGATCTGTCCAGGCAAGTCAGGTTTGTACTGGTTCGAGAACCTGCGGATTTCAAAATCACGATAGGCGTTATCCTGACGATGCTGCTGCACTGATGCAAAAGCTCGACGTTTAGGAATCCCGGACAGGGCGGCTTCCCGACGACGCTGCGACCGAAAATGAAGGAGTTAACTGTCGTGTCGCCCTTGCTACTTACAATCTCCGGAGGTGACCCGCCTCAGCAGCGGCATATGGACCTGAAGAAAGGTGTTGTCACCCGTATTGGCCGCGCTGCCCCTCACGGCATTCCGTGGGACCTGCAGATTTCTCGTCAGCATGCAGATCTGTGCTGGGACGGCGAACAGGTGCGGGCCACGTGTCTTGCCGTGGCCCGCAACCCAATGATCTATCAGGGCGAATCGACTCGAGAGACTATCCTGCGTCCAGGTGAAGGGTTCAGCATAGGTGAGACCGAATTTAGATTTGCCGCATCACCGGACGAACCGGCAGCGGGAACCGATACTGTTCAGATTATGGTCCCGAAACACCACGGGCCGATTCTGGGACAGCATACGTATTCACAACAGGAGCTGCGGCAGTTTGCATTCCGCGACAAAGAGCAGCAACTGGAGTTGCTGTCACGGCTTCCTGAGATGATTTCCGAATCCCAGTCCGATACGGAGCTCGGACAGGTGTTGTGCGAAATGCTGTTAGCCGCTGTTCCCTAGGCAGAAGCCGTTGCCGTTGCACATTACGACACGGCGGCCCTGCCGGCTGATGAAGCTGCAATTGACAGTTTTCCCGCGCCGCTGACGAAGCGAGTTCGAGTTCGCGACGATTTTGTCGGCCGATTCAGGCCCAGCAGGCGGATTATTTTAAGGACTCTTCGCGAGCAAACGAGCGTCCTGCACATTTGGCCGCCTGACACACCACAGGGCGCGTTTACGACCAGTGACGGTTTGGGATGGGCTGTGTGCGTGCCTATTCGAGGCGATTCGTGTCAGGGCTGGTGCATGTACGTATCCGGCAAAGGCGCCCGAGACGGTGGTATGATTTTGTCGGAAGCTGACCTAGCCTCTGACGTGCGTTTTACTGAGTTGGTTGCACAGTTCATTGGTTCGGCGAGGCAGGTGCGGGTATTGCAGGAAACGAAGACTCGACTCAGCTCATTTTTCTCGCCGAAGGTCATTGACAGTCTGACGGCCCGTGACGGCGATGACGCACTTTCTCCGGCGGAAAGAAACATCACCGTTCTGTTCTGCGACATTCGTGGGTTCTCAAAGAAGGCCGAGCAGCTGCAGCATGATCTGTTGCCGCTGCTGCGGAGCGTCAGGGCAGCACTGGGAGTGATGGTCTCAGGAATTCTGGAACGAGACGGCGCCATTGCTGATTTGCAGGGCGATGCGGCGTTGGGGTTTTGGGGCTGGCCGGTTGCCCTCGAATATGGGCCTGTGCCGGCGTGCCGCGCGGCACTCAAAATTTGTGAAGAGTTTCGCCGAGCAGCAGACCAGCCGGATGGTCTGCTGCATGGATTCTCGGTCGGAATCGGCATCGCCCACGGTCGCGCGGTGGCCGGACAGATCGTAACCGATCAACAGTCAAAAATCGGCGTCTTCGGTCCGGTCGTGAATCAGGGCGCTCGGCTGGAAGGAATGACAAGGCAATTCGATGTGTCCATCTGTATCGACGGACCGACCGCTGAGTTCGTGGATCGCTATTTTTTATCCAGTGAAGGAAGACTGCGTCCACTCGCACGCGTGCGACCGAAAGGGATGGTCACACCGATTGATGTGTTCAATCTGCTTCCCGCAGAACAGGACCACAGCGAACTCAGCCAGAGAATGGTGACGGATCATGAGGCGCCCTTGAGGCCGTCGCCGCGGGTGAATGGGAGAACGCCACCAGGCTGCTGACCCGTCTGCCAGATGAAGACGGTCCGAAACAATTTCTCGTTCGACAGATGGAGATGTACAGGAACCTGCCGCCTTCGAACTGGGACGGGGCCTTTTCTCTTTCCGGGAAGTAGCACCGCAGTGTTTGTTCACGGCATGAAGAATTGAGCCGGTTCGTCCGGTAGCCCCGGACGCGGCAGCCCGACTGGCAACGACGCCGGCACGGACATCTGTGTCGATGCTGTTTTCCGCATGCGATTTCGCTTATTTGTGGTCCGAGTCCTTGCTCCAGGCCTCCGAAATGACGCGAACAGGCATTTCATCAATGCGCTGCGGGTGGGTGAGGCACAACGGTGTGGCATTGCTATGTGAGCTGGGCAGTTACCCACTTCCGTAACCGTTAAAATTTACCAGGTCGGCATAACGCGATCTCCGATTGTTAAGATTGTTCGCATCAGGGGTTCAGTACTAACCCGATTACGAGGACTGTGACGAATAACCTGAAAGAACCGTTACTGTCTGTTTACCGAGCACAGCTCCATATCGAACGCGGCCATACGGAACGCGGAATTCAGGGAAGAAACCGTGGTACGACATAAGCTATTTACTGTCCTTGCGTGCATGCTCGTTACAGTCTCAGGCAGCTATGTACTTGCCGATGACCTGACGTATGAGCAATTGTTGGGTCGTTTGCAGAACACAGAAGAACGGTTGAACGACCTGGAGCGGCAGCAAATGCCGATGTTTCGTCAGGCGTCAAGTGCCTATTCGGCTGCTCCTCCCGTTCCATTGCCTCCCGTCGTCGACGTCGCAGGCAACGGCGGCGCTGACACCGTGACCGAGGCCGCGCCGGATTTCGAGCAGCGTTTACAGGCACTGGAAAAAGGATGGTCGGAACTCGACAGCGCATGGTCCTCTTTTAACGCTGCCGAAGAGAAGAAGAACGCCGATGCGGCAAAGAAGCCCACCTTCAAAATTAACGGGCGAATTCACGCAGACTTCTGGGACTTCATACAAGACGATGGAGGCATTGGATTTCTCGAGAACCCCGTCGGGTCACTGCCGGCAGCTCGAGTCGGAACCGGCCCCGAAGACCGGTATGCTTTCCGGCGCATCCGCCTTGAAATGAAGGGCGACATTACGGAAACGATGTTGTGGCGAACGCAAATGGATTTTGCCCAGCCGGGCATCGCAGAGATGAAGGACGTCTATATCGGGTTTAAGAATCTGCCGAACAACCAGCAGCTGCTGGTTGGTAATCAGAAGCGTCCGCTGGGACTCGATCACCTGAATAGCAGTCGCTACAACGTCTTTCTTGAACGACCGTTTGTGGTGGAGACCTTCAACCCGGATGCACGTCGTCCCGGTATCGCGATGTATGGCTACACCGACGACGAAAGGCTCCACTGGCGATATGGTGCTTATTACCTGGAGAATATTAAGTCAGACGGACAGTATCTCGGTGATCAGCGGCAGATGAGCGGCAACTTCAGGCTGTCGGGCAGTCCATGGTATGACGACTGTTCGGGAGGTCGCGGCTACTTTCACTGGGCGTTTGCCGGCATGTTCGCCAATCCCAATGGGGCAGATCTGGGGAACAATTCTCACAACAACGAAGGTCGTTTCGCCACACGCCCGGAAGGCCGCAGCACACGCTCGTGGCTGGACACCGGGCGAATAGCGGGAGCCAACTGGTACGAGGTTCTGGCTGTGGAAAGTATATTCAACGTCGGACCTATGCAGATCGTCGGTGAATATATGCATACCTTCATGCAGCGGGATGGTTTCAGCGACACTCAGTTTAATGGGGGGTACATCTACCTCAGCTATATGCTGACCGGAGAACATATCCCATACAATCGTAAGACCGGAACCATCGGACGACTGGAGCCCTTCGAGAATTTTTTCCTGATGGATCGCTGCGGCGGAGGCACCTGCCATGGCTGGGGAGCGTTCGGCATCGCGGCACGATACTCGTATCTTGATGTCAGCGATGAGGACGTTCTGGGCGGAGTCGGAAACTCAGGGACGTTTGCCTTTAACTGGTACTGGACGGCTTACTCGAAACTTCAGTTCAATCTGATCTATGGTGAGATTGATGAACGGTCGCCTGCCATCGGCACAACGGGGGGTAGCTATCTGATGGCCGGAACGCGTTTTGCGATTGAGTTTTAAACAGGAATTCGTCGTAACGTGATCTGACCGCGTGATTCAGGCGACAGCCTCTATCAGTTCTGCGCCGGAAAATGGCTTACGTAACAGCCGAGAGAATCCTTTCGCCTCAATTTCGCTGGCCTGCAGCGTCAGATCTCCGCTGACGACCAGTATGCGTACCCCCGGCGAAATTCGGCGCAGCTCATGCAAGGTTGCCAACGGGTCTGTATGCGGAATATTCCAGTCCAGCAGCACGGTGCCAATCAGATCTCGATGCTGTCGCAGTTCTGACGCTGCTTCTGATCCGTTATTGGCAGCGAAGACATCGAAGTCTTCATTGTCGAACATGTCCCTGGTGGACACCCTGACAGCTTCATTGTCATCAACGATCAGTACTCCGTTTGCCTTGTGCGCCGACGCTGTTGACAACACGTCACGAATTGCCGACAGCAGCCTTTTTCTGCTGAACGGCTTTCGTAAAAATGCGGTCGCAAGTTTTTTGGGGTCAGCGGACGACAAACCGCTCATCATGATGACTGGCAGTTGTGGGTACTGATCGTTGATTTCCTTCAGACACGTCAGACCATCTTTCTCGGGAAGGTCAATGTCCAGCAGTACAGCCTGGATTTCGGCCGCCTGTTTCTGCACAACATCGAGCACCTGTTTTCCATCACACGTGCTCAGAACGCCAAAACCAGCAGACCGTAATTGAGCCTCAATCATGGTCCGCACTTCCGGGTTATCCTCGGCCACCAGAATGGTTTCACCGCGGCCTTCAACAAACAGGCCCGGCGGATCCGACGATTCTGCTGACGCTGAAAATGCCTCATCGGCAGAACATCGTGGAAGCGCAATAGAAACAGTTGTCCCCTGCCCCACAGACGAATCGACACTGATCGTCCCCCCGTGCGCCTCGACAATTCCGTGTACAACTGCCATGCCAAGTCCAGTGCCCTAGCCTCGCGACTTAGTCGTAAAAAACGGGTCGAAGAGTTTGTGCAGCACGTCCTGGGACATGCCCGTCCCGTTATCCGAAATTGCCAGCAGGGCGAAGCCTGACTGAGCGGGATGTTCTTTGGCGGTAAGGAAGATTTCGCCTCCATGCGACAATGCATCTCGCGCGTTCATTGTGATGTTAAGTATCACCTGCTGTATCTGAGTCGTGTCGGTGGAGCACCAGATCGAAGAACTGTCCTGAAAATCACTGGACAGCCGGATGGACGACCGCAGCATCTTCTGAAGAAAGTCACTGCTGTTTCGCATCATTTGAATCAAATCCTCCGGGGCTCTTTCACCGGTTGATCTCTGGCTGAACGTCAATAGACTTCTTGAGGTTCCGGCCGCCTGGTGGCAGGCGGTGAGAATGTGGTCGATCAGACCACTCGATTTGGACGGAACCGATTTGGCAAGCTCCGCAAATCATCTGATCGCCGCCAGCGAATTGTTGAAATCGTGAGCGATCCCGGAGGCCATTGTGCCCACAGCATCCAGTTTTTGCGTCTGCAGAAGTTGTTGCTGCAATTTCCAGTTTTCTGCGACCTCTGATTGCAACTCGGCGGTCCGCACCCTGACACGCTGGTCGAGTTCCACGTTTAACCGACGGATTCCCCGCGTTCGTCTGATGACCATCACCGCAAGCAGGACTGCGGTGATAATCGCGCAGACCAGGCCGAACCACAGCACTGCCTGGCGATACTCGCGTTCCACCTGTACGCGTACAACGGCCGGTGATTCTGAATGCGACAGGTCGCGATCGATCGCCGCGACCTCGAATGTGTAATTGCCGGGTGGCAATTGTCCGTAGGACGCCTGGGTATCGCTGGTCAGCTTCCATTCGTCGTCGAAACCGCGCAGACGGTAGCGATAGAGCATGCCGTCGGAGCGGGTTTTGAAACTGGTTCCGTGGAACGTAAAACGGAGAAACGGCTGAGACGTGCCGATGCGAATCTCGGCGATGGATTCGTACTGTTTGTCTGCTGATACGTGTGTGATGGCGATGGGGGGAGGCGTGGCTCGTGGGTGGTAGGTCTTTAATAGACCGCTCGTGAGGTGAACACAGTGATTTCGATTGTCCCAGGCGACATCTGAACACCACCCATTCGCACCATCAAAATGCAGCAGTGTTTGTACCGCAAACCCGTCATAGACTTTCAGGCCCAGATCTGTTGCCATCCATAGGCGGCCTGTCGGATCCTGGGTCAGGCCGGTGACCAGGGCCTTGCCATCGATGGAGACTTGCTTCCACCGCGTTCCATTGAAATGATAGAGTCCGTCGCCACCGGCCCACAGACCGCCGGAGTCGTCCTTCAGGAAACAGACGATGTTTTTGGGCACGCGAAACTGCTCAACGACGTCGTCCTGCCAGCGGCACACGCCGAGCTGCGTTGCCACCCAGACTGCTCCATCGTCAACGCACAGCAGTGCCCTGACCTCGTTGCTCGGCAACCCGTCCATCGTTGACAGACTGGAAATATGGCCTGTCAGTATTGTCGTGTCGGTGTCCTGTGTGTCGTGCTCACGCATGGACTCCTGATCGTATATCGCGACTCCACCTGGCATTCCCAGCCATATGTCGCCATTGGTGTCTTCGGTAATTGCATTTACAGTTGGAATGCCAGGATGGTCATGGAACATTGGCGAAGCGAATTTCTGACCATCAAAGTGACTGACGCCTCGATTTGTACCAATCCAGACGCCCCCGTGGGAGTCCTCAAACAAGCTGGTGACGTTTCCCCCGATGAAGCCGTCGCCTTCTGAGTAGTGAGTGGCGATATCATTCTTGAATTGCACGACGTCGGTTCCCACCCACAGTGCCCCGTCGCGGGTCTGCAACAACTTTCGAGTTGGGTGCAATTGCGTTCCAGCGCGATTCAGCGGTGTCATCGGGCGGCGATCGTATCGAAGAAGATCGCGCCCGGCGATCCAGACGTGCTGTTCGCGATCCACAAACAGGTCGTTGACCTGTCCCGTTTTCGCGATATTGGTAAACCTGCCGTCACTGAACTCGACCAGATCGTCGTCCGTCCCTATCCAGAAAGTTCCGTCATCGGACTCGGCAAGTGCAAAAACCGGGACGTCACCCAGGCCATCGGACAGATGCTCAAATGACACGCCGTCGTACCGAAACAGGCCGTGATTCGTACCAATCCAAAGACGCCTGGACGAGTCGATATGCAGAGCATGTGTGTTAAGAAATCTTTCGCCCGGCAGAACATCGGCGGCGTCAAAATGCGTCTCATGCCAAAGTTCTGTCGATCCGGCATCATCGGGTGCATCCAGTCGAATAAGTTCAGTCGGCGTCGCCACCCATACCCGCTACGCCGACTCGACTGCCAGCGTCCGCATTGGATGGCCGAATTTCTTTTTGAAGATCTTCGTAAACGCATCTTCGTCGTTTCGATATATAAATTCGTCGTCTCTAACCCAGAGTTTGTTGTCGCTATCAGTGATCACCTGGCGTTTAACCAACTTTGGCCCCTGTTTTGGCGCATACTGAACGAACGACTCTCCGTCGAATCGAAGCAGTTTCCCTTCATGATCATCCTGATCTGCCGTTACCCACACGTTGTCGCGATGATCCAGTGTCACGGATTTGATTGATAGCGGCGACTGGTCTGTCGGTGCGTCGAAGTAAGTGA
>JAQWLN010000201.1 GCA_029247265.1 Fuerstiella sp.
AGACGCCACTGCATTCCAGAATTCCTGCACCAGTTCAGTGTCGAAGTCACCGATCTTCTCCGTCGGAAATTCGACTCGAAATACAAATGCGAACCGTCCGCTCAGATCCAGAGACGATGTCACAAGGGTTTCTTCCATCGGTAGCGACATGCTTCCGTAGCGCACGATTCCCTGTTTGTCCGCAAGGGCTTCGTTGATGACCTTGCCCAGGCAAATGCCGACGTCTTCGACGGTGTGGTGATGATCCACATGCAGATCGCCCTTTGCCTGAACGTTCAGGTCGAACAGCCCATGACGGGCGAACAGTGTCAGCATATGATCAAAAAAACCGATTCCGGTGTCGATCGTGTGTTGCCCGGTGCCGTCGAGATTGATACTGAGTTCGATTTCTGTTTCGGCCGTTTTTCGGCTGATTGCCGCACTTCGTGACATAGTTTTGGTTCAAAAAAACAGGAAGTTAGAACAGATCGTAAAGTGGTTCGCCCTCATCCAGCAGTTGATAGGGGCGGTCCTGTGAGTCTTTCGCCTCAAGGTTTGTGATGCCCATGGCATGGTACACCGTATGGAGCACGTGAGCGGGAGTCACGGGATTCTCTGCCGGGTATTCTCCAAGTCGATCGCTTGATCCGTAAACGCGACCTCCCTGTATACCGCCGCCACCGACGACATTGGTCAGCAGATGAGTCCAGTGATCGCGACCAGCGCCTGACACTCCGCCCGATCGGGGATCCCCGATTTTCGGGTTTCGTCCCATTTCGCTGCTGACCAGCAGAGAGGTCTGATCGAGTAGATTGCGTTGGTCCAGATCTTCGACCAACGCAGAAAAACACTGATCGAATTCTGGCAGCAGATCATCTTTCAGGCACGCGAAGTTGCTACCATGAGTATCCCAGCTGCCGGCACTGCGACACTTTTTTGCCAACGGCGTACCGACGCCATCACCAAGCCAGAAAACTGTGATGAAAGGAACACCGGCTTCGACAAGCCGACGCGCCAGCAGCAGACTCATCCCGTTGACTGTTTCACCGTATCGCTGGCGCAATTGAACCGGTTCTTTTGACACGTCAAAGGCTTGTGTTGTCTGAGCGGACGACAACATCGAAAACGCACGCTGCTGCTGCTGCGTAAAGATTCCCGTAGCGTTTTCATCAAAGTGGTGTCTGGCATCGTCGAGGGCCGTCAGCAGCTCGGCTCGTGATGCAATTCGTGACGTGTCCGTTCCTGCCTGCAGCTCCAGCGCAGGCGCAGAAAACGAAAGCGGATTTTCGTTACTGCCCTGCAGGTACAGCGGGTCGTATTGAACTCCCAACCGAGCGGAAAACTGCCCCGGCCGAGTGTATGGCTTGCGGCTGGGCATATGAGGCAGCGTCATCGCATTCGGCAGAAAGGCATGTCGGTTCCGCCGTGAAGCCGCCACTGCCCCCATGAACGGCCAGTCATCCGGATACGGTGTTCTGTCATTCCCCTTGATCAGAAACGTTTGATCCGGTGCGTGCCCAGTCAGGTTGTAGTAATAGCCTCCGTGGTGATCATTCGTATTAACCGTGCCGGACACAGAGCGAATCAGCGACAGGTGATGCGCCTGTTGCGCCAGAAGCGGTAAGTGCTCGCACAACTGAATGTCAGCAGCGCTTGTGGCGACTGGCTGAAACGGCCCGCGGTACTCCGCTGGTGCGGCGGGCTTCATGTCCCAGGTATCGATCTGCGATGCACCGCCACACAGAAAGAACAATATCGTTGATTTCGCACGGCCACCAGTTCCGGAATTTTGTGAATCACCGGAGTCGGTAGCGCCGACCGAATTGACGGTGCGCGGGACCAGACCGCCAACCGTTGCCAGACCGGTCGCTGAGGCAACAAGCATTCGACGACGATTAACGGGATCATTCAACATTACGACATCCTCCAGCAAAAACGCGACACACGCTCAGCCCATTATGATATCGACACGGTGTATTCAGCAACACGGAGTGGCGTGGAAATATCATTCTGTACCGTTAGGATGGATCACGCCCCTGCCCCGGCCAATAACGGCATTATTGGAATTACCAAACAGACGGCGTCGCGAAAAAACCATGTCATCCATGCGTCCGGGGGTTGGTGGTACCAGCGACTGCAAACTTCGCTGCCCCATGGCCGCAGTTCACGTGTCCTGGTAGCAGAACGGTTACCCCTCTCGAGCCGGAACCGGTCCCGGCATTTCGAAAACGGCTCCAATCAGCAATGCCCACGAATGGCACGAAACGATGCAGCCTGCCCCCAAAACGTTGATGGCAATTGCGGTCACGGCCTGCTGTAGCTTGCCGCACACCCCCGCGGCCGGCAGAATATAATGAGTCATGTGGTGACGATTTACCGACAAAGGATGTTGTCATGTCAATTTGCACGAGTGTCTGCCTGCGGCGGTTTCGGACGTTTCTCCTGCTGGTGCCGGTGACAATGATGGGCGCTGGCTGCGACCAGGCTGGTGACGTCCTGAAAGACGTCAAGTCAACTGTGTCCGGCGAACAGGAATCATCAGTCGCTGAGAACGACACGGCGAGGTCCGTCCCTGCGCCGGAGGTCCCCACACCACAGCCACCGACGCCGGAAGAGATCCTCTCGAATTTCACGAAGCTTACAGCTCATGAAATCTCTGACAGCGCTCTGGCAAATGTTGTATCTTCGTCCGACGCTGCCGCCAGTATCACCGAACTTGAACTCCAGGGAAATGGCGTCAGCGGTGATGGACTGAAACATCTGAGCCTGATGCCGAATCTGAATTCACTGACTGTCAATAACGGCAACATATCGACTGCCGAACTGGCGAACATAGCCCACGCAACATCGCTCAGAAATCTTTACCTGGGCGGTTCAAAGACAGACGATGAACTACTCGAACAGCTGGCAGCTCTGCATCAACTTGAAACACTCGAATTGTGGGCTACGCCGATTTCCCCCATGGCCGTCAATGCCCTGAGCAAATTGCAGAAGCTGAAGAATCTCGACCTATCGGGTACCAGAGTTAACGATACGACGGTCGCTGGTCTCGTCTCTCTTCCCTTACGAAGGCTCAACCTGTCAAAAACAAAAATCACTGACGCATCGATTCTCGCCCTGCTGAACATCAAGACGCTGGAGTCTCTGACGGTTGCACAAACTGAAGTCACCGGCGCCGCATTCAAGGGGTACAACAAAGCGAATCTGAAACAACTGAACGTGAGTGCGACACCGTTTGGCATTGACGGGTTCGCGGCCATCAGGGGGATGAAATCACTGGAAGAACTGAATGTGTATGATGCAGGCCTGGTGCAGCACACCAAAGTGAACGTTTTCCGAACATTCCCGAAGCTGAAGACCCTGAATGCAGGAGCGAATTCGATTACCGATGAAGGACTGAAAGTCTTCTTCAAGGGGCACGGAAGCCTGGAAGAGCTGAATCTGGACGGCAACAAATGGATAACGGACAGCGGGCTTGAATCCCTGGTCGCAGTCAAGTCGCTCAGGCGGCTGACAGTCAAGGATACAGTTGTCGGCGAAACAGGTGCCCGAGCATTAAAAGACAGGCTGCCCGATTGTTCCATCATTACGTCGAAGGGGAACTTCTGAGACGTTCGAGTCAGCTACTTTGCAGCTCGGACGTCAATACAAACGATCTCCCGATCGTCTCGCAGGTACAGCCGACCGTTGGAGATAACGGGGGCCTGCCGAGTCATCCTCAGCACCGATGCCCGGGCCGTTTCTGTAAAACCTGCTGTCGATGCTTTTACGATTGCCAGTTCCCCCTTCATTGTGCTGATGAACAACTTTCCGTCAGCCAGCGTCAGGTTGGATTTCCCGAATCGATTTTGGGTCCACAACTGTTCGCCGTCGGCCACTCGAACACAAACAAGACTGGTAATCGGCCCGGCACTGCCGATGTTGTCCAGTGCAAACAGGTGACCGTCAGCCAGTGCCGGCGTTTGCCATTCTGCCCGCAGGACGCTGTTTTTGCCGAGTGATGACCATGATGATGTCGCACGAAACGCGTCGCCGGCCTTTGAAATTTTCAGGATTGTCGAGCCGTGGTTTTCAGCGGCGGAAATCAGGACTGAGGCTTCATCGATCTGCACCGGAGTGGCCGTGTTGCAGTCATAGTCTGTGACATAAGCATAACGCCACAACTCGGTACCGTTGACAGGGCTGATGCCCAGCACGGCCGCGCCGACAAATGCGACGATCTGCTGCTTTCCGGCCAACGTCAACAGAGCCGGAGATGAATAACCGCTATTGCCCTGACCGGCAGTCCAGTTCGTTTCTCCGGTCTTAAGATCAAAACCGACCACCGCAGCATTTGGCGCACCAACCTGAACAACCACGCTGTCGCCGGCGATCAGCGGAGATGACGCGACCCCGTATTCAGCAGGTCGCCCCTTTTGTTCCTTCGGTGTATTGGCCGACCAGACGACATCTCCGGAATTTTCGTCAAGGGCCGTCAGAATTCCTTCGCCGGTATACGAATAGACCAGGCCGTTGTGCACGGTTGGTGTTGCACGTGGGCCGTTGCCCATCGAGTTCTCGTATGCCGGAGCCACAGGCGTAGCCCACTTCTTTTTACCGGACGTTGCATTCAACGCCACTACGAACTGGTTGTCGAGATCCTGATACATGGTGAACGCCACGCCATCGTGTATGGCAAGACTGGACATGCCAACGCCCAGCGGCACGCGCCACGCAATGTCAGGACCTGATGCCGGGAAACTGTCGACCAGTCCGGTTTCGTCTGAAATCCCAGTGCGATGCGGCCCCAGAAACTGTGGCCAGTCGCCTGCCTGGCTGGAGACAGAAAGGGACACGAGGACAGGAGAAAGAAGCATGAATCGCATTGCCGCGGTACTCCGGTAGAGCTGTGAATTAATGAGAGCCTGACCAGTGGACAGAAGTGCGTCCTAGATCCCAGGTGGTAGTTTCGTGTTTTCCTGACTGCCTGTTAACCCCGTAATCCGGCTTGCTTCATCAGGGCTGCGGTTGTCGAGTACGCTTCCTGCACCCAGGCCTCGATATTGTCCGGATCCGGACTGTATTCCAGTTCAATGGAAACCGCACCTTCGATCTGCAGTTTCGCGATTTCATTAAGATACGGAGGAAAGTCGACCACGCCGCGCCCGGGCGGCAGATCGCCGTGAACCCTGCCATCGCAATCAGAAATGTGTACGTGAATGGCCTTCCCTGACAGTCGGGCAACCTGTTCCGGCTGTACGCTGGACAACAGCAGATGCGAAATATCGATGTTCGCTTTGAATGCAGGGTGGTCGACTTCGTCAATGAAACGAACCATGCTGTCGACATCATTAACAAGTGACAGCTTGAATGGCTCCAGTTCCAGAGCAATCTTCAGGCCGAGCCCATCAGCGTACGCCGCCAGCGTCCGACAGTTTTCAACGCCCGTGGCCCACTGCTCGGCGGGGGGTATCACTTCCTGCTGCCAGATATACTCGCCAATCACCAGCAACAGGTTCTCGGCTTCGTATTCGCAGCACAAATCAAGATAGGCTTTGCAGCGGTCAAGGTGAAAACGCTGCACACTGGGATTGAAGTCGATCAAGCCGGCAGCGACGCAGCAGATCGACACGATCGGCAGATCACACCGGCGGCATTCGTCACGAATCAGCTTGCGTTCCCGGGCATCGATATCCAATGGGTCTGCAAAAATATCAATGCAGTCGAACCCGATCTCTTTTGTCTTTTGTATGCCCCATGCCGTGTCTCTGCCAGCCTGAGCCCAAGCGCTGTTGATGAGTCCCAGTTTCATGACTGCTCCCTGTGATGGTGATGTATTTACAGCTCAACAACGTCGCCGCTTCTGGCCGAACGATCCAGTGCATCGCACACCAACTGTGTTTTTCGCGACAATTGCAGCCATGCGTGATCCGTCTGACCTCTGTGGACAAGTTCGCAAAACGCCTCGACCATGCACTCTTCCTGTGCTTTGCCGGCGACGACATGTTCAGTGGAATCACCATCGCCGTCGTGTGTCCAGAAACGCGGACGATCGGATTTCCACGGTCGTGTGAAGTCGTCGCAGACCAGTGATTCTTTGGCCCCCACAACCTCCACCCACCGACGCCGCACCGCATCGAAACCCGATTCAAACGTGGCTACTTTTCGCTCACCCGAATTTTCGTCACCAAACCACAGAAATCCGTTCATGCGAACATCAACATCATTGCACCAGTTCGCTCGCGCGTAAACCTGCTGCGGAAGCTCATCCAACAGCCACAAAGCGGCTCCCACACAGTACCAGCCAAGATCCAGCAGCGAACCTCCGCCCAGGTCGCGGTGCATGCGAAGGTTTTCCATCGGCATTGTGTCCCAGCGAAATGTGAACACAGACGTCAGCTGCCGCAGTTCACCCAACTGACCACTGTCAACGATTCTTTTGATCGCCGCCGCGCGAGCTGTGTGGTACCACATAACTCCGTCCAGCAGTACAACGCCGTTTTCCTGACAGACCGAAATCATCCTTTCGGTTTCGTCGATGTTTCGTGCCAGTGGTTTTTCGCAGAGGACATGTTTGCCAGCCGCAGCTGCTTTTTCCGTCCACTCCTGATGCAGAGACGGAGGCAGGGGCACGTACACAGCGTCCACATCCGGATCATCCAGTGCCGCTGCATAGCTGGAGTAAGTAAGCGGAACCCCAAACTCCTGCGCGAACTGCTGTGCCGATTCTTCGCTGCGGCTGGCGATGCCCAGTAACTCGGCGCCTTCCGAAGACTTGATCTTCGGAGCAATAGTCCTTGCGATTTTCGCCGTACCCAGGATCGCAAAGCGAATATTGGTCATTCAGAACTCCTTCTCCTGATGATGCCCGGGTGCGGACCATCCTGTATCGACACACAGGAACCAAATTCACTCCGCTACCGGCCGACGCTATAACGTTTCCAGCCAGGCTGTCAGCAGCGATGGGTAAGATTCCAGGTCGGTCTTGTGCGACATCTCTGTGACGGTGTGAATATACTTAACAGGGCACGCGAACGAGACTGTGCGGACACCACTGCGACTTCTCTGAATAACTGCACCGTCCTGACCACCGCGAGGCAGAATCGCACGCTGACACTTGATGTCGTGTTTGACGGCAACGGATTCAATGTCCTCGATCAAGCTCATATCGCTGATCATCGACGAGTCCATTACGTGGAGACCGACTCCTTCGCCCGGCACACTGACTCGGTCTTCTTCGGGGACGCCTGGCGTACGACAGCACAGAGTCGTGTCGCAGGCGATACCAATGTCCGGATCTATCCCAAACGCGGCCGGCATTGCTCCACGCAGCCCAACCTCTTCCTGAACCGTCCAGACTGCATAAATGTCGCAACTATGGTGTGTCAGATTTTCGATTGCTCGAATCTGTGCCCAGCATCCAACGCGATTGTCCAGGCATTGTGACACCACGTATTCGCCAACGTCACGAAACGGACCGTCCAGAACAACCATGTCGCCGATTTGAACTTTAGAGGCAACTTCTTCCGGCCCCAGTCCGAGGTCGATGAAGAAGTCGCCGATGATCGGAACTTTCTTCTTCTCATCTTCAGTGGCGATGTGAATCGGTCGACCTCCCGGATTCATCACGCCCGCCAGATCCCCGTCGCGAGTACAAACACGAACCCCGCGAGCAAACAGGTTTCTTGTATCAAAACCACCGACCGGGTTAACTCGAAGAAATCCTTTATCGTCAATGTGACGCACAAGAAACCCGATTTGGTCCATATGCGCCGCAAGCATCACTTTACGCGGGCTGGTCTCTGCTGCTCCCTTTGCCGGCCGAGCGCGACGACATGCAATTAACGACCCCATGGCGTCGGTGTGAACTTCGTCGAATAGCTCTGAGCTTCGAATATGATCTTCGATCACTTTTCGAATTCTGTCTTCACGACCCGGCACAGAAGGAGTTTGCGTCAGCGTTTCTAGCAGATCCATCCTGGAGTATTTCTTTCTCGTTTCCCGGTGAAATGGAGTGAATGCAGGCAATGCGCCTGCCTAGTAATGGACACCGCTTCTAAAATTCGCCGGAGTCAGATTATGCAGAGGAATGCGTTCACAGAACGCCCTTCAGCAGCTGCGAACTCTGGCCTTTCGGCCGGAAGTACGCTTCAGGGTCTTATTGATGTACGGGGCGATTTTCGGTGTGGTGCAGCTCATTTCACCATGGTCGACCTGAACGTCGCCAATCCGTTCACCTGTCTCGATCGCCTCTTCGCTTAACTCTGGTTTATAGACTCCAATCGCTATCACCGCCATCACCATTGAGTGCCGAGCTCGATTGGGCGAACGATGAATCTCCATTTCCACGTCCTTCAGGATTCGCAGACACTCCAGGTCTTCTACTGATTCGGCATCGTCCTCAAGCATACACGCCAGCATTGAGTAGCCTGTGGCCCGAGCGAATTCTGACTTCTGCTTCCTCCATTGCCGCATCTTTGACAGGCCGGCCGGTGAAAGTGCCACAACCCCGGCGACTTCAGTGCCATGAAGCGCGTAGTCCACGTCCTTCATCCACTGAGTTGCCACTGTCGGTGAGACTTCTTCCGGGTCAGCAATCATCATCGCCAGTGAGCGAGCATCGCTGTTCCCGGTGCCCCAAAGCTCCAGAGCAAGATCCTGGTCAACGCCTAGTTTCTTCTTAAGTTTCTTCAAATGGGTATGGCTGACCCCAAAGACATTCTCTCCAGCGCCCTGCTGCTTGTATGTCTTCACGTTTTCAGCAGTTCCCGCTGCTTCCAGATCTGCCATCACTGACTTCAAGTCCATTGTTCTCGTTCCCCTCAAGCCTTATTCGCGCGTAGCGGTCGCGATGATTTTCTGATCGAAACTACAGGATACCCGGACCAAAGGCCCATGTCAGCGACACACCCCGGATTGCACGAATACTGGCCAATTGACTGGGAACGTTACTCATAGCCACCACCCGAATGCCATATTGACACCACGCGAACCGCCGCAGAAAACGCCATATCGGCACCCAGCGCGCGGCATCCACCACAACCACACACATACGCAACATACTACCCTCAAGGTCTTTACGCCACATCATGCACATTTGGCATGAATGTTGTATGTAACTTAGGTTTACTGCCGAGTCCAGTTCTATCTCTCGGCATGGAATTCTTCAGCAGGAAAGGGAAACGAAAAATGCGCTGTCTTGTACCCCCACAGGGACCCAGAAATCCATTTGTACACCTGCAATCTGTGCCATGCTCCGAAGCAGATCACGAGCGTCGTCAGGTTCGCCGTCGTGCCCCAGTCACGGTTCACCAAAGTGACTCACGGGTGATCGTCGAGGTCGACGTCCCTGGATTCACACTTGAGGATCTTGAAATCACTGTGCGAAGCCATGAACTACTCATATCGGGCAACCGGGATTTGACAATTCCGTCTGACGCGAAGGTATTGCTCAACAATCGTCACAACATTTCTGTCGACCGATCTGTGAAGCTGGACGATTCTCTTGATCCGGAGTCTGTCGATGCCGTTCTGGAATTCGGTGTTCTGAAAATTGAACTCCGTCGTAAGCCAGAGGCGCAGGCCAGGTCAATCCGCATTCGAACCAGGGAATACGACATTTGGGCGTCCAGCTAAGCTGGACGTGGACCACACCTGTTCCATTCGCGCTTCCAGTTGAATTCAGCACTTTAATAAAGGATTAACACCATGAACGCAAACTCAACAAACCCTCGATTCTCTTTGTTTGACGAGCTGGACCGGGGACTCAATCACCTCGTCAGTGAAGTCCTGAATCAGGATGTACGCAAGGGTAACGTACCTTTGCTGACAGTGTTCGAACTCGACAATGCCTATGTTGTCGAATGCGACCTTCCCGGCGTTAAACTTGAGGACATCAGCCTTCTGGTCGAAGATGGCGTTCTGCAGATCTCCGGTGAACGAGCCGCACCGGACGGTGATGAAACGCATGTCACTCTGGACGAACGGACGTACGGAATGTTCAGCCGAAAACTGAAACTCAGCAAGGACGTCAACGCCGAGGCCGTCGATGCCGAGTTGGGGAATGGTGTCCTGCGAATTTCGATTCCGAAGTCGGACCGCATTCTGCCACGGCAGGTGAAAATCCGAAACTCAAACGGATGAGTGTGACTCCAGGGACCTCTTAACACTCAGGCGCGTGCGGAATCAATTCCGCACGGGCCTTTTCGTCACAAGTCGCTCCCGGAATTCCACGTATTGCGACCATCAGTCAGAGGTCGCTGCTTCCTGCGCGAAGAGTTTTTTTTGAAATCGGCCCTGCACGATGTCGACCGCAACCAGGACAAACAGCACGAAATAGAAGGTGCTCTTTGCCATCGGCTCGACGACGTGGCCAAACAGCGTCAGATCCGCCAGGTGGCCACCCTCAGAAACCAGCATGATTCCGACGACAAACAGAATGAACAGACCAAGAACTTCATAGAGGCGATTTTTCCTGAGGAACTCGCTGACGCGATCGGCCATCCAGATCATCATCACACCACTGAAAACAACGGCTAATGACATAACGACCATGTTAGCCGTGGTGATTGTTCGTCCCCCTGCTTCATCAGTTGATGACGCTAATGCAATGGCGCTGAGGATTGAATCAAAGCTGAAGACCAGATTCATGGTGATGATCCAGAACATTGCACTCATGAGTGAACGTTTCCCGCCCTCCGACTGCCCAAGATCATCGTCGGCCAGCATATGGACGATTTCTTTCACCGCGGTATAGATCACAAAGGCCCCCCCCAGCAGCACGATGAACGAATGAACGTTCATGCTGAAGTCGACGGCAAAGGTATGCAGTTCAACAAACGGAGCCTGAAACCTTTCGATGGCTGCGGTCACACCAAACAACAATGCAATTCTGAGCAGAATCGCCAGACCGATACCCCACTTACGAACGAACGGCTGTTTGTCCAGAGCGACCCGTTTTGACTCGATTGAGATATACAACAGGTTGTCGAATCCCAACACTGCCTGCAGAAGTGTCAGCATCAGCAGAGTCATAATGTGCTCAACCATCGGCGAATCAATCCTTCGTAGTATTACACGGACCGTCGAAACACAGCCGTTGCATCATGGGCAGCAACGATAGCAAAGTATCGTTCGATTCTAACCTGTGCAGGACATTCTGCGAACAGAGAACGTTATCGGTATTCGCCGCCCTATCACCGACGATACAAGTTTTCGGTACAGAGTCGCCTGCTGGATATGAGGCGAATTCAACCGATGAAGACATAAGTTAACGACAAGTCGCCGTCTTTCAGACAGCAAATCTTCCACTGATCCGGGAAGGCATCAGCCATGGGAACTTCGACGAATCCGATATGCCCAGTCTGAAGAAGACCATGAAATCCCGGAAAAATATCGACGCCAGAATCGATCCACCGCAACAGCAGGAGGCCGAGTGCCAGCTGTGGAACGGATTGTGCCGCCGCACCGCATAGAAAACTGAATAGAAATGAAACAGAATGCCGGTGTTTGTTTGTGGAATGAGCGATCATTCCTGATCCGGTGACGAATGGGATGATAAGGCAAAGAGAGATGCGGAGTGTTTTCTTCCTGCTGCTGACCGCAGTTGCCAGCACTACATCCGATGCCGCATGCGCGCACGAACCGTTCATGGGTGCGTACGTGAACATTCCGAAGCTGTTTGATTCGGACTCCGACATTGCCGACCGAGTACGTGCGATCGAAGTACATCTCGACAGGTTCAAGGCCAGCGGGCTCAATGTCGTTATGCCCTACGTCACGACAACTGTCGGGACCGCCCTGTATCCAAGTGAGATTGTCCCAGATCGTCTGTATCCGGACTGGGAGCCTTTGCGAGTCGTCATGCGCGCAGCGCAAGCTCGAGGCTTGCAGGTTTACCCGGTCACATGTGTGCTGGCCTGCGGCAAAGAGCGACCGCAGGGCATACTGCTGCAGCACACGGAATGGGCATTGAGAGACGAAGCTGGCAGCCCTATCGGACACATTAGCCCCTGCCACCCGCAGGCCAGGGCGTGGGTCGTCTCAGTGATGCACGAGATCGTTGAAAAATACGAACCGGATGGTCTACTGCTGGACTATCTGAGATTCAACAACAGGCCGATGCAGTTGGATCCCCACGGCGCAACTCAGCTACAGAAGCTGACTCGTGGAATTTCGGCATCGCTGAAACCGCAGAGATTGCAGCGTTTCAAGGAAGACAACCTGACAAGATTAATGCAGTCCATCAGCATTGACCTGAGGCGGCAGCAACCGGGCATCAAACTGGCCATCTATTCCTGGGGACCTCATGTAGTCCAGAATCATCGAGTCGCCCAGGACTGGCGTACGTGGGCTCAGAAACGGTACATCGACATGGTCAACATTTCAGGTTATTGCTTTCCCAAAAACTACGGCGACCGTTATATGCAGGTCTTTGCAGATCGAATCGGCGGAGCCCTCGAAATCAACCGCCGATTGCGCCGCCCCATTTATGTAACACTGTGCCTGGGAATCAAAACAAGTCACGGCCAGATCGATAATGCTACGGATGTAAACAACTATCTGGCCACTGCCGGTCGCCTGGGAGTGGACGGTGCCGCCGTATTTACGTGGGCACATGCAGAGCCGTATCTTGATAATATTGTGCAGGCTGGCTACCTGACGAACTTTACAGACAGTTTGAGAAACCGCCGCTGAATCGGATTCGTGACCGTCGCCGATCAAGCAACGGTCACTCCACCTAAAGATCTCTCATCAGATGACATCAACAACTGAGCAGATAGCAGCTGGTCAGGCGGCATACACGAAAAGAACGCTGTCTGTCTACGACATCGTTGTCCTGGGGATCTCAAACCGGTTTATCTGGAGATGTCCGTCTTCCGAAATCCTGCGTTATTACGACGAGTGCGTTTCGGGCAATCACCTTGACGTGGGTGTCGGAACGGGATACTTCCTGGACCACTGCCAATTTCCATCGCAGTCGCCTCGCGTCGCGCTCATGGACCTGAATGCTAACTCGCTGGAATTCGCGTCACATCGAATCTCGCGCTACTCACCTGAGACTTACAGACAGAATATTCTTGAGCCCATAGCGACTGACATTCCAAAGTTTGAATCGGTCGGCGTCAATTACCTGCTGCACTGCCTTCCCGGTTCCATCGCAGAAAAAGCCGTCCTGTTCGATCACCTGCATCCACTCATGAATCCAGGCGCAACACTCTTTGGCTCAACCATCCTGCACAACGGCGTGCGAAAAAACCGGGCGGCCGTCCGCCTGATGAAGTTCTACAACAGAAAGGGCATTTTCTCCAACTCAGGTGATGACCTCAAAAGCCTGGAGCAATCGCTCCATGAGCATTTGGACGACATCTCAGTGAGAGTCGTCGGATGTGTAGCACTGTTTTCCGGCCGGCTGCAACAGGCGCGACCACGCCCCGAACAGTAGTCCATCAGGCGAACTTCGCAAGAGTGCTTCGACTGATCCGATGTGCCAGGGTATATTGAATGACCTTGTCGACAACGCCAGAGCACAGAATCTCCCACCAGATTTTCGCCGTCATGCGACGACTCACAATAGCCCTTCTTATCAGCTCCTGGACGGGAATTGGGGGACTCGCGGCGTCACATGGAGCTGACAGTACCCATCTGAAGGTCCAGAAACTACTTGCGAGGCACTGCCTGGAATGCCACGGACCGGATGCCGGTCAGCGCCAGGCTGAACTGCGACTCGACGACAGAAACAATGCCACGACGTCATTAGAATCGGGTCACACAGCCATCGTTCCCGGTGCGCCAGAAAAGAGCGAACTACTGCGACGCGTCGTCGCCACTGACGAAACCCGAATGCCTCCGACTGAATCCGGAACGGGGCTTTCCACAGCGGAAATCCGCCTGCTGACAGAGTGGATTCGCGACGGAGCCGAATGGCAAATTCATTGGGCACTCCTGCCACCACAGGATTACGATTTGCCGTCGGTCGCAGACTCAGGATGGAGTCGGCAGTCACTGGATCGCTTTATTCTCAATCGCATGGAAGCCGCCGGACAGATGCCCACGTCCGCCGCCGATCGCCGGACGCTGATTCGGCGAGTTTATTTCAACCTGATTGGTCTGCCGCCTACACCTCAGCAGGTGCACAACTTTGAAACTTCGCAATCGCCCAATGCGTGGACTCACGTCATCGACGAGCTGCTTGCGTCGCCACTATATGGACAGCGTTGGGCACGACACTGGCTGGACGTGGTGCGCTATGGAGATTCCAACGGCAGCGACGAGAACCATGCGTACCCGCTTGCATGGCGATATCGCAACTACGTCATCGATGCCTTCAACGTCGACATCCCGTTTGATCAGTTTGTGCAGGAGCAGCTGGCCGGCGATTTGCTGGACAACGATGCTCGAACAAATGAAGGAATAACGGCAACAGGTTTTCTGGCGATCGGCACCAGGATTCTTGCGGAGAAAGATCCCGTGAAGAAGCAGGCAGACATGGTCGACGAGCAGATCGATACGATCGGTAAAGCCCTGCTGGGTTTCACCGTCGCCTGTGCTCGATGCCATGACCACAAGTTCGACCCGATTCCGGCAACGGACTACTACGCTTTGGCTGGTATTCTGCACAGCACCAGGCTCGAAGATCGGCCACTTGCCACAAGCGATTTCATGGCTGCAAAAAAGCAGCACGATCAGCAGATGGCGGAACTGGATGCCACGCGAACGCGACTGGAACAGAAGCTGACGAAGAACGGAAACGCAATCCTGAATCGACAGGCGGAAGACTTTCAACGCGGCAACGCAGCAATTCTGCAGACCGGATATGGAGAAGGCATCGGAATTATCAGCGACCCTGGAGCACAGCGAACATGGGTCGAATGGGATTTTCACATTAAGAAGACCGCCACTTACCTGATTCAGTTTCGATACGCCGCATTGAACACTCGGCCCGGAGAACTGTCCATTAACGGCCGCGTGGTCAACAAGACAGCAGTCAACCAGAAGACAGGAGGCTGGATGCCACCGTATCAGAAGTGGCTGACGGAAGGCCGGTTCCTACTGGAGGCAGGAAAGAACATCGTCCGCTTCGAATCCGAACCTGTGATGTCTCATATCGATCGAATTCGCCTTATTCGTGCCGACGGTGATGAGCTGTCCCATGTGCTGACCGCGATCGACAACATTGAAATACAGCAAACTTCTCTTACAGAGAAGGCTCCTGAAGCTGCCAAAGTCATGGCGGTCGCAGACGGTGATCCGCACAACGTAAAACTGCATCTGCGGGGCAGCCACCTTTCGCTGGGTGACGTGGTACTACGAGGTTTCCCGATGGTCGCCGCCGTTGCTGACAGGCAAGAGACCCGCCGAGATTTCGAAATTGATGAACACGAAAGTGGACGATTGCAGCTGGCGCGCTGGATGACCGACTCAGAAAGCGGAGCCGGTCGACAACTGGCGCGTGTCATTGTCAATCGTGTGTGGCAATGGCATTTCGGCCGCGGACTTGCCCCTTCGCCGAATAATCTGGGCCTTCAGGGCGAAGTGCCGACGCATCCTGAGCTGCTGGACTGGCTGGCAATAAGACTCATTAATGATGGTTGGTCACTGAAATCGTTACATCGACGAATTCTGAATTCCGCGACGTATCGACAGCACACCGCGACTGAGGCCAATCCGATGTTTGTTGGCTACGCGCGGCGACGGATGGATGCGGAAGTCATTCGTGACATTCTGCTTTTTCACTCTGGTCGACTCGACACGTCGTCGGCCGAGTACCTCGGCGGTGTCAAATCACAGGACCCGTCGCCGGATGATCTGCGCAAGAATGAAGACGTTCACAGAAACTCTGACAAACGCTCAGTCTATCTGCCGGTTGTTCGGTCCAATGCCTATCGTTTCTTTGCGGCATTCGATTTCCCTAACTCCACAACTTCAGTTGGTCAGCGAGACATCACGACCGTGCCGACTCAGGCATTGCTGATGATGAACGACCCGTTTCTGATGGATCAGGCCCGGCGATTCGCAGTGCTTATACCCGGGACCACATCCGGTACGGCTGCGATTGGCAAAATCTATTCACGTCTGTTCAATCGCAGTCCGACCCCGTCCGAGCAACAGGCTGCGTTAGAATTCTTGCAGTTATTTTCGGAAACGACCGAAACCAACAACTCAGAACAGGAAGCCTTGGCCGCATTCTGCCATACGCTGATGCTGTCGAATGAGTTTATCTATGTGGAATGAACCTGCCCCACAATTGTCACGACGAAATGCTTTGAATCGCGTCGCGTTGGGGTTCGGCGGCCTGGCATTTAACAGCCTGGTGGCGGAGACACGGGGTGATGAGGCCACAGCCCACACTGCGAACTCTGGTCCAATGGCTCCGCGGAAACCACATTTGCCGCCAAAGGCAAAGCGGATCATCTTTCTGTTTATGCACGGCGGTCCGTCGCACATCGATCTGTTCGATCCGAAACCTTTGCTGACCAGAGACAGTGGTCAGCAACTTCCATTTTCAGGCTCACGAGTCACCTTCGCTCAACGTGGAAACCTGATGGGCAGCCCGTGGCGTTTCCGTCGTTGCGGTAATTCCGGACTGCCCATGAGTGAACTCTGGCAGAATCTGCCCACAGTGGCGGATGAACTCTGCATGGTCCATTCGCTGTGCGAGACAAATGTTTCGCACGGAGGAGCCTGCATGAAGATGCACACGGGCGACGAGGCCCAGCTGCGCCCCAGTGTCGGTTCGTGGATAAGCTATGGTCTGGGAACGGAGAATCAGAATCTTCCGTCGTTTATCACGATCTGTCCGACATCACTGCACGGTGGTGTCAATAATTTCGGGTCCGCTTTTCTGCCTGCCGTACACGCAGGTGTTGCTCTGGGAACACCTGGATATCCAAATACCGCCGCGAAGGATGCGACATTTGATTTCCTCAGTAACTCGCAACGTTCGTTCGGACAACAACGACTGCAATTGAGTCTGCTTCGCAGGCTGCATGCTGAACGTAATTCCGGAAATCCGGAACTGGATGCCAGACTGGAGTCTTTCGAACTCGCTTTTCGCATGCAAACCGCAGCCCCTGAAGCCATCGACCTTACGCTGGAATCGAAAGCGACTCAGCGTTTGTACGGACTTGACGATCCCGACACAGAGAACTTTGGTCGTGAGTGCCTGTTGGCGCGGCGGTTTGCGGAACGGGGGGTGCGTTTTATTCAGGTCAGTCATGCGAATTCCTTACCCTTCAATAACGAACAATGGGATCAGCATTCGCACCTTGTGAAGGGCCATTCCATGAACGTAAGGCAGATCGACAAGCCGATCACCGGACTACTGACCGACCTGAAACAGCGAGGTCTCCTGGAGGACACACTTGTGTTGTGGGGCGGAGAATTTGGCAGAACGCCAACCGTGCAGGTGGGTAACGCCGAGTTCGGACGCGACCATCACACCGAAGGCTTCACAATGTGGATGGCAGGTGCCGGCGTCAAACAAGGTTACCGCTACGGCAGCACGGACGAGTACGGTTACTACGCGACAGAAAACCGCTGCACCATTCACGACCTGCACGCAACGCTGCTGCACCTGCTGGGGCTTGAGCACACACGTTTAACGTGGCCGCATAGTGGACGGGATCTGCGCCTGACTGATGTCTTCGGCGAGGTGGCGACGGGAGTGCTTGCGTGAGTTCCAGTGACCGGAACAACATGCCCCAGGTGAAAGTCATGCAAATGGGAAGTCCCCGCCAGGTATCCTATAATGACGGACGGTAATGTCACAACGAGATGCCACGCTGGGCATGCACTCGGGCGGGGCAGTCACGAACGAATCAGAAAGTAACCATGACGACAGTAGACATTTCGACAGCAGCATTGGTATCTGCTGACAAGCTTATCCAGCTTGCCCTTGCAGAAGATCTGGAAGATCGCGGTGATCTGACAAGTCGGGCAACCGTGCCAACGTGGGCCACGGCAGCTGTGAATCTGGTTGCTCGAGAAAACGGCGTTTTGAGCGGCAGCGTCCTGATCGAACGCGTCTACGCTGCACTTTGTGCACTGCAGAAGGTACCTGCGGACACTGTTCTGGTCACGTCATGTGTGAGCGATGGAGCACACGTTGAAGCGGGCACCGTCGTCGCCACCGTAACCGGCCCGGTCAGCCTGCTGCTGACGGGTGAACGAGTGGCGTTAAATTTCGTGATTCACCTGAGCGGTATAGCGTCCATGACGGCCGAGTTTGTGCGTCGCACAGAAGGGAGCCGCGCGGTGATTCTTGATACTCGAAAGACGCTGCCGGGGTTTCGGCTGCTCCACAAGTACGCGGTCCGATGCGGCGGCGGCAGCAATCACCGCATTGGTCTCTTTGACGGGATGCTGATTAAGGATAATCATCTGGCCGCTCGCGGCAGTGACTCCGTGGCGGACGCAGTGGCCACCGCTCGATCCTGGTTGAAAGAAGAACGCCTCGACCTGCCGGTTGAAGTTGAGGTGGACACACTGGAACAGCTGCGCGACGCACTGGCAGAGCAACCGGAAATCGTTCTGCTGGATAACATGAAGCCCGCAGCATTGCGGGCGGCAGTCACGCTGCGAGACGACGTGTCTCCGCAGACGCTGCTGGAAGCTTCCGGCGGCGTCAATCTGGAAACGGTCGGCTGTATCGCCGGAACCGGGGTCGACCGAATAAGCGTTGGCGCGCTGACACACTCAGCTTCGGCACTGGACTTCGGCTATGACTGGCAGTGGTAAGGACTGGCTTCGTGTCAGTCGTCCATCACTTCTTTTTCTTTAGCTTCCGCGCCCTTGTTGATCGCGCTCTCAAACTTCTTCGTCAGCTCCTGCACCTTGTCCTTTGTATGATCGCGATCATCCTCGGACATCGTCTTGTCCTTTTGCGCCTGTTCAGCATGTTTGTTTGCGTCGCGCCGAATGTTACGAATTGAAACTCGGCCTTCTTCGGCCAGCTCCTTGACGCGACTGGCCAGTTGTTGACGACGTTCTGTCGATAAAGGCGGGACATTCAATCGAACAACGCGACCGTCATTGTTAGGGGCCATGCCCAGGTCACTGTTCTGAATGGCCTTTGCAATCTCATCCAGACTCGACACATCAAACGGTCGAATCATGATTTGCTGCGGCTCCGGTACGCTGACGTTCGCAATCTGCTTCAGTGGGGTCGGAGAACCGTAGTAGTCAACCTTAATCGAATCGACAAGCCCCGGATTCGCGCGACCGGTGCGGATTCCTGTGAGTGACGAAACAAAATGTTCCACTGCTTTTTCCATCCGCTCTTCAGCGTCCAGAAGAATCTCGTCCTGGTCCATAACTTCAACCTTTGGTGTCCGGTCGGCCGGGCGATGCCATCCTGTGAATTTTACCCGGGAAAACTGGCCGAAATACGAATGCCCGCTCTAATATCGCCCGCCGGCACTCCATCGGCACGTCAGCATGGTAGTGAACCCAGCCGCCCGGTCAAACGCGGATCAGAATAGTGATTCCCCGGCAGGCCGCTTGCCTCCTGTAAAGGATTCTGAACGGCGGACCTGAAAAAATCGAGGTGCAGGGTCTCGCATCGAGGAATGTGATCGCTACAATCGGCAATATGTATGCAACCGATACAATCCTGAAATTCGGTTTTCCGCTCGGAGTGCTGGGCGGCGCACGGTTTAGAATCAGCTTCCTGTTCCCGGTCACCATGATCGCCATTATCTGGCGAATGGATGATCTGCTGCTAGGACTCCTGGCCACAGCAATTGTGCTGTTCAGCGTCCTGATTCATGAACTCGCCCATTTGCTGGTCGCCCGATCCGCCGGGGGCGATATGGATGAGATTCACCTTTGGCCACTGGGCGGACTTGAGGAACCGTATGGTCGTGGATATCTACACGACCATTTTCAAACGATGCTGGCCGGGCCACTCACGAATTTGTTGTTGGCCCTCAGTTGTATGATGACGCTTTCCGCCGCGCAAGTGTCTCCGCTGCTGAGCCCTTTCTCTGGTTTTGAAGTGCATGGTGGTGAACAGCTGAGCGTTACAGCCTGGCGAATGGCCTTCATGGTCAACTGGGTATTATTTGTCGTGAACCTGCTGCCAGTCACGCCATTCGACGGTGGAGTACTTCTCCGGACTTACCTCTCAACTCGGTTTTCTGATGGTGAAAGCCGAGACCTGATGGTTCGACTTGGGCTGGTACTGAGCATGTTCGGCATTCTGGCCGGATTCGTGTTTGACGTCAGCGAACTGGTGGCGTTGTCTGCTTTCGTCATGATTCTTCACCTTTACGAAAATATCAGGTGGTACGAATTGGCTGGTGATCCGGACGAATTTCCCGTTTACGACATCACAGAACAGCACGATCGTTCCAGCGCCGAGTTCTTCGATGAGGGATCAGACTTGTCCGATTCACCTTCTGAGTCCTCCGATGCCAGTGAAGAGTGGCGTCTGCAACGTGAAGACACGCATGTGCAACAGGAGTGTGAAGACCGCCCCAGCGAAGAACAACAGGTTGATGACATTCTTCAGAAGCTTCATCTCAATGGTCGCGACTCGTTGAGCAATTTGGAATTGCAGACACTGAAACGCGTCAGCGACAAGTATAGAAATCGTCGTCAGCACAACTGAGCTGACCATTTGAAACATCCGGCAATTCCCAATGCGTACTCATTCGTTGATATCTGTTCTGTCGATCTCTGTCTTTCTGACTTGTGCCGGGTGCGGTGACGACCCTGCAATTGATTCGGCGCCTCCAGTCATGAAGGCAAATTCGAATCAGCCCGCCAGTGACGAAACGCCCGTCGCATCGGCGACCGCTTCTGGCGAACGAAGAGGATTTGACGGTCTGAAATTCGCTGTCCCCGCGGGATGGAAAGACGTACCGCTGTCGCAGTTTCAGATGGGAATTATCTCGGCAAAGTTCGGCATGCCCGACGCCGGCCCGGATGTATCACTCACACTTTCCCGTTCCGGCGGTTCGCTGTCGGACAACCTTGACCGTTGGCGGGGCCAGGTGACGCAGTCACGAGGGGAACTTACAGAAACGCTGACAGTCGCCGGAGTGGATGCCACTCTGATCGATCTGGAAGGACGGTTTGCAGCCGGCTTTGGCCGTGAAGCTCAGGATGGCTGGCGGATGCTGGGCATCATTGCTCCGCTACCTGATCAGGGATACTTCATGAAGCTGACCGGACCGGCTGACCAGGTCGCTGCAGTGGAAGATGATTTCCGTGAGTTTGCGAAGTCGGCTCAGCGGGATTAGCTCCCGCCTGAAGATCGCCAGGGCCGGAAGACACTCGCCTCAATACCACATCCATTGAGCTGCTTTGAAAGCATGCTGCATTGCGCGGCAGTAGCCCACCTGCCTCCGGCGATTTGCGTAGCGACCTCGTCGGTTCGAGCTGCACGATCTCCTGAGCAGCAACGTGAAGCGACTTTCTGCTCCGGACGTGAAATCCAGGACGGCCCCGAAACCGGACGATTCGGCAGCAATCGAAGTTGAGTGTTTGCACACGGAGCTCATTTCCAACACACTGTGCATCATCCCACCGCAACATCTCTGCCTTTGGAACCGCTATGACCGAAGCGTCCTCAAACGAAAATTCTGCCTCCTCCCCAACTGATAATAATTCCAATCAATCGGTGACCCCCTCGCCAACTGCGTGGTACAAACGCGTCGGACCAGGACTTATTACCGCCTGTGTCGTGATCGGCCCGGGCAGCATCATGACCAGTTCCAAGATTGGAGCGAACGACGGCTATGCGATGTTGTGGGTCGTTGTTGTGTCAGTCGCGTTCATGATGGTTTACATGACGCTGGGCGCAAAACTGGGCGCCGTCGCAGCAGAAGCGCCAGGTGACCTGATTCGGAAGAAAGCCGGCAGCTGGCTGGCAATTATGGTCGGCATCGGGGTGTTCTTCATTTCCGCCGCTTTTCAATCCGGTAACAATATCGGAGTCGCTGCTGCGTTCGAGGCCTTTGTCGACAGCAAGATCGTCGTGGCCGTGATGGTCGTTCTGTTTAATGCTCTGGCAATATCGTTCCTGTACCTGTTCAAGGATATGTACCGCACTCTGGAAAAGCTGATGATGACGTTTGTCGGTTTGATGCTTGCCAGCTTCGCAATCAATCTGGTTAGTCTAAAACCGAGTATCGCCGGAATCGTAAAAGGCTTCGCCCCATCGCTCGGAACATCCGGCGAAATGCTGCCGGTGCTCGGACTGGTTGGCACGACGTTTGTGATTACCGCTGCTTTCTATCAGGCATACCTGGTAAGGCAGAAGGGCTGGAAGAAAGAAGATCTAAAGAGCGGTCTGGTCGACGCAAGAATTGGTTCGGTGATCATGTTTCTGATCACACTGATGCTGATGTCGACAGCCGCAGCCGCATTTTACAATCCGGGTGGCCCTGCCGTGGCACTGAAGAATCCTGTCGCTGTGGCTACCGCTCTGGAAGAAACGTTCGGCGCCAGTGCGAAAATCATTTTTTGCCTGGGGCTGTTCTCTGCAGCCTATTCTTCATTTCTGGTCAATTCCATGATCGGTGGCTTTATGGCCGCGGACGGTCTGGGACTCGGCAGCAAACCCACTGACAACGGGCCCCGTCTCATGACGACTGCCGCACTGCTGACGGGAATGTTTGTGGGCGTGGCCGTGCTAATCTTTGATTTCGATCGCACCCCGACGATTATCTTTGCCCAGGCCATGACGGTTGTTGCCGCACCATTGGTCGCCGGAGTTCTGCTGTGGCTGACCAGTTCGCGTGACATCATGGGCGAACACGTCAATGGACAGGGTACAATCGCCTTTGCGGGCCTGGGGCTGGTGATGCTGATCGCAATGGCAGCCAAAACCGCTTTCGTCGA
>JAQWLN010000208.1 GCA_029247265.1 Fuerstiella sp.
CAGGGCCGCGGCCCAGAGCTGAAACCGGAATATACGTCACTCTATCTGCAAATCCTTCCGCAGCGTTAACAAATTCCGGAGCGAGCTTTGCCATGATTTCTCGCATTCTGTCAGAAACTTCCTCGATCAATGCGGTGTCCAGGCCCGCCAACTGCTGTCGCGAATCCTTGATTGGATCCTTGATGTCCTTCCACTCAGGCCAGAGCGTTGGTGCCCATGCGTCCATCTTTGTGATGACAATGATCAGCGGCTTACTGTATTTTTGCTGCTGAGCCAGCCCCGCATGTGTGCGAATACGGTTGGCCGCTTCGTGAAGGATCTGATCCTGACGATGACTGCGGCCTGTTCCCTGAATCTGTGGATCCTGGCTGTCGGCCTTGCACGCTTCGCGAAATCTGGCGTGTTGAGTGGGGTCAAACAGAAACAGCAGACCTCGCGAGATTGTCAGATGCTGAGTTGCCGGACTGATTGAGGACTCACCTCCCGGCAGGAAATGTTCCCCGGCATTGTCGTACAGGCAGATCGCGCGTGAGATTTCGTCGCGTTTCTCGATCTGCGGATGATTGGCCAGCGGCTGAACGACAAATACAAACGGCCGTGGATACCAAATGGTTTCATCTCCGAATGAAACTGGCTGGTACAGTTCGCCTTCTTTTTCTGTCTTCGGAATGGTCGCCAGCTGGTCGGGGTGTTCGTTGAAGAATAACTTTTCTTCGTGTTCATTCAGCTGCCGATTGGAGTCGGGGTCTGCATCGGAAATACTGAGCTTGAATCGCTGTCCCATCGCCTGACGCAGTTGCCAGGTGGTCGTCGCCAGCATGTGTGATTTCCCGGAACCCGGTGATCCCAGAATCGAATAGAAAATACACTTCAGCTCAAACATCGTCCGGGGGATCACAAGATGACACTTGGGACAACAGACTTCACTGCAGAAGGATCCCTGACTGTCGATCGCATTGCCGCCCGCATCGAATCGTGTCGGCAGGAACCGTCGTTGAACATCCGCCCCCAGACGAGCATCGCCGTACAGTCGAGGGTGCGCGGACGCCCACAGTGTTTCTGCCGGGGGAAACCGGTGCCAGCAATGTGGACACGTGATTTGTGCTTGGATGGCAAGGTCATTCAAGATTGTCTACTCGCACACAACGGACAACTGAGGAGTAAGTCAAGCGACGTCAGGGCGAGTTGGGAATGACTGAACAGAAGATGCTTCGCACGGCGGGTAGACGTGCCTGATCTGCAGATCACAGTTTCACTCGATACACGTCCTGATAGCAAAGAGGATGTCGCACATATTGGATGCCAAGCATTCTGGCAACCATTGAGGACGATGGAAAGAGACCGTACATTGATTTTTGTCACCGGTTCCGCACACAATCCATTACCATGTAACAGGCATTTGTGTGTCAAACGCGCGGGATTGTTTCCGTATCGGTCTCAGCGGCCAGCGAAGTGCGGGCCAATGCGATAAGTGGACACTCAAACCTGAGTTTCGTAGTGATCGGAGAACAGGCTGGGCTGAAGATGAGGGCCGAACGGGTTGCGCCGCTTGTCTCTGCGGCGAACTCTGCGGTGCATGCCAGCCTGTTATCTGCTCCCGGCATCTGTCGAGCAGTCACAGGTCTGCTGACAGGATCGATGACAGGTCCGGCCACCCCTATGCAGAATTTACTGCCCGCCAGTGCGAAGAAATGCCTGGCCGATATTGGCAGCGCTTTGGCTATAGGTCGCCTGTACGGCTCGTCCGGCGTTTCCGTTCGTTCGAAGCTCACCAACAAGCTGCTGCAGTTTTCCGATACCTCCGTTGTTGATCAGGTACCTGGTCAACAGAAAACCCACTGGGCCGACCTCCTCAGGCGAGAACGTACCGTCATCGAACAGCGTTGCGGGGGCGTCAATAGTCGCCAGCGCGGCACCGGCCTTCTGCGGCGCAAGTTTCAGATACTGAGACTCCGCCACTGCTCCGCATTCCAGCAGGCCGAAGCCATGCCGCAGCCAATCCGGTACGGCTCCTCCGTCTCGTGTCAGATATGACTGTGCCAGCAACGAGTTCAGCAGTTGCCTGGCATTCAGCGCGTCCGCGCTGTCTGCGTTACCAACGTCGAACATTGCTACGTAGGCGTTGTCGAAGTTTGGCGAAACGACTGAATGACCGGAAACACCACGAGGCGTGCGACGGTTCAGCAGCACCGTGTTGAATTCTTCGTAGTCGAATCGATCTCGTGCGGCGAACACAATCAGTCGCCCTCGCCACGGCTTTGCACCGCCGGGCAGCTTATAACGGGACGTCATCGATGCCACCAGCTCTTCGCCCCATATCGAGAACTCTTCCAGACGACTTTCAGGAAGGTTTCCGTAGACGTAGAGATTTGCGCTGGTCACCGACTTCGCCTCTTCACGCGGGGCGACGCGTTTCCAGATCGTTTCGGCCTGTTCGAGTCGTCGATCAGAGAACTCCTTGGTCGACATAGCGGCCAGCTTCGCGCTTGCCAGTTCTTCTTCAGTCGGTACAAGACTTCGCAGTGTCGCTTTGCTGTCCACGCCGTCGAAATGGGCACCCTCTTTGATCCATTTTTCCAGGGCCTGTGCCTGTGATCTCTTAATTTGCACCTGGTTACCGGCAGGCATCTTGATGGGGTCCTGTCGCAGCACCAAGTCCACAATGTAGCTGTTGTCCGGTTCGCCCGGAACAATTGTGCTGCCCGTGTCGCCATCAGTCAGAAGCTGTTCAAACGAAGTGATGTTGTAGCCACCTCGCGGGTTCGCACCTGAGTGGCATCGCAGGCAGATGTTGACCATCCACGGGGCTACGTCGTCTTTAAAGGAAACGGTTTCACTGCCGTCGGCCATGACGACTTTCACAGGGGGCTTCTTTTCCACCATCGAATCGCCGACTGGCGCAGTTACGTCTTCACCGTCGAAAGTTGCACCACCCGCGATCCAACGCCCGATGATACTGATCTCGACGTCAGAAAGTTTCATTCCGCCCTGAGGCATGCGCTGCGGAGCGTCTGCGGTGAGCCGGGCCATGATCAGACTTCGTTGAGGATTTCGCGGCAGCAACAGAGGGCCGCTTCGTCCGCCCCGGCCCATGTTGGCATACGTATCCAGCCGCAGATTCGCCCTGGGCTGATCCGCACCATGGCAGCGCAGGCACTTGGCCTTAACAATTGGCGCGACCTCTTTCTCGAAGCTGACGGGAATCGCCCCTTTTGCTCGCTGCAGAGCCGACTTCAATGCCGTCACGCTGCGGTCTCTTTCATCGTCCGCTATTTTCAGCTCTTTGATTCGGTCCTCAACCTTCTGAATGATGGCCTTTGCTTCATCAACCTGCTTCTTGCGGATCATCCCCGTGACTGGTCGCAGTTCGCGATTGAGTTCAGAAAGTTCCTTCTTCACTTCAGGCGGTAGCGCCGCAGGAACAGATGGTGACAGGACACCGAGAAACAGTGCGGACACACAAAACGAGGCGATCAGACGCATGGGAAAGTCTTCGTAACGGAAATCAGGCAGGATATGGGCAAGCAAGATGTGCAGCATACTGTCGAACGGACGTTGCCAACAGCATAACGCTTGCTGGCTGGAAAATGTTCGTTATTTCGTCGGTCGCCCTCTCATTACTCGCAGATGTGCTGAACTTTCCTGTTGTGGCAACGAAAGATTCGACCGAACGATTTCGATCAGCGATGATCTGCTTTACCTTACTGAGCCATGGCAGTGGGAATCAGTCCTGATTCAGGAACATGGGCACATTGAATAATCGACCGTCTGTACCTGCATCGGACTCCGTTGCGATTGCGGTTGTGCTGACAGCAACCATCGCATGGTGTCCATTGCCTGCGGCGGCTCGGCAAACTGATTCCAAGGGAAAAGACTATCTTCCACCGCAACTGCGTCAGCGAGTTGAGACGCTGAACAGAGTGCAGCCGGTCGCAGCTATCGTCCAGCGAAAACGGGTGGGAACGAGGAAATCTGGTCTGGGAGTGTGCCAATGCTCATGCCCCGCGCGGCGGTTTTCTGGTGGCAAAGCACTTCATGTCAAATAAGAGAGTTTATCAGACCGAAGATCCCGCTGCCGACAAGTACATTTACATCACCGTCAACGCCCTGACTCACGATCATTTTTGGGATCATTTGATTTCACACGAAATTCAAGACAAAAATAGTCTCACAAAAAGAACACCATGAAACCACATTTTACTCTCGCTATCGCGTCCAGTTCGTTGGCTGTCTACCTGGCGACAGGGATCTGTGATCTCTGCGCGCAAACGTTGCACGATTCGGGCCGGCAGAAGGATGCGAAACCACGACTGCAGGCGATTTATGAACGGGGCGAATTCCGCCCCCGGCATTTTCGAGCGGAATGGCTTCCGGATAGTTCCGGGTATACGGTTCGGGAACGCGATTCGAAAACGAATACACCCATCGTGGCCACCTATGATGTGCGCACCGGCAAGCGTACCGAAGAAAAGTTTCCGGAGCGGCAACTGCCTGATCGTGGCAGGCGTCTATCACCAGACGGTCTTCACATTCTGGAGATTCGGGACGGAAATGTTTTCATTCGCGATCTCGAAAGCGGTCGACGTACTCAGCTGACGAAACGTTCTGCGGACCGAGATGTTTCGTATCGCAGCCTCGTCTGGAGTCCGGACGGACAACGCGTCGCATTCGTTGAGTCTGATTCAACGGAAGTGAGACAACGGGCTGTGCTGGTGCCGGATGATCCGTCTTATCCGGGAGTGCAACATCGCCGATTTGCAAGAGTGGGTGAACAGATCGCAACTTTACGCGTCGGCGTCGCGGACTCAAACGGCAAGCAGATTCAATGGTTGCCGATCGACGCACCTCAGGAAGGCTTCTATATCGGGCAAGTCGAATGGGCAGGCAGTTCGGATGAAATGCTGGTGGAAACGCTAAGCCGCTTCCGTGACAAGCGGAATTTCCTT
Organism: Fuerstiella sp.; assembly: GCA_029247265.1. Classification (GTDB taxonomy): domain Bacteria; phylum Planctomycetota; class Planctomycetia; order Planctomycetales; family Planctomycetaceae; genus Fuerstiella. The sequence continues at coordinate 4,947 of JAQWLN010000208.1, forward strand.
CTGGCAGCAGTTGATGGTGCAGTGAGGCGAATATTTCACGAAACCAATGCCGCATGGGCCGTCGCAAGCCAGGGAAAGAACTCCGGTTTGACCTAGATTCAAGGTGGCAAGGCATTCATCGTAGTCAGTGAGAAAGATGGTTGGCGGCACGCCTTTCTGTGTTCACGTGAGGGAAAGGAATTGTCACTGCTGACACCTGGCGAGTACGACATCATTGATCGCGCGGTCGTCGATGAAAACGGCGGTTGGTACTACTTCTATGCATCGCCCGACAATGGAACACAGAAGCATTTGCACCGTGTTCCGCTTGATGGCGCAGGAACGCTGGAACGCATCGGACCCACAGACCAGTCCGGCACGCACGACTACGAGTTTTCTCCGGACGCCAGGTGGGCGTTTCATACGTATTCCACGATCGATACGGCGCCGATCGTTGAGCTTGTTGAATTGCCCGGCCATCAAGTTGTGCGTGTGCTGGAAAAGAACAGCGAACTCAACGCTAGGATGAATCAATTGATTTCGCACCCAACCGAATTCGTGCAGCTGGAGATTGGCGACGGTGTTTCCATGGACGCATGGATGATCAAGCCGAAGGATTTCGATGAGTCGAGAAAGTACCCCGTCTTCATTTATGTCTACGGCGAGCCTCATGCGCAGACAGTGTTGGATCAATGGGGGGCAGCTCAGGTCGACTTCCATCGCGTCGTGGCGGACCTCGGATATTTGGTGGTGTCGATCGATAACCGCGGCACGCCAGCGCCCAAAGGTGCTGACTGGCGGCGTTCTATCTTCGGTAGTCTGGGGCCGCTTTCAACGGAAGAACAGGCTGCGGGTTTGAAGGAGCTGGCGCGGACCCGACCATACGTTGATTTGTCGCGAGTCGGGATCTGGGGCTGGAGCGGCGGTGGCTCCAATGCGCTGAATGCGATGTTCCGCAAGCCGGAGCTGTATCACGTTGGAATTGCTGTCGTACCCAAACCGCAGCCACATCTCTACAACGCATGGTTCCAGGAGATATACATGCGAACGCGGGGAGTGAGGGCAGCAAGGTTGAGATCATTCCGGACGTTGAGACTGTGGATTCCGTGGCGACAGCGGAGGCGGATGACGAATGATCCGCTGGTTCACTGAAAACGGAATCGCTGCCAACTTCCTTATGCTGGGGATTCTGGTCGCTGGCGCCTTAACTGCAGTCAATCACGTACCTCTTGAGGTGACGCCGGCTCTGAGTTGGGACACGGTGATGACCACCATGACCTATCGAGGAGCCACGGCCAAGGGTGTTGAGCGTGCGATTCTGATTCCGATTGAAGAATCGCTGGAAGGCGTGGAGGGCATCAGGCATATGCACGCGGACGGAATGCGCGGGTTGGCGAAATTCTATCTGAACGCAGAACCGGGGGTTGATCTGCGGGAACTGATGGATGAGGTGAAGGCACGCATCGACACGATCACGACTTTTCCGGCTGAAACGGAACCGCCCCGGGTCTTTGTTCCTGAGTCCGCCAACTACCGTGAGATTCTGAAGATCTCCGTCATGGGAGATCTAAGTACGCACGACCTGCGGAAGGTGACACGTCGAGTGCAGCAGGATCTTCTGGAATTGTCCGGCATCAGTCGTGCAATCGTTCGCGGTGCAAATGACTACGAAATTTCGGTCGAAGCTGATACCGAAAAACTACTCGCGTTTCATCTCAGTTTTCAGGACCTGGCGGATTCGATTCGTGGCTTTTCCATCGACCTGCCAGCCGGCGCCATCGAAAGCGACAGCGGAACATTCATCATTCGCACACGTGGGCAGGCCTATTCGGGGGACGAGTTTGCGCAGATTCCCATACGCTCCGCCAACGGAGCTGAGGTGCTGCTGGGGGAAGTTGCCACTATTCACGACGGATTCACGGAAGGCCAGCAGAAGCTGGAATTCAACGGGAAACCGTGTCTGATGGTGCCCGTCATGCGTGTTGGCAGCGAGAGCGCTCTGCAGGTTTCGAATCAGGTTCGTAAGTACATTCGAACGGCAAATACTCGGTTTCCGGATGGAATCGAACTGATTCTGTGGGACGACGCGTCGAATACGATTCGGCAGCGGTTAAGCACCCTAGGCTGGTCCATGCTGCAGGGTGGAGTGCTGGTGATGATCATTCTGGGCGTGTTTATTCGACCGGCGCTGGCGTTCTGGATTGTTATCGGAGTTCCCGTCAGCTTTGCGGGAGCGGCGTTGTTTATGCCGTGGTTTGACATCACAGCGAATGTGATGAGTCTGTTCGGATTCATCATCGTGCTGGGCATCGTCGTTGATGATGCCATTGTGACGGGTGAGAATGTCTACTCAAAAATGCGTGCCGGCATGCCGCCTCTGGAGGCGGCCGTTCAGGGAACACATGAAGTCGCCACGCCCGTGACATTCGGCGCATTGACGACTGTCGTGGCGTTTATCCCGCTGTTGTTTTTTGATGGGACCTGGGGCGACTTTGCGAAACAGATTCCGCCCGTCGTTGCTCCGGTGCTGCTGTTTTCTCTGATTGAATCAAAGTTGATTCTGCCCGCCCATCTCAAACATCTGCGGCCACAAACAGGATCGGGTTTTTTCTCAAGGTTTCAGGCCGGAATCGCCACCGGGCTGGAAGGATTCATCGCACGAGTTTATCAGCCAACACTGCGATGGGCCGTGCAATATCGCGGAACGGTTCTGGCAGTGTTTATCGCCATGGCTCTGGTGATGGCGGGCTACTGCAGGGGGGGCGTCTGGGTTTCGTTTCCTTCCCGACTGCGGACACCCGCCGCGTCAGTGCTCTGCTTGATCTGCCGAACGACACGCCCATCGAAGTTACCGAACGCTACGTGGACCGCATTTCCGATGCGCTGGATCAGCTGGCCGAAGAATTCGTTGACCCGGGCACCGGGCAGTCAATTGTGGGGCACGTACTGAAGCTGACCGGTGCCCATACACCGGGACGTCCTTTTGACAAATCCAGAGGGTACATGTCCTTTGAAGTGCTTCCGCCGGAAGAACGCAGCGTGCCGGGGCCGCCGAACAGTGTCCTTGCAGAAAGGTGGGCGGAACTGGTCGGCTCAATTCCGGAAGCCACCAGGTTTCACGTACATTCCGAATCGTCGTTGAAGAAGGATCAGGAATACGACAATGAGTATTTGAATATCGAACTGCGTGGGCCGACGTCGCCGGAAAAGGCGGAGGTTGCAGAAGAAATCAAACAGATGCTGGAAGGGTATGAGGGGATCAGTACTGCCTGGGCCGGTGTGAATTACGGACAGGACGAGTTGGAAGTCAGTCTGAAGTCGCGTGCTGCCCAACTGGGACTGACCCAGGCATCTCTGGCAAGTCAGATTCGCCAAGCGTTTTATGGTGAGGAAGCTCAGCGAGTCCAGCGTGGCGTTGACGATATTCGCGTTATGGTTCGGCTGCCCAAAGAATCTCGGGAATCGCTGCACACGTTCGATCAGATGAAAATTCGCACCCCTCGTGGTGCCGAAGTTCCACTGGCTACGGTCGCTGACATTGCTCTCTCAAAAGCACCATCGTTTGTCGAACGCAACGACGGTGCTGAGATTATTCGTTGCGGCGCTCAGCCGGTTGATGAGACAGTGGACGTAATCGGAATCGCCCATGAAATGATTCCTCGGCTTGACGAGTTGTGTACCCGGGCTGGTCTGTCTTACAAGTTTCTTGGCTATGTTGCGGAGGCCGAAAATGCCAGGCGACAGACCATTATCGGGTCCATTCTGCTGTTCTTCACACTGTATGGCATGCTGGCGATCGCTCTGAAGTCGCTGGTGCAGCCGGTCTACGTCATGCTGGCCGTACCATTTGCCATTATTGGTACACTGCTGGGACACATCATTATGGATCTGACACCGTCATATTTGTCGATTTTCGGAATGCTGGCCCTGTCAGGAGTCGCCGTGAATGACACTCTGGTGATGGTGGATTATATCAATCGTCGTCGAAGCGAAGGCATGTCACTTCGAGACGCCGCTTTGCAGGCGGGTGGCAGGCGTTTTCGCCCGATCTTTCTTACCTCTGTCACAACTTTCGTAGGCCTATTGCCGCTTATGCTGGACCGGTCGCTGCAGGCTCAGTTCCTGATTCCTATGGCCGTTTCACTTGCCTACGGTGTTCTGTTTGCCACGGCTGTTACCCTGTATCTGATTCCGTGCACATTCCTGTTCGGCGAAGATTTGATTGCCATGCTTAGTCGATTCGGTACCTGGTACGTTCGGCCGTTTCGGGGCGACACAAAGTCGCGCCATGCCACGGAATCGCAGGGAGCCTGACTCTGACTGAGACGCAGACGATTGCCGCAGCGGAACATTAATTACGGCAGAACGGGATCACTAAAGCAGTTTTCGAAAACACGTAACACGTTTGGGCTCGTGGGGAGCACAAATTGCAGGCCAGCAAGCGTTATTCGCGGCCATGACTCAGCGTAATACGTTGTGAAAAACGATTATTCACGAAAGAATCGACGGCCCTTGAGCTCAAATCGCGGCAGCTGTCCGGGCTCGGCCATCCTGACTTCGCAGGCAAATCCCAGGCGTTTTCGCAGTGCGTCCGTAACGGTTGCTGCAACTTCGTCTGTGCGGTTGGCGGCCGCAGCCGTGGGTTCGACAGTGATGCAAAGTTCGTGCATGGCCCGAACCGTTTTCACGTCGATACGAAATTCCGCGACGTCGTCGATTTCACGCAGCACGGCTTCGACACTGGACGGAAAGACGTTGTTGCCTCGGACCGTCACCATGTCGTCGGAACGGCCAAGAATCCCACCGGACAGCCACAGCAGTTTTCGCTCGTTTGGATCCTCGTCTGTCCCCGCCTGCACCAGGTCTCGCGTGCGGTAACGAATCAGCGGTGAGCCGATTCGACCCAGATTCGTAATCAGCAGCTCACCAACTTCACCCGTCGCGACCGGTTCCAGAGTGTCCGGATCAACGATCTCGGCAATGACTTCCGTTTCCAGAAGATACATCCCACCGGCACGGTCTGCACTTTCGACACCCAATGACGCGATTTCCGTCATACCCCAGTGATCGATGACGCTCGCATCCCACGCGGATTCGATGCGGCTGCGAGTCGCTGGTATGGCACCGCCAGGTTCGCCGGCGACGATCACCGTGCGAACACTGGATTCCCTGAGGTCGATTCCTTCTTCAGCCGCGACTTCCGCCATCCGCAGAGCATAGGTCGGCGTACAGCAAACGACGGTCGCCTCGTTTTCGATCATCGCCTGAAGACGAATCGAGGTGGACATACCTCCACCAGCGATTACGAAATTCCCCAGGCGTGACGCGCCTTCGAATGCTGCCCAGAATCCGATAAACGGACCGAAGGAAAACGGAAAGAACAGCCGGTCCTCTTTGGTAACGCCGGCCAGCAGATAGATCTGTCGCCAGCATTCCATGATCCAGTTCCAGCTGTCGGCCGTGTCCAGCCAACGCATCGGTCGACCGGTTGTGCCGGACGTTTGATGCAGCCGTGTATAGGTCGTCGACGGATAGGACAGGTTTGCACCATACGGTGGCTGCTGCGCCTGAGAATCCACCAGTTCCTGCTTCGTTGTCACGGGCAACGCCCGCAGGTCCTCAAGACTGCGAATGTCGGCGATATCAACGCCAGCGTCAACGAACTTCGTCGCATAGAACCGGTTGCGAGGAATGATTGCCTCCAGCATTTCGGTCAGCCGCCTGGTCTGAGTCTGTTCGATCAGATCACGGCTTTTCCAGACGTCTTCGATTGTTTGGTCCAACCCTCTACTCCGATTCGTGTGATATTGACGACAGCCGAACTACGGTTGCCAGCCTGATTGCCGCGTGCTTCGTAAGCAGAAGAACGTTTTGTTCTTCAACTAATAGCCACCGACGGCACCCGCCGATTCGATCTCAATCGGGTCCAGTTCGAGTCGTTGACGACATGCATCCAAAATCGTTTTTGTCGCACTGGCGCCGATTCGACTGACACCGAGAGCACGTACTTCCAGCAGTTTGTCGAAGTCACGCACACCGCCAGCGGCCTTGACCTGCACAGAATCTGCCGAGTGTTTTCTCATCAACATCAGGTCTTCCATTGTCGCGCCACCGGTGCCGTATCCTGTGGATGTCTTGACCCAGTCCGCGTTCAGCTGACTGCAAATGTCGCACAGTCTGATCTTGTGTTCATCGGTCAGGTAGCAGTTTTCAAAAATGACTTTGACCTTCTGACCCGCGGCATGGGCGACGTCGATGACAGCCTTGATGTCGGCTGTGACGTAATCCCAGTCGCCGCTGAGAACTCGGGAAATGTTGACCACCATGTCCAGTTCTTCGCAGCCGTCAGCAATCGCCTGCTTCGCCTCTGCCTGTTTAATGGCGGTGGTATGTCCCCCATGAGGAAAGCCGATTGTCGTAGACGGTTTGACAGTACTGTTCGCCAGCAGCTGCACACACCGTTTTAGATAATAGGGAAGTATGCAGACGCTCCCGGCGTCGTAGGCCAGAGCCAGTTGAATTCCCGACTCCAAATCGTCCTGTGTCAGAAACGGCTGCAGCAGCGAGTGATCGATCATTTTGGAAATGTCGGAGTAGTTGTAGTCCATGGGGATTTTCGATTGAAGTGCTGTGTCGTGACGTTTTCAGACGACGGTTGCTGATTCGCTGTAAGTTGACTGGCCGTGTGCCACTGGTTTCGTCAGTGCCCCACCAGGCCCTGGCGAAGCCAGATGGGGATGAAAAGTCTGTTGCTCACGAATCAGCTACGATGCTGGTTGGTGAATTAGACAACACATCGGGAGCAACAGACATGACAAGTTTAACGGTGCACGCTGGAATTGACTATCACGATGAC
>JAQWLN010000221.1 GCA_029247265.1 Fuerstiella sp.
CAGAGTCTCTGAAAAACTTCAGTTATCTGTCACGAACACCCTTCTAATTACGTGCAGCTGCGTATTCCCCTTCATGCCTTTCAAATGTGGAGAACTCGATGCGCCAAACCCAGGTGCCGTTACGTTGATGACGATACTGACGTTCAGTTGTCTGACCTTAATTCCCTGCCTCCGGGCGGAAGAAAAGGAAACTGAATTCAAGGGTAAGATCGCAAAGAAGTACGAGGATTCGGTGGAATGGTGGGCGCCCAAAAAGCGTCCTCCCGAAGGTGCGCCGAACGTCATCATCTTTCTGCTGGATGATACGGGGCTGGCCCAGATCGGTTCCTTTGGTGGTCTGATCAAAACGCCCAACATCGACCGTCTTGCAGCGGGCGGGTTGCGTTACAACAACTTCCACACCACATCTCTGTGTTCGCCATCACGCGCGACCCTGATGGCAGGACGGAATCCACACACGATCGGCCTGGGCAGTCACGCTCTGACGGCAATGGGATTTCCTGGCTACAACGCCATCGTGCCTCCCACAGCGAAGTCCGTGGCAAATTACCTTGAAGCCCAGGGGTATGTGAATTACGCAATCGGGAAGTGGGATCACACTCCGCTCTACGAAGTTTCGTAGATTGGACCGTTTGATCGCTGGCCCAGTGATGAAGGCTTCGCACATTCATACTGTTTCATGGCGGCTGACGTCCACCAGTTCGTGCCTGTCCTGTGGGACGACCATCACCCCGAGCCCTATCGCCGGACTGAACACCTGGACAAGGACCTGGCCGACCGCGCGAATCAGTGGATCACGGGGCATAAGTCTCTGGACAAAGATCTGCCGTTTATGATGCTGTGGGCGTCCGGTTCCATGCACTCGCCGCACCATGCCCCGAACAGTTATCTCGGTGGGTACAAAGGCAAGTTTGACCAGGGCTGGGACAAGGTTCGTGAACAGATCCTTGAAAACCAGAAAACGCTGGGCGTCGTTCCGGCCAATACAAAGCTAATCGCCAGGATTGAAGACATTCCTGCGTGGGATTCTCTCGACGCCGATCACCAGAAACTGTATCGGCGACAAATGGAGGTCTTTGCGGCACAGTTGGAGTACTGTGATGCTCAGATTGGTCGGGTCATCGACACGCTGGAACGGATCGGCGAACTCGACGACACGCTGATCTTTGTCACGTCAGATAACGGAGCCAGCGGCGAGGGTGGCCTGGCAGGAACGTTCAACGAAACCTACGTCCTGAATGGAATGCAGACTCCGTTCGATGCCAACATGCGGCACCTGGACCACTGGGGTCAGACAGATACCTATCCGCACTACCACGCGGGCTGGGCAATGGCCGGCAATACACCGTTCCCGTACTTCAAGCAGAGCTCGCATCGGGGAGGCCAAGCGGACGCTTTGGTCGTTCATTGGCCGAAGGGGATCAAAGCGAAAGGCGAAGTCCGCACTCAGTATCACCACATCACAGACATCGCCCTCACACTTATGGAAGCAGCAGGAATCGAACGGCCGGACGAATACCATGGCATCAAGCAGCAGCCGTTTACCGGACTTCCGATGAACTATTCGTTCGACGACGCCGACGCACCTAACGCTAAGAAAGTGCAGTATTACGAAATGTTCGGCAACCGAGCAATCTGGGCCGATGGCTGGAAGGCCGTAACGCTGCATGGCAAACGCATGCCGTGGATCGTGAATTCCACCACTCCGTTCGAAGACGACGAATGGGAACTGTACAACGTCGCCGAAGACTTTTCGGAGAGTACGGATCTTGCCGCGAAATATCCGGAGAAGCTGGAAGAGCTGAAGCAGCTCTGGGACCAGGAAGCGGTTAAGAACAACGTCTATCCGCTGTACGACGACATGATTAAACGCATGGCCGCCATCAACAATATTCTGTTTGGAGACAGAAAAAAAATTGTGTATTTCGCGCCGGGTGCCGTTCGCATTGCTGAAAAAGCCTCGGCACCAGTCAAGAACCGTTCTCACCGGATCGAATCGACTATTGATCTGAACAGAGATGACGAAGGAGTCATCGTGTCGTGTGGTGGTATGACTGGCGGCTACGCCATGTATATCAAAGACGGCAGGTTGCACTTCGACTACAACTTCCTTGACGGCGTGCACTACCACCTGACGTCGGGGCTCCTGCCACAGGGCAGCACCGACCTGAAGTTCAACTTCAAGCTGACCAAATCCTTCGGCGGAACCGGCGAACTGTACGTGAATGGTACGAAGGTTGACGAGACCGAGATGCCGCGCATGCGCATCAGTACGTACTCGCTGGCCGAAACCTTTGATATCGGCTTTGACTACGGAACGCAGGTCGATCGGGCATACGAAGGCAGCCCGTTTCCGTTCACCGGTGAACTGGATCGAGTCACGATCACGCTGACCGACTAAGATCGAATGGCAACCTCTGAATTCGCAGCAGTGGACATCATCGGTCCGCTGTTGCGAGTTCGTTCTTTAGAGGAATTTACTTATTGTCGTGAACGATAATGGCTCGTGGGAGTATCGAAACTGCTGGTAAAAATCGTTCTTCGCGGCCACAAGTCAGCGTGAAACGCTGTATCCTCAGGAGTCGTGCAGAATTTGATCTGCGGCTGCCCGTCCGCTGGCGATGCTGTCTGGCAGACCGACCCCGAAGTAGGCGCTGCCGGCAAGATGAAGCCCCATGTGCGGCACGGCCAGGCGTTCGATTTCGGCCACACGTGCCAAATGGCCGACGTGATACTGGGGCATGGCACGTCGGTATCGGACCACCTGACTGAAGGCTGGTGTGGCGGTCATGCCAAGCATTGCCGACAACTCCTGATGCACGAATTCGGTGATCTCACTGTCTGACTGCTCCAGTAGCTCCGGCTGCATCGCTCCACCCACAAATGTTCTCAGCAGCACATGCCCCTCTGGCGCACGTCCCGGAAACTTTCGACTGGTAAACGATACGGCCAGGACTTTGCGGTTTTCGATGGCCGGAACAACCAGTCCAAACGCATCCAATGAATGACGAAAGTCGCTGATTCGGTGAGTCGTGACGACCACGGCACTGGACGCATACTCGATCGCACGCAGCGCCTGAGCAAGATCCGTGTAACGATCGTCATGCAACAGATCAGCGGCCTTGTAGGTCGGCAGCGTCAGAATGACAGCGTCAAAGACTTCGTCCGGAACGTTCGCCAGCGAGACCTTCCAGGACGAACCGGCTGTTCCGTCGCCAACAGGATTCCGCGATAGACTGGAAGCCGCCGTATTTGAACGCAGCGTCACACGGTCGGATTGCCGCAGCGTCTCAACGACGCGGTCGATCAGACTTCCAAGGCCGTTGCGTGGTGTTGCGAACAGGCCGTACCTGGCACCACTGCCGGATTCGGCCTCCGATTGCCCTTCTTTCTTCCGACGCTGTTCCGTCAGTGTGGCTCGAATCACACTGCCGTACTGTTGTTCCATCTCAATGAAGCGTGGCAGGGTGGCCTTCAGGCTCAGTTTCTCCGGGTCCGAAGTGTAGATTCCACCGACCAGTGGCTGCACAAGTCGGTCGAGTGCCTGGCGACCAAAACGACGTCGCACGAAATCAGCCAGCGATTCGTCTTCGTCAGGATTGTTCTTCGGCCGGACAAATGCTTCTCTCAACAGCCGGATCTTTCCTGCCACCGAAAGCACGGGCGTGGTGGCAATTTTCCAGGGCTTTGCCGGTGCCATCAGCATAAAGCCTTCCGGAACCAGTTGAGGCTTTCCCTTTCGCAGCACCAGGGACCGGCGAAATTCACCGTCGGTGGGGATCAGTTCTTCGCTGAAGCCGATATCGTCGCAGAGTTGAATGCCGCCCGGTTTGTTCGTGATGAACGAATCGGGGCCCAGTTCCATCAGGAAGCCATCGGATTGTTCCGTACGAATGATTCCACCGAACCGCTCGGTCGCTTCGAAGAGCACAACCGTCACGGACGGATCCGAGCTGATCAGACGCTGAGCCGCTGACAATCCTGTAATACCGCCACCGATTACGGCAACGCGTCGGCCACTTCCGGCGGACTGCTGCGACATCGTCTCCGGACCTCCGGTGGTCATCAGGACGAAGCTCCCAATTCATGCACATAGTCCACGACGGCCTTCACGTGCTCAGGACTCATGTCGGGCATGACACCGTGACCGAGATTGAAGATATGCCCGTTTCTTCCTTTCACAGAATCCAGGACAGCTTTGATGCGTTCCTTCAGGACCGGCAATTCCGCGTAGATCGACACAGGATCCAGATTGCCCTGCACGGCGAATTCCGCTCCGAAGATGTCCCACGCATCATTCAGCTGAATGCGCCAGTCGACGCCCATGACAGTGCCCCCGGCCTGACGCTGCAACGGCAGCAATGCCGGGTTACCCGTCAGAAAATTGATCACGGGTGCATGATCCTGAACAGATTCAATCAGTCGTTTTGTGTGGGGTAATACGTATTGCTGATAATCTGCAGGCGACAGGCACCCCGCCCAGCTGTCGAACACCTGAACGGCCTGGCATCCCGCATCGATCTGTGCCTTCAAATAAATACTGACAGAGTCCACCAGTTTGGACATCAGGGCATTCCAGGCACCGATGTCGTTATACATCAGCTTCTTGGTGTGAACATAATTCTTTGATCCTCCGCCTTCGATGCAGTACGACGCTAATGTGAATGGTGCTCCGGCAAAACCAAGCAAAGGAATGTCCGATGGCAGTTCGCTGCGAATCAATCGCACGGCCTGAAATACGTAGTCCAGAACATCCACCGATTCCAGCGCCGTCAGCCGATCAACGGCGCCGGATTCCTGCAACGGATTGTGAATAACGGGACCTTTCCCTTTGACATACTCCAGATCGATACCCATTGGCTCCAGAATCGGCAACAGGTCGGCGAACAGGATGGCGGCATCCGTCCCCAGGATGTTCCGTGCTGTGACGGTGACTTCGCAGGCCAGTTCAGGAGTCTTGCACAGCTCGATGAACGTAACCTTGTTACGAACAGCCATGTATTCCGGAAGATAACGCCCTGCCTGTCGCATGATCCAGACAGGAGTGGTATCGACCGGTTCGCGGCGCACGGCCTTCATGAATCGGCTGTTGTGCAGAGATGAGTTGTCGATGATGATATTCAAGGTTTGGATTTCCGGAATGAGTATTCGCGTTATTCGAACACGATTCCCTGTTCTGTAATGTGATACGGCAGAATGGATTCTTCACACGCGCTGCCACGGTGCTTCGCCACGTACAAAGCGCGGCCGATCTTATTTCCGTCACGGGTCTTGCCCATCATGATGATCGTATTTGCATTCGACAGGACATCGCCCGACTGGATTGGTCGGCTGATCAAATCATCCAGCATGACTTCGTGACACGTGTACAACAGCACTCCGCTGATATGACCATGATCATATTCATGGCGTTTCACGATTTCTTCCTGCGATCGATAGTGTACTCGAAACAGGTCGCGAGCCAGCCAGTCATGTTCCTTCCGCAGAATCTGATGGTAAATGTAGTCAAACAGATGAAATTGAAACGAGTCTGAATCTTTTTCGGTCGGTTCGACCCCATCGATCACAGCTCGTCTCACACCATGGACAAAATTTCCATAAAAAAAAGCGATGGTCTGGTCAAGCCGGCGCATCAGGTCCGCCTTGAATTCCTGCCATTCTTCAGGCTGCATGTCGCCGATCGTGACTCGACGACCACCACGATGAAAAACATGAAGGTAGTCGGAACGGATTTCAGCGGCGTCCCACACGATGGCCGGATCAATACGATCCACGAGCTGTCGTGTTCGCAGCTTCCAATCGAAAATTCGATCTGCGTAGTCCGTCTGCCCCTGGGAGTCACCGCGCGTGGTCAGATCGAAGATGACGCCGGACTGTCCTTCCTGTTCGATACCGGCATGAGCATAACTGACACCAAATTGAGTCTTGCCGATGCCCGTCGCACCCATGACGACTGCCAGTGCCCCAGGAATCAGCCCGCCGCCGAGTGCTTCGTCAAGTCTCGGAATGCCAGTCGAGTGACGATCAACTACTGTCATGAATTTCTGTGTTCCTGGCAAAGTGCTGGATATGCTCGGAACACACCGAGATTCCACAATGCCGGATTAGTGAGGCTGTGATCGGGCGAGTCATATCCTGAAACGCAAAATATTGCCAGCACTTCAGCGTTAAATCAGTCGCTCACCAGACAGGAATATCACGTATTTTCGCCCCAGCGGCGCGTTAACGAGTGTTCCACCTGAAGATGGTCGCAGATTCGTGCCACCACGAAATCAACAACGTCGGCAACGCAGGCGGGGCGATGATAGAACCCAGGCATCGCCGGCAGGATTGTCGCGCCGGCGCGTGTCAAACGCGTCATGTTTTCCAAAGCCACCAGACTAAGCGGAGTTTCTCGAGGCACCAAAACCAGCGGCCTTCGTTCCTTCAGATGGACGTCGGCAGATCGCTGAACCAGATTGCTCGACGAACCACACGCAATTGCAGACAATGTGCCCATTGAACACGGGCAGACGACCATGCCACCTGTCAGAAAAGAGCCACTGGCTATCCCGGCGGAATAGTCACCGATATCGTGTACAGCACAGGTACCGTTTACATCGGCGGACCACTCACGAAAGCCCCACGCAGCTGCCGTTTCGGTCAGCAGGGCAGTCTGTGTAAAGTCCATCCACTCATCGGCGGAAGCGTCATCAGCAGGCATATTCAGCTCCAATTCCTGCGCGGCAACCTGACGAGCCGCGTTACTGACAATCAGGTGGATGTGAGTCCCAGCACTTAACAGAGCCTGGGCCAGCCTTATGGCGTAGGCGGATCCGCTGGCTCCAGTGATGGCCAGCACGATTTTTCGTTGATTCATCCGAACCCGATCTGTGATCCGATAGATTGGCGTGAGTGTTGTTTTCGTGACGACGATTCGACGTTAGACTATACAACGTTTCACGCTGACTTTTGGCCGCGAAGAACGCTTTTCAATAGCAGTTTTCGTGACGCCCGCGAGCCCGTATCGTCCACAAAATCAAGTAGACTGCTCTCGTCGGTCAGTGCCATTTTCGCATGAACAGCCACAAATTCAAGCTCACAGCGCAAGCCAGTGTGTTTGCCGCAAGTCGTTATCTTGCTTACGCTTCAGTTATGAACAGTCGAGAACCTCACGCTGATCTGCCAGACCATTCCCTCAATCGATACCGTTTCGAAGCACTGTTCACGAAAGTCAGGACGTGATCAACTACCGCGGACTCAAGAAGCTGCTCGGCGAAACGAGTCTGGAACGGAAGTGCCGGCTGCTGTTCGGTGCCGCGCTGATGATTCTGATTACCAGCAGTTTCTGGATTTATGCCGGACGTACGCGGGCTCTTGTGGAAGCTCAACAGGTTGTCAAAGCACGCACACTGATTCCACAGATTCTGCTGCGAAGACATTACCAGCGTTATGCAGAGCAACATGGTGAACAGGCCGGGCGAACGGACGACGATGGATCAGTCAATGACGTGACTGAGAATTCCGTCAAGGTGAAGGAGTCGCCAGCCGATCCGTCCGTGTCGCCTGACGAGCCAACTACGCCATCCACTGAAGTTCAGAAACCACCATTCTACTCTGACACCGACTTCAACATTTTCCGCGACCACCTTGCCTCCGTCGATGAGTTCGGTCTGGACGTGAGATGGAGCCTGATCAACAGCGATGCGACACGAGATGGCGAAGCCATTGACGCATGGGTCAAGTTCAAAAACGGCGAGACTCAGGATTGGCGAATGGATGACACAGCCGAAGGCGAACGACTGCTCAAGTACTATGAGGCCATTACCGCAGCATCCTCGTGCCTGAAGTGTCACAACGGCAAGAATGCCTCGGCGTACAAAGACGGCGAATTAGTCGCCATGGCCACGGTCACATTATCCATGGACAGCGTCGTAGACCAACTCAACCATAACCGAATCATTCTGATTGCGTCGGCGATCGTGACAACATTTGTGGCCATGCTGGTGGCTTACCTGATTGTTCGTTACATCATTGTGAAGCCGGTTCTGCATCTGAAGGACGTCAGCGATGAAATCGCTCGAGGGAACCTGAATCTCCGCGCCGTGATCAACACCGGTGACGAATTTGAAGAACTCAGCCATGCGTTCAATCGCATGCTTCGTCACATGACGACGGTGAACGAAGAACTTCGAGGCGTCAACGACAGTTTTGGTGCCAAAGTCGATCAACTCGCACAGGCCAACATGGAACTGTTCAGTAGTAATGCATTGAAGGACGAATTTCTGGCCACAATGAGTCACGAGTTGCGTACTCCACTGAACAGCATTCTGGGCTTCAGCGATGTCCTGGCCCATGCCGCGAATCTGGACGACCGACAGAAACGCTACGTCGACAACATTCGAACGTCGGGACGAAACCTAATGGTGCAGATTAACGATCTGCTGGATCTGGCCAAAATTGAGAGCGGCCAGATGAAACTCATGCCGGGACCTGTCGACGTGCGTGAGGTCGTTGAAAATCAGGCGAATCAGATTATGCCGCTGGCCGACCAGAAAAACATTGATTTGCGAGTCCGCCATGCGGAGCCTCCTCTGCCGGAAATTCATCAGGATGCCGGAAAACTAAGGCAGATTCTGACCAACCTGCTGTCCAACGCGGTCAAGTTCACTCCTGAAGGAGGACGAGTACGCGTGACATCGCATCTAAAGGATGCAACCACGTTTGAGATCAGTGTCGAAGACACGGGCATCGGAATTCCGATGCAGGAGCAGGATCAGATCTTCGAGAAATTTCGACAGGGCACCACAATTCCCGGTGAAAGGGATCATGTTAAACGCGAGTTCGGCGGAACCGGCCTGGGCCTTTCGATCGTGCGGGAATTGTCACGCCTACTTGGTGGCGACGTCTATCTGGAAAGCGAGTTTGGCAAGGGCAGCGTGTTCGTCATACAGCTTCCAATCGTGGCCCCGCCACCACGTCCCGAGGATGACCTTGCACTCGATTCACCCGCCGGGACCAGCCTGCAACGCATTACGTCGGTGGACCTCATGAGTCCGGATGCTAACAACCCCGAGCCATCAAGTACGCCCTCCAGTGCGCATGATGTTCCACAACACGAATCTTAACATCAGCCGGAGAGTGTAACGCCTGACAAAAAATCCCCCGCACCGGTTCGATCGGCATCTCAGCGCGGTGCCCATGCCATCCCAGGATGGTGTTTTTCACAATAATTTGGCCCGCAAAGCCTGCGTTAGTCCAGAGCGGTCTTCAGTTGCCCGACCTTTTCAGCGCTCACAGTGCTGCATCGATCGAGCCCATCACAAACCGCCCCGCGAACAGCAAGTATGTCGGGCTGAATTAACCTTATGGTCGGCAGATGAGCCTGATTCAACTGTCCAGCCAAAGCAAATGACAGCTGACTCCGTCGGCAGTGCTGCCGGACATTGACCAATTCGGACTGCGACAACCAGTCAAGGGTGTTCGACCCGTCTTTGCCGTACGTGTCAATCAGCAGAAAAGCACACCCACTCGATTGCGCTGCCTCAAGAACTTCGCGCCACGGTGGTGCACCCGCTCTTTCGTGATCTGCGTACGCCACAGCAACCCAGTCAGGACCGCGTCGTTGCGAACCGATATCGCAGGACGCGGCAGCCATGGGCTGCGCTGCTGATCGTGAGTTGTCTGCGGATCCGACCACTGTCTCGCTACGCAGACAGCTGTCGAACTCTGCCCGATTCTCTATCCAACGACTCACCCATTCATTCCCCGCAGCGGTGGAATGCAGGCCAGCCAGGCCCATTTTGACGAATGACAGAGATTGTTCCATTCCATCAAATCGCAGGGCGTTCATGTCCCGGTTTTCCATCGACCAGTCGAGGCATTCCCCCAGTGCTGCGGACACCGGCATCCGGTCAGCCACGGCATCAACGACGTCACGGACCGTCGCGGCACCGGCAAAACCGAGCGAACCACGATCGGGTTCTTTTACGTCAACAATGTCGGCGCCGCTGTCCGCCGCAATTACTGCTTCCTGAGCGTTCCTTACAGAAACGAGCAACTGAATGGTCATTATGGCCCCGTTCTTCGCACTGCATTCCAGGCCGTCAAAGCATCTCGAGTGACACTGACATCGTGAACACGAAGAAAATCCGCACCATTCTGGGCAAGTGCGACGGAAACGCCCACCGTTCCGGCGTCGCGTTCTTCGACTGCACGTCCCAGCAGTTTTGACAGAAATCGTTTGCGTGAATGGCCCACAAGTATCGGTCGGCCCACTGCCTCTCGAATCTGTGCGGTCGTCTGCATCAGGCTGAGATTATGTTCGGCCGTCTTGCCGAATCCGATTCCAGGATCAACACAAATTCGTGCCGCATCGATTCCGGCCCGTTTGCAGGCTTCTATTTGCAGCTGAAGAAACTCTGCCACTTCCTGAACCGCATCGTCGTATACCGGATTCTGCTGCATCGACTGCGGCGTGCCCTTGATGTGCATCAAGCAAACAGCTGCGTCAAATTCAGCACAGACTGACATCATGTCCGGGTCAAACGTCAGTCCTGAAATATCGTTGACGATGACAGCCCCCGCAGCCAGTGCCTGTCGAGCGACTTCGGCCTTCGTCGTGTCAATGGATAGCGGAATGTCGGTCTGAGCAGCCAGCCTTCTGACAACCGGAATCGTGCGAGAAAGCTCTTCCGCGACATCAACCGATACAGCACCGGGCCGTGTCGATTCTCCACCGACGTCGATCACATCGGCCCCGTCTTCGGCCAATTGGATACCGTGGGCTACGGCAGTATCAGTTTGGTTATGCAGCCCGCCGTCTGAAAAGCTATCAGGCGTAACATTCAAAACCCCCATCAGCAGAGGAATGTCGTCCCGTCTCAGAACTCGTACGCCAACCTTCCAGTCGCCGTAACCATCAGACTTGTTTGTCACCAGAACTCCCATCCATTGATACAGATACAGCGGCAGAACTCGTCCTTCTGCCCTAGAGACAGCTTAACAAAAATAACGGCATCCGCAGATGGGTGCCGTCAGGTAATTCTTAGAGATTAGACGTTCCGCCATGCCAATCGAACAGATCACTTCTGGCGTGGAACAGAGGGCACTGGCTGACGTTTGTGATGCTCGCCGTGTTGGGCCCTGGCGGGTCCCTGATGAACTTCGCCTCCGTGATAGGCCGGTACACCACCGACAGCACCACCGTTTCTTAGCGTCCCCTTTTCTCCTCGACTGTGGCCAGGAGCACAAACAATGATGGAATTACAGTCACAAAGATCAGGTCGGTCGCTGTAAGACGCTCCATGGGTCGCGGCCTTAATGCCACAGCTGCCACAAACACCAATGGCTCCACAGCTATTACCGTGCTTGAACGACACAATTCCGGGTACCTGATAGGACTGATCCATGTTTCCAATAGCGTCACCAAGATCACTCATTTCCGCTACAACGGCAGACTGTATTTCCACAAGACCGACGATCATCCCGAGAACCAAGATCGTGCCGAGCAGCACGATTTCGGCAGAAAGAATGACGCCTTCTTCGTCCTTCCAGAACATCTTCAACATTTTTCTGTACCTTTTTGAGAGAGTGTGAGAGTCTGTATGGGCACCCGCAATTGAGCCGCAGCGACGCAGATTCATCTGCGATGCGCCGTGTTGCTGGTTGCCTTATTGCCACTGGCAGAACGGGGTTTCTGACGCAGTCTCCACGTACAGCCATTGGTCATCATTTGCTTCCAGCAAGCCACACGCCGAAACATTTGATGCCGAATCTCAACCAACCCGCAATTCTCAACTAATAACGCAACCACTAACAATCAAGCGACTTACAGCACAAGGCAAAGAAACATCGCTGACAACGGAATTTGGGGCCGTGAGGCAGACGATCAGCCGGCGGTACAACATGTAAAGCGTAGTCGTAAGGACTTCTGAACGGCCATGCGACGTGAACACGACTTGCCACCTCTTGAATTCTCCTCTGCCGTGTAACACAGGCCAGATGCACAAATGATTCATGCCGCTGAAGCGAGGTCCGGACCTGTGATGCCGGATGATCGTCAAAGTCCGTTGCGGCGAGAATCCAGCAGGGCGGGCAGACCGTGAAAAAAGCACAGGCGGAGCAATCGGCATGGTTGGATCAACAGTCGCTGAGGGTCCCTGCAGGAAGGACAGGACCCCCATGGGCACATCTGCCCGGGTCACCGTGCATTGTCCTTAACCCCAACGCCATCAATCCCGATATCTGCGGTACTGAGTTTCAGGAAATACGAAACAACGGATTTGTGGTCGATGATCGACCGACGGAGTGGAGAAGGAATCGTTCTGTAACCAGACTCACCCTGAACTGATATTTCTCAAACCGTTGGCAGCCGATCTATGTCCATCGAAAAACTCCTCCAGCAGATGGAGGACTACAAGACACGCAGAGAACAGCGTGACCATCGCCCGAAATGGTTGAAGGAGTTCATCTGTCAGGTCGCCGACATCTTTGAGCCATTAGCAAATGTGGGGCGAGTCGGCTTTGATTGCCAGGCTGATGAACGTGGTTGGCTGGTGTCGATGTACCTGGGCACAACCGAAATGATTGGCGGCCCGAAAGACGGCCAGATCGAACACGTCGGTTTCCGGATCGACATCCATCAGCTGCTGCGACTGTTCAGCGACGTGAGCCGATGTGAATGGTACTCAGTCGGAAACGAACGTGACGAGCGTTTTGAGCAGGCTGTGCGGTCGTTGCTATCCGTCACCGGGCAGATTAATGCAGAGCATACAGTCAGACTTGAATTGCTGGGAGTACCCCCGAAGTATGTCGGCCCTGCACTTAAACAATACGATCCAAATCATCGCCAATAGCGGCGAACCGGAACAATAAGTCGGGCGGGCATCGGCACACCGACAGAGTCCTCACCTCCGTCGGTGTGCCATCCCTTTCCATGGCCTGTCCGCATTCCACCTGCGCCAGTTCAGTGATGACAGGTCAGCATCGTTACTTTCTACGTGCAGAAAGCGACCTCTCATGTCTGACCTCGATCACCTGCTCGCGGAATACACCGCCGGCCCGGAATCACTGCGACGATCGATAGTCGATGTACGTCCGGACGACTTCGATGCTGTTCCCTGGGACGGCTATTGGTCAATCCGACAGGTCATTTGTCACCTGTCGGATTCAGATTCCGTCTACGCAGACAGAATCAAGCGGGTCATCGCAGAAGACAATCCGACATTCTTTGACGCTGACCCGAATCTCTTCGGCAAAACGCTGTGCTGGTCCAAACGGGACATTGAAGAAGAACTGCAGTTGATCACGCTGACGCGACGCCAGATCCTGCGTATTCTTGAGAATTGCCCTATCGAAACATTTCAACGGACAGGCGTCCATTCCACCGACGGGCCCATGACTCTGGAAACGCTCGTGGAACGAATCACGGAACACATTCCGCACCATATTCGGTTCATTGAACAGAAGATTTCCGCGCTTTGACAGCACAGCCCAGTAATGGCAAAACACTGGTGGTTTGCAGCATAATTGAGGATCTGCGTACCAGGATGTCAGCCAGGGTTGTGTCGAAGATCTGCGCCAGTATTATCCGCGCCGTGCAGGAGTGTTCACTGAGAATTCGGCAATCCCTGTCCGATCTCGGGAACCGTACATTCGCGTTTCCACGAAACCCAAGCCATTGTGTGACCTGTCACCCGCCGCGTTGTTGAAAGGCTGAACGAGGGCTCGGCTCCTGTTCTGCCAGTGCGGTGATTAGATCTCATGCTGTTGGCTGACTCGCTGCGGCAACATAATTCACCTGTTATGGATGAGTTATTTCACGAATGCGGCGTCGCCGCCGTTTACCATTTCGATTCTCCGGACACCAGTCCGCAGGTCCCGGAAGGCAATGCAGGCCAGACCTCACGTCTGATCCCTGGCATGCTGCTGGACATGCAGAATCGCGGCCAGCTGGCAGCCGGATTCACGACGTATAATCGGGATCGGCTGCAACTGATCGACACTCACAAAGAGGTCGGGGGCGTTGCAGAGGCGTTCCGTATGGATCATCCGGAACAATACCTGGAACTGATGAAGGAATATGCGGGCAATGCCGCAATCGGACATGTTCGTTACGCGACCTGCGGAAAAAACGACCGCAGCTATGCTCAGCCGTTCGAACGCCACCATATCGCACGTTCCAAGTGGTTCAGCTTCGCCTTCAACGGTCAACTAACGAATTATCTCGAGTTGCGTGAAGAGATTCTGCAGACGACAGACTTTCACCTGACGCGGGAAACGGACACAGAAATTCTGAATCACCTGGTTTCCCAGGAACTGTCGGAAAAACCTGGCATCAGCCACCTCGAGTTGCTGTCGTCCCTGAGTCGACGACTGGACGGTGCATGGAACATCGTCTATCTGGATGCGAATGGCGAGATGTTCGTTTCCCGGGATCCCCGCGGAATTCGACCGTTATGCTATGCGGTCGACGGCCCCTTGTTTGCGGCCGCCAGCGAAAGCGTGGCGCTGACACATCTTGGGTTTCCGGAAGAGAGCGTCAAAAACGTTCCGCCAGGGCACGCCGTGTTTGTCGATCGAAACGGAGCGCGGGTGGAGAAATTTGCAGAATCACCGCGAAAAGCGCATTGCTTCTTTGAGTGGATCTATTTTGCTAATGCGGGTAGCCACTTCGATGACGCGGGTGTCTATCTTTCTCGCAAACGCCTTGGGGAAGAGCTGGCTCGCCGTGAAACTGTGCCAATTGATGAAGACACCATCGTGGTGCCCGTTCCCGACACAGCCAAGGCCGCTGCCGACAGTATGGCCTATGAGCTAAAGGTGCCGTCGCTGGAAGGATTGATCCGTAATCGATACATCGGCCGTACGTTCATTGAGGGAGCCAATCGAGCCGACAAGGTTCGAATGAAATATACACCTTTGCCGGAGATTATGGACGGCAAACGCGTTCTGCTGGTTGATGATTCCATCGTACGAGCGACCACGTTAAAGGAATTGCTGCGGCTGCTGCGTGACCGCGGAAAAGTCAAAGAAGTCCACGTCCGCATCGCCTGTCCGCCCATTATTGCTCCGTGCTACTACGGCATCGACATGTCGACAATCGCCGAGTTGTTTGCACCGAATCACATGGATGGCAAGGTCATTACCGCAGCCGAAGAACAAAAAATGGCCGACCTGATCGGAGCGGACAGCTTAAGATACCTGCCCGTGGAAGCACTGGCAGACTGTGTGGGGCTGCCACAGGAAAACATGTGTCAGGCCTGTGTTGATACGGTATACCCAACTCCGGCTGGCGAGGAATTATACCGCAAGGCGGTTATTATTCGAGAAAACGGAGCTGGAAACTGCGAGCGAATATTCGACGCGCAGTGAGTTTCACGGAATCCATCGTCGCAGGGGGCTGACGGATGAACCCGGTCCTGGAACATCAACTCCAGACAACTCGCCGGCAACTGCTCGGAACCGCCGGCACCGGAATCGGCACCGCTGCTCTGGCCAGCCTTCTCGGCACCGAGAGCGTCGCTGCAACGGCTTCGTCGTCCGGTATCGCGAGTTCCGCAAACCCAATCGGCGGATTGCCCGAGCTGCCGCATCTGAGCCCGAAGGTCAAGAACGTCATTTACCTGTTTCAAAACGGGGCACCGACGCACGTCGACCTGTTTGATTACAAGCCAAGGCTGTCCGAACTGCACGGTCAGCCGGTGCCCCCGGGGTTTGTCGACGGCAAACGATTCAGCACCATGACCGGGAACGCGTCGGGCAAGCTGATGCTGGCGCCCGTCGAACCTTTCCATCAGCACGGTCACTGCGGTGCAACCGTAAGCGAATTAATGCCACACACGGCACAGATCGTCGACAAGGTCTGTTTTATCAAAGGCATGCATACTGACGCGGTTAACCACGCGCCAGCGATATCATTTCTGCTGAGCGGTTCACAGATTCCCGGTCGTCCTACTCTGGGAGCATGGCTCAACTACGGACTTGGCAGCGAAGCGGAAGATCTACCCGCGTTCGTGGTAATGACCTCCATCAGCAAGAACACTACGTGCGGTCAGATCTTTTACGATTTCTACTGGGGCAGTGGCTTTCTGCCATCGCAGTACCAGGGAGTCAAGTTTCGCGGCGGAGGTGACCCGGTTCTGTATCTGTCAAATCCGAAAGGCATGACTCGACAAATGCGGCGAGGCTGGCTGGACGACCTGGCGAAGCTGAACCACATGAAACTACAGCAACAGGCGGATCCCGAAATTGCCACTCGCATTTCGCAGTACGAAATGGGATTCCGAATGCAGGCCAGCGTGCCGGAATTGACGGACCTTACCGGCGAATCAAAGGCCACTCTGGACATGTACGGTCCGTCCGTAGCCGAACGTGGTACCTTCGCTCACAACTGCCTGCTGGCTCGACGACTTGTGGAACGCGGCACGCGTTTTGTGCAGCTGATGCATGCCGGATGGGACCAGCACAACAGTCTGACCACCGAGCTGTATACTCAGTGTAGAGACACCGATCAGCCGTCCGCGGCGCTTATCCGAGACCTTGAACAACGCGGGTTACTTGATGAGACGCTGGTGGTGTGGGGCGGCGAATTCGGACGGACTCCGTTTCTGCAGGGAGACATCAACAACCGACCGCGATGGGGACGAGACCACCACCCATACGCTTTCACCATCTGGATGGCCGGAGCCGGCGTGAAACCCGGCATAACGTTTGGAGCGTCCGACGAACTGGGCATCAACGTGGCAACGGACGGCGTACATGTCCATGATCTGCAGGCAACCATTCTTCACCTGCTTGGCATCGATCATGAACGACTGACATATCGGTTTCAGGGACGCCAGTTCCGCCTGACCGACGTACACGGTGAAGTCGTTCAGAACATCCTGACCTAGACTTGAACGCGACCCAACCTGCATGAGAAATTCGATCCGCACCGGATCGATGGAAAGCGCCGATTTCCGGACGAGACAGCATTGTCCACAGGCAAACTACGGATCCGCCGGTTATCTGCTACAAAACTTCCATGAAACCGTCTCTGCAAACACTGGAACAGGTAGTCCGAAACAGACGGACAACGACGAACGAACGTCGGCAGCTTAATCAGCTGATCGCTGACAACATGTTCGTGACGTCACCGTATTTGACAAAGGCGAATTTTGAGAACCTGCATGCCAGCGACATTCAACTGCTCTATGAGCTGTACGACGAGAACTATTTCTGTGGCCTGCTGCAGTCGAGCCTCGATACGAAGCTGGTGTCGTTTCGCCTGTCAAAGCGGATGACGAGAGCCGGCGGCAAGACGACTCGCTGGACCGATCCCCGGCGACGTCGACCAGCGCGTTATGAAATCGCTGTCGCCACGACGTTGCTGTATCATTCGTTTCAGGAGCCGGAAGGCCTGGTCACTGTTACGGGATTCCAATGTGAAAACCGGCTGGAGGCTCTGATGCGCGTGATGGAACACGAATTGGTGCACCTGGTCGAATTGCTGATCTGGTCCGATTCAAGCTGCGCTGTGCGCCGTTTCCAGGACATTGCCAGGCGACTCTTTGGTCATACGCATCATCAGCATGAGCTACTCACTCCGTCCGACACAGCCGTCAAGGAGTATGGCATTCGTCCCGGCTCACGAGTCCGGTTTGATAGTCAGGGACGCAGCCGTGAGGGTATCGTGAATCGAATTACGAAACGTGCCACTGTTCTGGTGATTGACCCTCAGGGGCAGCCATATTCCGACGGACACAAGTACACGAAATTCTATATCCCGCTGCGAATGCTGGAAGCTGTGGAGTAACGCTGCTGTACGTCGCTGCCATGACTTTACTGGACGCCCGACTAATGCCTGGCAAATGACGCTTGAATTTTCAGCGACCTGATAATGCGCACTGCCATAGCTTCTCAATCAGTCACGCGGAAGTGATTCAGACGCGTGCTCAGAACGTTCGAATATCTTCCAGTCCGGATTCTTCATAATTCGACTGGCAACGGCCTGAAATTCGCCCGTTGGATTGACAATAAACGGACGTCCGGGAACTTCGAGACCCAGAAGCAATGGAGTAATCATTCGGTCGTTCCGATCGGCTCTCAGGCTGCTGCCGGCGCGGGTGTTGGAATCGACGCATACCACGAACAGCCGCTCGGCCGGAAAGTGCTTCAGCTCTTTCTGAACCAGCCATGCGACAAGACAGTGTTCCTGTTTCAGCAGAGCAGCACGCGCTTGCTTCAACTCGTCTGCGGTCAATTCGTGTGGCACAAATACATCACCGCGACGAAATTCAGTACGTTCCTTTTCCGCAGCTGATCGAGATTTCTCAAAGTCATCCAGTTGCTGGCGAACGTGCTTCAATTCACTCCGCTGCCCCGTTTGGGAATAATGATATTCCAGGGCATCGCCGGCGGACTGAGTCCATTCGGTCGTCTGCAGGCTGAGTACGTGCTGCAGCAGGTCCTCACCGTCCTCATGGCCGTGGCTTAAACGCAACTGTCCCAGAGCAAACGTTGCTCCGATATGATCCGGTGAGAGCTGCAGCATTCGGCGTAGATTGGGTTCCGCAGCATCCAGGCCCTGGACATCAAGGATTTGTCGCGTCTGTGTCCACAGCTCAGCCGTGTTCTGCGAGTTCGACGAAGGACTCTGTTCTGCTGTCGGAGCAAGTCTGGAAATCGCGGAAATGCGTCGATGTCGGTCTCTCCAGATCGACCGTACAGTGTTTTGCCACCGTTGGTTTATCTCCTCTTCGATTTTCCCTAGGTCGTCGGTCAACAACCCGTTGGCAGCAGAGACCTCAGGAGCAGCCGGAAATCCTGCCGACCGCATCTGCTGAGGAGAAACGCCGATCGCGTTAAGACGTTCGGACAGGGAAGGATGCGTATCTTCGTTGTTGGCCACTCGTTGCAATGCGTAGTCACACCATCTCGCAGCGTTCTCGCCACTTGGCGTTTCGTGGCAGGCGATGGACAGACGTTCACACAGATTGCCAGGAGGATCGGCAGACGATTCGGTCTCTGCCCAGAGGTTTTTCCAGAACTCTTTCTCCAGCATGTGTCCCGTGCAGTCGATGCGCCACAGTGCGGCCGCAGCAAAATCTGAGTTCGTCGCGTCCACTGCAATGCGGTCAGCCATGAACTCGTTCTGTCGAGAAAGAACGAATGCTCGAGCATGAAAACGAGGCCAGTACCAGTTAAGAAACTTAAGGACGAACGTACCGGCAATGCGAAAGAAACCGCTGCCCGAATTCTGCTGCAGTTTCAGAAACAGTCTTTCCCATGACTGATGCATTTGATGGATTCGATTGCCCTGTCGTCCATGTCGTTTTGAAATGTGCCCAAACTCATGAGCGAGCACCGACGCCGCTTCCTGAGGCGATACAGCCAGCAGCAGAGGCACTCCCAGAATCAACCATGATCGTGACCACCCGAAGATCCCCAACCGGGGCGTCTGCACAATTGCAGCGTTGAAGTCTTCTGTCAACACAATTCGATGGATCTGGGGGCAGTCAAGGTTGCGACGCAGCATACCAATCAGCTTATGCAGCTCCGGCGTTTCGTCTTTGCGCAACTGTCGCCCCTCTGGTTCGAATGAGTCGACAAGAACCAGAGCACCCGCCTGCCCAATCCCAAATGTCATCAATACGCCACCGACGATTACGAGGATAATCCCGACACCAGGCCAGAAGATCCCGGCCACAAAAATCGCCAGGCCACCGCCGACCAGTAAACCGGTCAACAGAATGACCACGGCGTATCCCAGCAACAGCCACAACCAGGTGTGATTGGCCAGGGCTGCTGGTCGGTCTGCATATCGTATTTCGATGCTGTCGACCAAATCATCGAAGCGGCCGCGATCCATCATTGCCTGTCTCCCGCGGTCTTATGAATTCGCTGCAACAACAGATATGGTGGTCTGCGACGAACCATCAATTGCTGTGCAGCATCGAAAAACTGCTGGCGAAGATCGTCAGAGTCGGCTCGCAGTCCGAGACATGTCAGAATGACCGCCTTGTCCATCGGCAGTTCATGAACAAGTCGTAGTTCTTCGATAAGTCGAGCGCTGATTGTTTCTGCACTCAGGATACGTGTCATGGCTTCTTTTCGTGGCCCCAGTCGTCTTAAGCGCTCCAGCGTCCTGTCGTACCAGACTTCGCTGTTGGCCACGTCATCGTCGGCGTGAAATGACAGTGAACAGACCAGTGGCAGCCAGCGATTCACCTGGTCATCGTCCCGGTCATAAACTGCGGCAAAATCAGACGCGCCGCCTGATTCCATGGAAACGATTTGTTGCAGCGATTTCAGGTGTTTTGATTCTCCGGTAAACTTCAGGCAGGCTTCAATTTCGCCGTGGAAGTACGACATCATCGCCTGAACCCCACGCGCCGATTCCATGTGCTGCTCACCAGCGATTTCTTTATATGAGCGGACGGTCTTGCTGACAATCTGCTCAGCATCGTCCATGCGTCCCTGAACGACAAGAACTTCCGCCAGCAGTGCTGCCGTGCGCAATTCAGCGGAATCGTCAGTGAGAATGCCCTGGTATTGTTGTTCCAACTCCGTCAGCCGTCCGATACCCAGCATCGCCGTGTGTCTGTACGCCTTAATATCCTCAGGCGGCACCTGCCGATCGGTCGCCAGCTGAAAGTCATCGAAGGCCGACTGCCATTTTGCCGCACACAGTTGTGTGAAACCTCGCGAAAAATAAGGCCACCCGAACTCAGGGTCGACCCTGATCGCTTCTGCAATCGAATCCTGCCCTACTTGCAGGTTCTTATCAAAGCGGCCTCGCAGATATATCAGTACCGAATTCTGCGGGTCGGCCTGCACAAATGTTTCATACAGAGCCAGTGTCTTTTCATAGTCTCTGCTGACGCCTGGCATATTTTGATATGTGCGATGCCAGTGCAGCGCCACGGGACGATGATCGAGTTTTGATTCGAGCAGCGATCGCAGTCGAGACATCTGCTCAGGCGGTGCGGATGCCCTGAGCATTTTTAACAGACGTTGATCGTCCGGATTCCGCCGCAGACTCCGCTCGGCCCAGGACCACGCCTGCTCGGGCTCCGCTTGCCGCAGCATGTCATATGCTCCCACGACAGCACCCGGTTCGCTGCCAATCTCCACCCAGGCGATTGCAGTT
>JAQWLN010000228.1 GCA_029247265.1 Fuerstiella sp.
AACGGTCTGAGGACGGGAGCCAGTGCTTCAGAAACGGTCCCTCGAAAGATCTCCGCGACAGGCGATTTCCGAGGCCGCGGCTCGAAAGACAAAGGAGACAGGAAATGAGCAATTCTGACCAAGCCATGCGGCCCACCCCTCCTGAAGTCGAAATGACGCCCGAACATGACGCTGACAATTCACCTCGGATGCTGTTCAATCCTCCGATTGACATCTATGAAACCAGCAATGGGCTTGTGCTGTATGCCGACCTGCCCGGCGTAACGACCGAGGGACTTGACCTTCAGGTTCAGGACAACCGACTGGCTATATTCGGACGAGTCAGGAACGACCAGGATGGCCGGACCGTCCTTCATGAAGAGTACAAGGTTGGTGATTTTCTGAGGTCCTTCATTCTAAGCGATGAGGTTGACCACGAACACATCACGGCTCGCCTGAACAATGGAGTTCTTCGTGTCGAATTGCCTCGGACTCAGCGTTCAGAGCCGCGCCGCATTCAGGTCTCGAAAGAATAGTCATGCGCGGGGAAGCACCGGCAGAGCAACATTCCTGTCAGTGCTGTACGTCAACGCCCCTGGCGCTCTGTTTTTGTCAACAGTTTGGCGATTGTGTCGCGACGCCGATAGAATTCGGAAATGTCCGCATGGCGTTCCAACTTGATTCTGCGGGGCCACCGTTGCTGCGGTCGGACCGGTTTGACGTGGTTGCACGTCGTCGCTGTCCCGCTGAGCTTACTGACGATGTCGCTTCTGTCCGCTGCAGGGGCCGAGTCTGAGGGCGAT
This sequence comes from Fuerstiella sp., assembly GCA_029247265.1. GTDB lineage: Bacteria > Planctomycetota > Planctomycetia > Planctomycetales > Planctomycetaceae > Fuerstiella. The sequence goes on from JAQWLN010000228.1 coordinate 783, forward strand.
CGGGCGGAGCGCCTCTTCATTCGACAATTGACAGAACGACAGTTATTTGATCTTGCCGAACAGCATTGCAGACAGCGGATGCTGCGAGCACCGGACACCGACCGGCAGGCTCAATGGCAGTTGCGACTCTGCCGAACACATTTGGAACATGCGTGGTTTGCGGCAGCGGTCGACCGCCGCCAACTGCTGAACCATGCGTTGCAGCAGCTCACTGATTTCCTGAAGGATAATGTCCCGCCGCCGGCCAGACAGTTTGAGCTGCGGCTGCACCAGGCACGGGTCCTCGGACAGAGCATTCGCATGAGAATCTATCTGTCGGAGGCCGGAAATCTGTTCGGTCGTGACAAGCAGACTGAGCATACGGGCGGGCTGAAACCGATTTTTGACAGGCTTGATCCATCCTTGATTACGGTGGCGAACAGAGGCATTGCGATTACGGAAGGACTGCTGGCACAGCTTGATCAGATTCGCGCAGATCTTTCACCGAACCTGGCACGTGAATGTCTCAACGATGGCCGACTGGTATCGGCGGAACTGCATTGTCTGAAATTTCAGTTGCAGTTGTCATCAGAGAAAGGTGCGGCCGATGCTGACAACACGCTGCGCGATGCAGAAACTCTGCTGAATTTAATTTTGCGCGGCGTTGGTAACCAGAATACAAAAACGCTGGCCAGGTGGCTGTCCGCTGAATTGGCGTTATGGACCGGCGACAGCGAACAATTCAATCTGAAGGTCAGCAATCAGGAACTACTCTCCGATGAGGATCACCTGCTAACACTGCTAAGGGTCCGTTCGCTATTGCATCAAAGCGAAGCCAGTGCTGCGTCGACGCTGCTTTCGACTTCACCAAAGGCAACGGCGAAGGCAGGGCAGCATTTAGCGTGGTTGCAGCTGGAGGCTCTCCTGGGCCGTCTGGAGCTGGCATCGCAACTCCAGGACCCTGCGTTCCTTAAAGAGGCCACGGTGGCATTTGCAACAGCTCACAGCAACCTGCGCCCGGCGCTTAGAGGTGTCTTTTTGGAATGTGTAGAACGAACAGCGGAGCGGTTTCATCTGGTTGCCGAGGTAGGCACCAAAGTTGCAGACGTCGTGGAACAGGTGGAATTCACCCATGCCAGTGGGGACGTTGCAGCTGCACTGCGTTTGATCGAAGTTGCTATCAGTCGCCTGCCCACGACACAGTACGATCGCCCCCGGGCTGGTTTGCTGCTGCGTGCCGGTGAAATGCTGATTGACGAAAGAAAATGGAATGAGGCGCTGATACGACTCAACAGTTCCGCCGTACTTTACGAAAGTCTGGGCGAATCCAGTCGGCACGCGGCCGCTGATCTGCTGAAAGTCTTTACGCTGGCCCAGCTGTCGGTTCAGGGCAATCAGCAAGGTCCCGCGGTGACGTCGCAGCAGTATCTATCAGCGATTGAAACTCACCTTTCCAAATTTGCAGATCAGCCGACCGCCAGCCGTGCTCAACTGTGGTTGTTGCGGCATGTCCGTGCGACAGATCCGCTTCGCGCCGCGATGATTGCACTCTCAATGATGGACGATATGGGCGATGTGGACCGGAAGCTCGAACTGCTGTTGGACTGTGGTCGTCTTCTAGCCGCAGCTCCAACTGTGAATCCAGACGTTGGACGTGTTGACGCGCTGCAGCTGTTTCGAAAACGTGCAGATACCATGATGTCCCGTTCAGGTGAGATTGAGGAAGTCGACCTGGCACCGCTTATCTTACGTGTCCTGAGTTTCAGGGTTGCTGGACAGGCGCCGGGTAGTCTCGATTGGACTGCAGTGAATACGGAATTGAGCTCGGTGGTGAGTCAGTTTTCCATGTCGCGTCTCCACGAGGACATGGAGCTATTCGAACAGATTGCCGTACTCGAGGCGGTCACTGCTGCGCGAATAGCGTCGACTCAGGATCGGTTAGACGCAGCGTTGCAGCAGTTGTTAACTTTGAATGGCTTGAGTCTGGTGAATTCCATCAGATCACTGCATGATCAGTTCTCGAACGACAAACCGGCCGCCGGTGACGTCTGGCTGGCACGCGCAACGGAATCGCTTATTCGACGTTTACTGGCAGAGCAAGGACCTCGGTTGACGGCGAAGACTGCACTCTTCGTCCTGCCGGTCGTAATCACTGCCACACAGCTCACCGGAGACCACAAGCTACACGACGAAATACTACAGGCCATCACTGAACAGTCCTTTAACAATTCAATTCTGCTCAACATCGCTGACACGCTGATGCTGGCAGACGGCGCAACCGAGCGAACAGAAGCAATCAACCCGGGTGTGCGCCGGTTCTGGCTGAATATCAATGAATCGAATCCGCCTGGCTCTGACTCGTGGCTGGAAGCATCACTGCAGTTGGCAAAGATATCGGCGCTGGAGCAGAAACCGGACGAAGCGCTACGACGTCTTGGTGTCGTACAGGCTCTCTATCCAGGCTGGGGTTCCGCCGCCCGAAAGCAGCGTGCTGTAGAACTGACAGTACGCCTTGAGTCAATTCAGTAGACAAATCTTGATTCGGTCGATGAAAACGCGCGATTCCCATGTTGATGGACGTGTGTGTTCAAGCAAGGGGGCATCGGGGGAAGGGAATTGAAGACGCAGGCGTCGAATCGGGAGACTCACGGATACCGCTGCACGCAACCTGTTCACCGCCGATTTGGGACCGTGCACGTTATCCGATCGCTGGGCCACGATTCCAAAAAATTAAAAACGTTCACCGTAATCTGGAGTGAACTTACGACGCTCTATATTTCCACTTCCAGCAACGTGACTTCCGGGCAGCAATTGAGTCGCAGGGCTTCCTGCGCACCCAATCCGCGAGAAACGTGAATTAACATCTGCTGGTGACGGTAAGTGCCACCGGCATATTTGACTCCGTACCGGCTTGGCGCGTAAACGGGACCGATCACCGGCAAAACAACCTGGCCGCCATGGTTGTGGCCACACAGCATCAGGTCGAACTGCTGCTGATGGGCATAGTTACGCTGATCCGGCGAATGGCTCAGCAAGATGCGAACATCTTCGTCACCGGGGACGGGCACTTCCGGGTTGGAGCCAATCCAGGGTGCTTCCGTGCCGGCAAGCAGAACGGAAACATCGCCGATGGAAATGGACGTGTGTTTTTCACCAAGGTCGACCCAGCCAGTGTCCACGAGCCCCTTTCGAATCCTGCCATGGTTGAGCCGCCAGTCGTGATTGCCCAGAATTGAATAACCAGGGGCTACGCCCGACAACCGGGAAAACATATCAAATGCCCACGGGAACAATTCCTCGTCGTCTATCAGGTCGCCGGTAAACACAAATATATCGGGTTGCAGTTCACAAAGCCGGTCTGTGGCGAATTCGAAGTATCGTCTGCCTGGACAGCCGACGAAATGGGTGTCAGAAAGCTGAGCCACCTTAATTGTTCGACGGTTACGTCCCGCGTCAGCCTGCCGACCTGGTAAACTCAGGTACTTTCGCGTGACCTCAAGCCGATGAATTTGATTCCCGGGAAATTTGGCAAGTAGCGGTATCCGCTCACCACGCACAGCCTGCCTGTCTGACTCAACATGCTGAATCTTCAGGACGTCAAAATGCTGCGACGTCGCCTTCAGCAGTTCAGCTGGGGCCTGCCTTGCCTGCCAGCGCAGTACGGAACATATGAACGGCAGCAGCCCACACAAGGCGAACATTAAAAGGACCTGAAGAACGAATGGCAACTCGGTCACGCTGCCCCCACGCAGCAGGCCCGATTCTGTCCATCCCATAAACCAAAAGGCTAATGGCGGAAACAAAATGATCCCCACGTCGTGCAGTTTGCGGACGTATTTCAGGTTGCTGGCGTCATATCGAAGCGAATGAGCACGATTCACAAGGATCGCCCACCACGCGGCGTTGCCGATACACGCCAGCAGCAGCAATGCAATCCCTGCATACAGATCCATGATGTCCTTTCACGAGGAAATTACGGTACGATTGAGCAGGGTTTTAACACTTACGGAAGTTATTGCAGAGTCAGTCTCACGGATTACTTCAGGCCTCCTGAAATCGACATTGTGCATCAATCCAGGACAGGAATAGCTATGAGTCTGCAGATTGCCGCCTAAACTGGACGTAGCTTTCGTTTACCCGCCAGGCCCAAAAGCGTCTCCAATCCAACACCACAACTCGTGCCCGCCAAAGCGGGCGCTGATCTATGTCTTCGGATCGCTCACAAACAAGTAATTTGCTCCGGGCGACTCCTGAATTAGTCACTGTAACCACTCCGTAAGAAAAGAATGACGATGAAACCTCAATACGCCGCTCTCGCATGTGTCCTGTTACTTGGTGTAGTCGGCTGTTCGGATGCTGGGGTGGGCACACCCGCCGCCGCCAGCGAAGTCCTGAACACCCATTGCCCTGTCATGGGCGGTGAGATTGACGGTCAGACCTTTGTGAAATGGAATGGCCAGAAAGTTGGTTTCTGCTGTCCACCATGCATTGATGACTGGAAGGCGATGGCCGACGCTGAACGGACTGACAAACTTGCCGAGGCCGCTGCCAGTGCCGGTTCGTCCGACGAGCACTCACACAGTGATCATGACGACCACAACCACGGGACTACTGAAGAAAAGGATGATCACGAAGAAGAGCACGTGACGGAAATTCCGGACGCCCAGGCTGAGACGAAACCGACGGAGTAGCGAACCACTCTGGCGCCGCAGGCACCCGTTCTCAATGGGGAAAAGCGACTGCTGAATCAACCAGCCGAATCTGTATCGCCGCCACGAACGCGCGGGATTTATTTGCCCAGCCCGAAGTTCGTGGCGTGGAACATCATAATTTCGACACCTCGTTTTTCGTAGATTTCAGCAGCGCTGTGAGCCGCATCTTTCACGATAAGTCGCTGGTAGGAGATCTTCAGCGTGTCGAGGAATTCCATATAGGCCAGGTTGTTTTCGTAGTTAAATCCTTTGGTGCCCACGTGAATAAGAATCGGCAGCGCAGGTGAGCGGTTTTTCGCATACGCACGGGCTCGGTCGTATGTGTTGTGTCCTGGAGCAAAGACCAGGGCATCACTCTCCCGCCCATTCTCTTCCGAAATCCTCTTTTCTGTAGCCTGACCCGCTCCGCCCGGCGCAGCGCTGCCGAACAGTTCCGGATACTTGAACATAATCCTGGTTGTACCACGGCCGCCCTGGGAAAATCCTTCAATGCCTCGGCCGTCGCGCCCGTTGATCGTTCGATAGACGCTGTCGACATGCGGGATCAATTCCTTAACAAACACGTCCTCACCCATCGCGTTACTGCGACCTGACATGTTGTAATGACTGACCGGGCCACCATTAACGAAGACGTAAATCATCGGGGGAACACGGCCGCCTTCGATAGCCCGGTGCATGTGTTTTACCAGCTTAACACTCTTCGTTTCACTGCCCGGCCGACCTCCGTGAAGATAATAGACGACAGGGAATCGTTTGCTCGAAGCCCGTGGTTTCGAGTATTCCGACGGGATGTAGATGCAGTATCCGACGTCGATATCCATACTGCTGCTGCGAAACGTCGCATGGCGGACTCCGGGCAATTTCAGTTTCTGTGGGTTGACCCAGCGAAAGGGAGCAGGTTGTTTCTTCGCTGACTGCGTGCTTGAACTTGCGACCGAATCGACGCTGGTGGCACTCTGAGCTGAGGCAGACGACACGAAGCACGATGCTGCCAACAGGAATGCGGCAACGGTGAATGGAGAACAACGGCAGTCTGACATCTATCGTTTTCAGTCAAAAAAAACGCAGCCGACAGCGTTGCCGCCGGCTGCGTGACTAATCTTCCAGCTCCACGTTCCAGTACGCGTCACTGACAAACTTCGACCAGCTTTCCAGTCGCACACCGTGACGAGCATAAGACGGGTTCCACAAGGGACGTACCGGCTTACGTTTCAGTGGCATTGCAGCTCGCTCCGGAGTTCGATTGGCTTTGCGATGATTGCACTCCACGCAGGCCAGAACGCAGTTTTGCCAGCTTGATGTGCCATTCTGCGAACGGGGAAGAACATGATCGATCGTCAGTTCCTCGCTGCCCGGTTTGCAGCTGCAGTACTGGCAAGTGAAATTGTCGCGTTTGAAGACGTTGCGGCGGCTGAAAGCCACGACATTCATCGGCAAACGATCGTAGTTCGTCAGCGTAACGACTTCCGGAACTCGCAGACGCAGCCATTGTGTCTGAATAAACGCTTCGCCTTCAGCAGGTTGCACCAGAGACCAGTCCTGCCAGTCATACTGCTGAAAATCCGCCGGATCGACGATGCGTGCTGATTCATTCCAGACCTTGACCAAAGAACGCGAAACAGGCGCAACTCCGACTGGCTGCCAATTGCGGTTCAGCACAAGAGTTGGTCGTTGAAGAACAGAACTAACCACTGATCGTTGTCCTTTCTGCTACTGTCGTTTGGTCGACAACCGGGTGAAATCACCCTGCAGCGGCCGCGGTATCGTTCAGACAAGCTGTCTGACAAAGGCAGACTGAGGGGAATCGCCCCCCCCACCTTCGGCTCCACAAGCCGGCGTGCAGGACCACTAGACTACAGACTGCACAATAAAGTTGCCACCCTGACATGGACACGAGGAGCGAGCTTGGTCTGCAATCGGGGGACATTGAAGTACCAGACGCATTCCCTGAATCCGGTGGGTGACCGTAAGACACAGTCAGGTGCCAGAGGTTCGTGCCGGCGTCATTTCATACGGACCGAGCTGAATGTGTGTATGTCCGTGAACTGCAGCAGTGAAGTGGCAATCACCGCAGCCGCATTCCCCGGCGCCAGTTCTCGCGCGCTGTCCGCCATGACAACAAGGCGATGGCCAACGGACGCGGAAGTTGGAGGTGCAACATTCGATGCGGCTACAGAATCGTCAGGCGATAGCAGATCAGCAAGATGCTGGCTCAGTCGCGTCGCAGCATCTTCCTCGCTCTCGTGAACGACGACAGCAGCACCGCGGGCCCCAAAGTGCTCGGCATTATGAAACTGGTGGTCGTCAGCCGACACTGACAGCGGAAACAAAATCGATGCCTTGCCACAGGCTGCAATTTCAGCCAGGGCCACAGCGCCACAACGACTAATGACCAGCGAGGCAGATGAAAGTAAGCCGTGCATGTCGTCCGCAAAAGCAACCACCTCAGCCGAAATTTCGGCCCGATCGTAGGCCTGCCGAACGCGGTCAACATCGCCGTGGCCGGCCTGATGTACAATCTGCAGTTCCTCGGAACGAAAACCGGACTTTATCAATGCATCCAGAACGATTGAGTTCAGTCGTTTCGCGCCCAGGCTCCCGCCCAGCACCACCAAACGGACCGGCGCAGTCGCAGTTGTCACGCCGGAAGTACTGGAAATTCGATCTGATTGAAAACTTCGTCGCAATGGCACGCCGACTTCGGTAAGTGGAGTTCGCCATTTGTCGCCCCACGATGGTTCCAGTGGCCAGCCTGTGAAGGTCCGCGTCGCGATCCGACGAAGCCAACGATTCGCTCGTCCCGGAATCGTATTTTGTTCCAGCAGCACAATCGGCAATCCGGATAGTCGCGCCGCGATGACTCCGGCCATGGACGCAAAGCCTCCCAGCCCAACCACGACACTGGGCTTCAACTGGCGAAAACAACGTCTGCACTTTAGTGCCGAACGGAACGACCGAATGGCGAAGGACACTCGGGCCGCGGAGCTCCGCACGGGCAGGACAATGTGCTCAAACGACTCGGCTGGCAAGCCGCAGGTGGCGATGATGTGGTGATCGATCGGACGGTCACTCGTCAGGAACAAAAAACGCATGGACGGATTCGATCCAAGCAACTGCTCTGCAATAGCAAGCGCAGGGACCAAATGCCCGCCGGAGCCACCACCGCAGAAGGCGATGAGTTGAGACTGGCTCATGATACCGCCAGTCTACAAGTCACAGTACTCGCTGACGCCATCTGCTGATATCACCAGCAAACGACTGGTCAGCGGATGATGCATGGATTGATAATCCTGAATGACACGTTGCTGCACGTCCGACACGAGGTCTGGATGGTTCAACGACACTGCAACAAAAAAGTCGCGGTTCGGCACGCCAACAATCAACTCGGCGCCCAATATCCTCCGCAGTCGGCTGTGCAGTTCCGGCCCCAGCAATCGTACACTGTTGTAGGCATTTGGACTGACCGGCACCAGCATCCGGGCATCGTCGTCCTCAGCGATCACTGTTACTTCCAGCGGATTTTCGAGAGCAAAAGTGTTTAGATTGTCCATCGCCAGCTCCTGCAGATCGAGCTCTGAAATCTGCCACGCCTGCAGCATTCTGTGATGCACGAAGCGATAGGTCTCGTCCTGATCCAGGACGAACATCACAGACAGGCCACACACCCACGGCAGCCTGACGAAGTCTTTCAATGTCGTCTCTGCCTCAGCTTCGGGATACAGCATCGGCATCACACTTTCGGATATCTCCTCAAGAGTTGGCATGAGTTGATCAGGGCCCCATTCCTGCAATCGAACAACCGTGGTCAGCCCCGGCAGGATGATCTGCTTGAAGCTATCCGGCTGCTGCAGGTACGACCGATAAAAGTTGGCAAGGTTGATTTCAGAATCTTCGATCTGCAGTCCGAAACTCCCGGTGGGCTTGATCGACAATAGCGGAAAATACCTGCGACCCAGCTCAACTACGTCGCTGCGGAAGCCTTCGGGCGGCTTCGCCAGCGTATCGGCGAATTCAATTGATTCGAGGGTGCGTTCGCAGATTGCCACAGTATTTGCATCAAGAGACAGCCCCATCCGTGACTGCAAACTGGCGACCACCATGACCTGCTCGTGCTCGAAAATCCACAGTCTCCACTCATATGTTGGAACCGCCCGAAACATACGCTGCCAAAACGGACCCCGGAATCGGTGGCGTGAGATTCCTTCCCACGCTCTGACATTGCTACCCCAGGGCAGAGAAACCACTGGCGAACTCCGTACCACCGCAGGAAACAGTGTTTCCGCATCAAATGAGCCAACATTCGTTTCCGGCTCAGATTCATCAATCCACGCGGCATACACCGTCATCGACCACGATGGAGCGTCGTCCGTATCATCCGACTCAGCAGCCGGAGAATGATCCCCCACAGCTCGGAACTCAATGAACGACTCATTCTGCTGCACTTCCAGTTCCGCCGGGCTGGTCAGCGAGAACCAGTTCGCGGGGCCACGAAACATGGTGTCGTCGCCCGAGGATTTCGAATTGGGATCAGACGAATCAGTCATTGGAAATGATGACGGAATGGCGATTGACAGGGAATGACGTCATACCAGGCCGGAAACCGTCATTTTCGTCACGGCAGCCTGTTTGTACCACACTCAGTCTTCGACTCTGTTGCGGGGCTCAGTCCTTCCAGTACGATGTACTTTCGCCGGTGATGCTACGATACGGGCCGGGTAAGGGCAAAGGGTCGAGAGTCTTTTTCAGAGAATAGCCGTTCTGCGGTTATGACGTTGTATGACTCCGCCCCTTCCGCTGCCTGATCCACGCACGGTCACTGTTGTCTGGTGCTTTCTGTCCGCTGATGGCACGCCGCTGTTTCCTTGAACACATTGACGAAGATTGATTCATGAAACTGGGGATTCTGGGCGGTACGTTTGACCCGGTCCATTATGGACACCTTGTTCTGGCAGAAACCTGCCGTCTGAAACTGTCGCTTGACCAGGTGCGCCTGATTCCGGCAGGCACGCCGCCTCACAAGACCGACATAAAAATCACAGACGGACACGCCCGTGCCGACATGCTGCAACTGGCAGTTTCGGGCTATCCGGAATTTGTGGTGGATCGACGCGAGATCAGACGTGAGGGAAAGTCGTTCACCGTCAACACGTTGACAGAATTGAAGAATGATTTTGCGGACGCAGAGCTGTTCTTTCTGATGGGCGCCGATTCGCTGCGTGACATTCCGACATGGAAGGATCCGGAAGGTATCGCCCAACTAGCCACCATTGTGACCGTGAACCGTCCGGGTCTGCCACCACCATCTTCATCACAGGTGATTGATTGGGTCGGAGAAAACCTGGCAAGGAAAGTGCAGTTGGTCACCATGCCGGGCACTGACATCTCGGCCACGGAACTTCGTTGCCGCGTACGCGATGGAGACGGACTGCGATTTCTTGTACCACGAGCCGTCGAAACTTATATCGACGAGCATCAGATTTACGCCTGAGTTATGGCGATTCCATAAAGCACCGTATTGGAAGACCTGGCGTTCCCGCCATCGATGCTGACCGCTCCCGTTCGACCAACCTGGCGGACACACCACGATTACGCTCCGTGAATTCATACAAATGTCTGTGTCTATCGAACTTCAGGCAGGGGCACCTGCGCAGATGACATCAGGTAGGCGATCAGGTCCTGAATCTGCCGGTCATCAAGTACGTTCAGCAGTTTGTCCGGCATCATAGAAATCGCCGCTTCTTTCATTTCATCGATCTCTTCGCGCTGAATCACGACCTGCTCCATCGCCGTCTGCAGCGTCAGCGTTTTTTCTGTGCGTCCAAGAACAATACCATTGATCACGCGGCCGTCCTCCAGCAGCACTACGGACAGTTTGAAGTTCTTTGAGACAGTAGCGCTGGGATCGACGATGTTTTCCAGCAGGTAGTTAAGGTTGTGTCGCTGCGCGCCGGTCAGGTCCGGAGCAATCGTTTTTCCTTCACCGAATAATGTGTGGCAAATCGCGCAGGACTGCCGGAAGAGCAGGCGGCCGGCAGACGGGTCTGCGGCGGCGATCGTCTCCGGAGTCAGCGTGGCTCTGAGCTTAGCAATGTGCGAGGTCTTTTCCTCGGATCGCTCAGACAGTTCCGGCCACATACTGGCGACGCGCTGGCTCAGTTCAGCGTCGCCGGAGTTCTGCATCTGGCGGAGCTGAAAAACAGAAACGTGTGAGCGGCCAATGTTGCCCGCCGCCACCGCGTCGAGCAGAATGGCCGCAAACCGAGGACGCGACACAAGTGTGGTGATCGCCGCCTGTTTCGCCGTTAAGTTGAACCCCCCGAATTTTGAAACCAGCAGGGCTGGCGTTTCATCGTGTCCAAATGCAGCAAGACCACTGATTGCGTCCCGCGACAAATCACGGTCGCCCAACAGTTTCTGAAGCAGCTGTACGACGTCCTTGTCGCGTGCCAGAACAAGGGCACGAATCGCAGCGCGACGTTCTGACAGCTCCGAGCCACCGTCCGCCGCGATATTTCGAATTTCGTCCAGTGCGCGGCCGTCTCCGAACACCAAAGAGAGCTCGCGATTCAGCCTGCGAACCTCCGCAATCCCATTGTCAGCATTTGCCACAGAGAAAGCGTTCCAGCCCTTCACCGGCGTAGCTTTTCGCCAACCTCGTAACGCTTCCGCCATACCGCGCAGCACATCCACCACGATGAGCGCCTCGGCGTCTGTGTTAGTCAGCCCATGTAGCAGGCGTGCAAAGACCTCCGGCTGTCGTTCGATTTCCAGAGTGATTCTGCGAGCGATGTATTCGCGCACAATCGGGAACCGGCACGATAACACCATTTTAATCGCCTGATTCCTGTGTGCCAGAACGGCGGGCTCGACACCGTACCAAACCATCAGCGGCAACACTCGATCTGTGGCATATTCTTCGTGACCAGCCAGTGCCTGTGCGATGGGCCAGCGATCCTCATACCGCAGCCGCTGCAGTGCAGACGCCAGCCACGTCAGCACCAGTCCCGATTCGTCGTCCTTCGCCATGGACTGCAATTTTGCCAGCACGCCGGGTCCGGGATCAGCGGCTTCTGCAAGAAACTGAATCGCCCAGCACCGCACATGTTCGCTGCTGTCGTCAAGGCAGCTGCTAAGGAACTTGTCGGTCGCTCCGCCCGTCGCGTGCAGTGCCCACAGTCGTCGCAATCGCCTTTGTTCAGATTCATTCGAGCGAAATTTCACCCGCAGGTACTCGTGGATCGTTAAGGCGGTCCCTGAATCCGCCGCACGTTCGGCCAGTTCCAGGAGACACTTTCGCGACAGCCATTCCCACTCAGACGCCACGTGTTCCGCCAGTTGCTGCGTGCTGAGCTGATCCACCGACGAAACGGATGGACGCCCAGCCTGCGAATCGCCTTTCATCGTCAGCCGGTAAATACGTCCGGATGTTCGATGGATTCCGTCATTCTCGTGGCATTCTCCCACGTCCGACCAGTCAGCGACAAACAGTTCACCGGCCCTGCCCGAAATAATTTCGACGCCCCGAAACCACGGATCGGCCATCTTCAAAAAGTCGGTGGCATGCCGTGCCGTATAGGTGGCTCCGTGTCGATGCAGCGTATCCCGATTGATGCGGCGACCGTGCAGATTGAGCGCCAGCACCGATCCCTGAAGCGCTTCCGGAAAGGGCTGCCCCTGCAGGATGGTCATGCCACAATGCGCATGTCCACCACCAGCTTCGTCAGTCGTTTTGGTCATAATTGTCACGCCGTCTTTACGGATGTCGTGCCACAGTTCCCGGGTGTCCCAGTGAAAATGATCCGCCGTCTGCTCGATGAT